>NZ_JAIHAU010000004.1 GCF_020054945.1 Mahella sp.
AAGTACAGGTGTTGGTTTGATTACAAGGGTATCGATAAGCCTTGTAAATGCACTGACTCGCCTTATGGCAGGACTGTTTATCTTAAGCCTGGGGATGATTTAAGGCTTTATCCACCTGTACCTCGTAATAGCAAGGCTTTTCGCCAGAGGTATAAAAGGCGTACAACAGCTGAAAGAAACAACAAGAGGCTTTTTATTGATTATGATATTGAAGCGTACAGAAGCAGAAGTTCTAAGATGAGGTTTGCTTTGGCCACCCATGGCTGCAATAAATATTCACTCAGATGCTTGGCTTAAGCACACTGACTTCAATATCATCGACCTGCTGGAAAAAAGATCTACGGCAGCATAAGCGGTATAACGGCATAGAGCTGTAAGACTTAATGCGCTTCCCAAAATCTGCCTATGGAAGGAAAGTTAGCTTTGTTATACCCTTTTTTATTCTCCTTTTGAACCAGTCACACAATTATGCGGTTTTCAATGTGCAATAACTCCAATTTATGTTATATTATGCTATGGTTTAACCCTTTGTTAGGCTCTATTCCGAAAGCTATACAGGTTATGCTGAAAATCTATTGAATTTCCAGTTAGTTTTCGAGAGCCTTCAAGAAGTTATCAATCAATACAACAAAATTTCTATCCAGCTCATACTCAAATAAGCCATTCTTAATTCTGTTTTCAGATTTTATATACAGTTCCTCTTCCCGATCGCCATTGCTAAGTACTATTTTATATTGATAGCCCATACTCGGGAAATCTACGCCACTCAGCTTTCCACACGATGTGTTCAATTCACTTACAAACTTATCTACATCAGTAGAATTTGTGATGGTTAATTCATTTCCTGTTGTTCCATGTGTTATAGTAACAAACGTATACTTTCCATCAGCTAAACTAAAATCCCTTACGGCAATATAACTTACAATTATCATAATCAGAATTATGCAAATAATGAAAACCATCACTACTTTACCCCTTTTTACCATTTCCACCACCATCCAATCAAGTTAAGGAAGCACACGACATATTTCAAATAAAGTTTGCCCCAGTTCTCCTATATGAGTAACATCAACATATTTAGCTGACGTTGACCAGTTGTCGTTAACTTTTAGATACATTTTTTTACTCCGTTCTTCTTATAGTAAGAATATCCATAAAAAGTAACTGTATGATTACCATATATCCCGCTAGTGAAACTTATTGCACCTGGTCTCTTCCCATTAACTTCCTTCTCCAGAATATTCATTATGGAGTTAACATCCCAAAAGAAGAAATCGTTATTTCCCTTTCCACTGTATCCATAATATTTCCATACATCAGTAGCGAGGTTATCAATATACCAAGGATAAGTTCCTTTAGTTGGAGTATAATATCCTTTTTTTGTGTTGCTATTGTTTTTACTCTATTAAATAGAGTATTTATATTGCTGGGAATATTCCTATATCCATTATTTCTATGATAATTAAAAATAGCGGTTATAGTAGTCAATGAACAATGATTACTTGCATTAAAGTTATCCATATCAAGAAGAGTAAAGTTTGGAATTGTAAATCCGGTATCATAACTCCATCCTGCACCATAAGTATCATTTACATGCTTGTATGGATTAGTTATTCCGCCATAATCCATCGTATTTATTTTATCTTTCTCACTTTTTACTTTTTCGATAAAAGGAATATTTTCTTCTGTCAAATCTATATCTGTATATTCATTACTTAAACCTGATGGTACCGATTTTTTAGAGGTTTTTTTAATTGGCAATAAATCAACAAATAAAGGTTTTCCATCATAGGCATATTCTTTTATTAACGTGTCTGATAAATCTCCGGAAACAACGATATAACCATTATTTTTACCGTCTTTTCTTCTAAGAGAAATGATATAATAGTCTTGATTATCCTTCATTTCTCTTACATCTTCAATAACTGTTTCTTCCGACCAGCCATTGTTGTTATTCTCATAAATATCATTTGCAATAAACCACTTAGCTAGTTCAACTGCTTCATCTTTGTTTATATATGTATTTGTAGGTGTGGCCGCATGAATATTAATCTCCGGAATCAAATTCATTACCAATAAAAGTGATACAATAATAAAACACATCTTTTTTCTCATGAGCAAATCTTCCTTTCTACATTGTTTTTACCACAATAGATACACTTTATACAAACATTCCCCTATGAATAGAAATACTCAAAGGAACACACATTGTATGTTGCAAACCAACATTAGATCTACGTATTTCTGTAAGTTAAGACGGACTTCTTATGTATGCCATTGTTACTTACCTATGGCGCACCTCCTATTATGTCGTATTATGCTATGCTTCTTTCTGTTAGGCTCTATTCCGAAAGCTGTATGGACTATGTTGGAAATCTATTGAATTCCCAGTTAGTTTTCGAGAGGCTTCTTTAAGATGATATCATTGTATTTTTATAAATTCAATAAAAATATAACCAATTTTTGTATAGAATTTTTACAATTTTTCACAAAAGTATATCTTAATACTAAAGCTGCTAGCATCGGTTTTCGACACTTAATAGCTAAAAATTTAAGATCTATATGATCAGGAAATGCTTTAAGCAAGCGCTTTTCCGTTTCTGATGGTCTCTTATTTTGATTTTTAGGTAATGATTTAATAGAACCCCCTCTTTTTAGCAACATAAGTCCAACCGTATATTGTTTCAGAAGATAAATTATACCTGCGGACTACCATAGCGACATTGCCAACTTCCTCACTATATCGTTTTTGTGTCATAATTATCTGCGCCTTCCAACGATTATTTGCATGTTAGCATAGTTAAGATATATTGTCTAATTTCGTTAGGACACTGTCCTTATATCAGAATATTTATACAATCGCAAAAATACTATTGACTTCTTAAATGAGTAATAGTATACTAATGGTTAGCTTATTAATTATTAGCTAGTTAAGCAGCATGCTTGCTGAAAGGAGATTTTGCCAGTTGTTTAACGGAGAATCGGATGATATACCATTTTTAAAGTTTGAAGGAATCGATCCAGTGTCGCTCGAAGTGTTTCGGTCTTTCTTTAAGACCATGCGCTTTCACCACCAGCTTGTATTTAAGATGACCTCCGAAAAGGGCATATATCCCGGACAGGCGATGTGCCTGTGGTTTATCAATCAAGAGCCCGGTATAAGTCAACGGGATTTGGCCGAGAAGCTGCATGTGGCTCCGCCTACCGTCACTCATATGCTCCAAAAACTCGAAAAGACAGGCTTTATAGTGCGCAGGGATGACGAGCGCGATCAGCGGTTGAGCCGCATATATTTGACTGATACGGGCACAGATATGTTGAGCGTATTAAGCGGCATTTTCGCCGAAATCATACGCATAAGCCTAAATGGCTTAAACAGCCAACAGCAGCAAGAACTCATGCATATGCTGGATACCATGAGCTCAAATATACTGCGTGAACTATAAAAAAGGAGATGTGTTTGATGAAAGATTTATTGCTTAAATTCTTAAAACCATACTGGAAACAGATAACCTTGGCTATAATATTGCTGGTAATACAGGCCATATCCAACCTATATTTACCCAATTTAAACGCCGATATCATAAATAACGGCGTGGCCAAAGGCGACATAGATTATATAATAAGTACCGGCGGGTTTATGCTTGCTGTTTCACTATTGCTGGCTATCTGTGCCGTGGCTTCGGCATATCTCGGCTCTAAGACAGCCATGGCCTTTGGACGCGATGTCAGAAGGGCTATATTCTACAAAGTGGAGAGTTTCTCGCAAGCCGAAGTAGATAAATTCGGCACACCGTCGCTGATCACACGAAATACAAATGATGTGCAACAGGTGCAGATGCTGGTCCTGCTGGGATTGAACCTCATGATCATGGCCCCTATTATGGCCATAGGCGGCATCATAATGTCCATTCAGCAAGATGTGGTGCTATCGTATTCCATTATCATAATAGTTCCTATTATGGGCGCCGTAGTAGGATTGATGCTGTGGAAAGCCACGCCGCTGTTTCGCTCCATACAGATCAAGATAGACCGCGTAAACCAGGTCATGCGTGAAAAGCTAATGGGGGTAAGGGTTATAAGGGCATTCGTAAAAAATGAACATGAGGCTAAGCGTTTCGATGAGGCTAACCGCGATCTTACAGCAACTACATTGAGAGTGAACAGGATAATGGCATTCGCCATGCCGTCGCTTATGGCTGTCATGAATTTGGCTACTGTTGCCATAGTATGGTTCGGTGCAGGCAGAATAGATAGCGGGGCTATGCCCATAGGTAACCTTACGGCGTTTTTGACATATGTAATGCAAATAATGATATCGGTCATGATGGCCATGGCTATGTTCATAATGGTACCGAGGGCTGAAGCCTCTGCCGAACGTTTATCGGAGGTCCTCCATACCGAACCGTCCATAAAGGATGCACCGACTCCGGCTGCACCAAGCGATGTAAAAGGATACCTCGAATTTCGCAATGTCGAATTCAGCTACCCTGGTGCCGAAGAACCGGTGTTAAAGGACATATCCTTTGAAGCAGCGCCGGGCGAAACTACAGCTATCATAGGCAGCACAGGCTGTGGCAAAACCACGCTGGTAAACCTGATCCCGCGCTTCTATGATGTGACTGGTGGAAGCATATTGATAGATGGTATAGATATACGCGATATGACTCAACAAGACTTAAGGGATAAAATAGGACTGGTGCCGCAAAAGGCCTTTCTTTTCAGCGGAACGGTGGCCGATAACCTGCGTTACGGCAATGAAAGCGCCACCGATGACGAGCTCTGGCACGCGCTGGAAGTTGCCCAAGCCAAAGATTTTGTGATGGAAATGCCCGGCCAATTGGAAGCACCCATTGAGCAAGGCGGCGCCAATGTATCCGGCGGCCAGCGCCAGAGATTGGCCATCGCAAGGGCTCTGGTAAAAAAGCCCGAGATATATGTGTTCGATGATAGTTTTTCGGCCTTGGATTTTAAGACCGATGCCAAGTTGCGTCTGGCACTCAAAAAAGAGACAGCCGGCTCAACGGTAGTAATCGTCGCTCAGCGCGTGAGCACCATCATGGATGCCGACCGCATCATCGCTTTGGATGATAACGGCGTCATAGCCGGAATAGGCACGCATGCACAGCTCATGGAAACATGCGACGTATATCGAGAAACAGTGTATTCTCAGCTCTCAAAGGAGGAGATAGCATGAGCGAAGACAACAAGCCTAAAATACAACCAACAAGGCGACGCGGCGGTTTCGGCGGCGGGCGTGCAGCTATGATGCCGGCTGAAAAAGCCAAGGATTTTAAAGGCACTCTCAAACGCCTTATAAACTACCTTAAGCCACAGGCTGTTAAGATATTGCTGGTTATCATTTTCACTATAGTCAGCGTAGCTTTTACCATATCTGCGCCCAAAATACTGGGCCAGGCTACCAACGAGCTATTCAGTGGTGTGATAAGCAAACAGCTGCCGGCCGGTATGACCAAGGACCAGGTTATTGCCGGACTGGAGGCGCAGGGCCAGGACCAGCTGGCAGAGATGATATCGGGTATGGAGCTGACGCCTGGGGAAGGCGTGGATTTCGACGCTATATTGCGCATACTTATTATCCTCGCCGGCGTATACCTTCTGGCCTCGGCTTTCCAATGGCTGCAGCAGTATATAATGGCCAGTGTGGCACAAGGTACGGTATACAGACTGCGGCGCGACGTTGACAAAAAGTTGGCTAAACTGCCGCTCAAATACTATGACGACCACTCTCACGGCGATATTTTAAGCCGCGTAACCAACGACGTGGATAATATAGCGCATACCCTCCAACAGAGCCTTACTCAGTTGGTACATGCAACGGTTACGGTTATAGGTGTGCTTATCATGATGTTCTCTATCAGCTCGCTACTGGCGTTGATTTCATTGATAGTCATACCGTTGTCATTTATAGTGACCATGCTTATTGCCAAGCAATCTCAGAAACAATTCATAGCTCAATGGGATAGCACTGGCAACCTGAACGGTCATGTAGAGGAGATGTTCACCGGCCATAATATAGTCAAAGCGTTCAACCGTCAGGATGAGGCTATGGAGCGCTTCGACGAGGAGAATGAAAGGCTTTATAAAGCCAGTTTCAAAGCCCAATTCATATCCAGCATAATACATCCGGCCATAAACTTCCTCAACAACCTGAACTATGTGGCGGTATGCGTTATAGGCGGCATACGCGTGGCCAACGGCATCATCACATTAGGCGATGTGCAGGCCTTTATACAATACTCCAGGCAGTTTACGCAGCCTATAGTACAAACGGCCAGCATAATGAACATACTGCAGTCTACTGTAGCCTCCGCTGAGCGCGTGTTCGAGCTGCTGGACGAACAAGAGGAGATACCCGACACCGACCATAGTAGGGCCTACAGGGGCAGGCAAAACGACACTGGTCAATCTGCTTATGCGTTTCTATGAGATAGACAGCGGTCGCATTACCATAGATGGTGTGGATATATATGACATGAGACGCGATGACTTGCGCAAAAATTTCGGTATGGTGTTGCAGGACACATGGCTGTTCAACGGCACCATAAAGGAAAATATAGCCTACGGCAAGGAAGACGCCACAGACGACGAGATAATAGCAGCGGCACGAGCGGCATATGTCGACCATTTTGTGCGGACGCTGCCTGAAGGATACAACACCGTATTAAACGACGACGCCTCAAATATATCGCAAGGCCAAAAGCAGCTTTTGACCATAGCACGCGCGTTTTTAGCCGATCCGCGAATATTGATACTAGATGAGGCGACCAGCTCGGTGGATACGCGCACCGAGATGCTCATACAGAAAGCCATGGCAAAGCTGATGAATAACCGTACCAGTTTCGTCATAGCCCATAGGCTGTCCACCATACGCGATGCCGATACCATACTGGTTATGAATAACGGCCGTATAATAGAACAGGGTAATCATGAAGAACTTATGGAGGCTCATGGTTTCTACTACGATCTGTATAACAGCCAGTTCCTCGGCGCATACGCTGAAATCGGTTAGGATATCCTGTATCACTCCTTATGAGAGGCTATTATAGATAAATTACGGTTGTCCGATGCGATGATATAAAGCCTACCGCACTGGCGTACTCTGGCTTTATATCATTATTGGCAAGCATAATATTTTATGTTATAATAGCCCTAGTTTAATGTAAGGAGATGGTGATAGTGGTAAAATTGATTTCCATCGGCAAACGTTTTAAAGATGTGCAGGCTGTGGATGATTTATCCTTCAGCGTTAAAGGCGGCGAGATTTTCGGCCTTTTAGGCGAAAACGGCGCCGGCAAAACCACCACGCTGCGCATGCTGGCCACCATGCTGAAGCCCACGTCGGGTACCGCCACCATATGCGGCCTCGATATAGTAAAGCAGCCTGCGGAAGTACGCAAGCATATAGGCATATTATTTGGCGGCGAGGCCGGTTTGTACGACAGGCTTACAGCCCGTGAGAATATAGCCTATTTCGGCAAACTAAACGGCATGGACGATAATGCTCTTAAAAAACGCATAGACGAATTATCTCAGACACTGGACATGGAAGAATTCATAGACCGGCGCGTAGGCAAATTCTCAAAAGGTATGAAACAAAAAGTCACAATAGCTAGAGCCATAGTGCACGATCCGGAGGTGATGCTGCTGGATGAGCCCACCGTCGGCCTGGATGTGACGGCCGCACGCACGCTGCAGGATTTTATAGCCCAATGCAGGAATCAAGGCAAAGCCGTCATATTCTCCAGCCATATAATGAGCGAAGTAGAAAGGCTTTGTGACCGCATAGGTATAATACATAAAGGTAAGTTGGTGGATATAGGCACTATAGATGGGTTAAAACAGCAGTATAACAATAGTAATCTGGAGGAAGTGTTTATACAGCTCATAGGGGGTAAAAGCGCATGAAAAGAGCATGGATAGTATTTGCAAAGGAAATGAAGGATGCATTTCGCGACAGGCGTACGCTCATATTCAGCATTCTGCTGCCGGCTTTGATATTCCCCATACTTATGACCCTTATGAATAACGTCATGAGCGATGTAACAGAAGAAGCCACTGAAAACATCGTCATAGCCTATGTAGGCGAGGATTCGCAGCTTAAAGCATATTTAGACAGCCTGCCAAACGTAACCATAATGGATTCACAGGATCCTGAGGCTGATCTTGATGGCAGCAAGGTATCGGTCATCGTTGAGGTAAAAGACGGCTTGGATGAAGCCATGGCATCCGGTGCCAAGGGCAATATAACGCTAAAATATGATGAATCGAAGGCCAAGTCCTCTATGGCTGCCTCTGTCATAAGAGAAACGATAAACGCCTTCGGCACACAAGTAGCCCGTCAGCGTTTACAGGCCAAGGGCATAGACCCTGAATTTATAGAACCATTGGACATAGCATCGATCAACGTAGCTAAGGCACAGGGTGAAGGAGCTATTGTAATGTCATTCTTATTGCCCATGTTCCTGTTGTTGTACCCGGCTACCGGGGCTATGGCCACTGCTATCGACCAGGGGGCAGGCGAAAAGGAACGCGGCACATTGGAACCGCTTTTGGCTACACAGGTCAGCCGTGCGGCATTGGCCATGGGCAAATGGCTTTCGACCTCTGCAGCCTCGATAATAGGCACGATAGCTTTCATGGCAGGTTTTGTCGTAGCGGTAATATATAACCCTACGATGTTCGGTGAGGGCTTTACGGCCTCGCCGTCGGCTATAGCAGCCATAACGGTGCTGGGCATAATGATGGCTTTTATCTATAGTGCCGCCATGCTGGCTCTGAGCGTTTTCGCGCGCAATATAAAGGAGGCGTCCACATACCTGAGCCCCTTTGTCATAGTAGCCATGATACCGGCCTATGCCACCATGTATACCGATATAAAGACTGTGCCAGCGTGGCAGTACAACGTGCCGCTGCTCAACGTAATACTCATCGTAAAAGAAGCTCTGCTTGACACCATAAACTGGGGGCATTTCGCTATAACCATGTTATGGCTGATAGCCCTGACCATCGTATTCCTCACCATGGTGGTGCATATGTTCAATAACGAGTCGGTGGTATTCAGAAGCTAATCATAATCCTGTTGAAATATAATCCGGGCGGCAGGGAATGGCTCTAAAGCGCGCGGCAATATGCCGTTTACATAAGCTATCAACACGCCATAGTTCACCATGGGTACGCCCTGCTGCCTTGCTTTCTCCATGCGGTAAAGCATTTCTCGACGATTCAGCATGCACGCGCCGCAGTGAACTATCAGCTTAAATCTGCTTAAATCCTCCGGCATGGTAAGCCCGCTCGACCACTGAAAATCCAAGTCGCCGCCTACCGTTTGCCTCAACCATCTTGGTATCTTCACAGTACCTATATCATCGGACTGCCGGTGATGCGTGCAGCCCTCGGCTATAAGCACGCGGTCTCCGGGTTTCAGATCAGATATGGCTTTAGCACCCTTGGCCAATTCTATAAGGTCACCTTTATAGCGGGCCATCAATATAGAAAATGACGTAAGAGGTATATCACGAGGCGTATCGGCAGCCACCTTTTGAAATACCTGCGAATCGGTGATAACCATGCGCGGTTTTTTAACGAGGTCAGTCAGCGTTTCCTTTAATCTATCCTCCTTGACGACCACAGCCACGCCATCATGATCCAGCACATCGCGTATAGCCTGCTGCTGCGGCAGTATAATGCGGCCTTTCGGGGCTGCTTTATCAATAGGAACAACCATCACCACAAGATCGCCCGGATCTATCAAGTCTCCTACCAATGTAAGTTTTTCATCGTCATAAGGGGCATGGCGCACTATGGCCATCTTCAGCTCGTCGACGCCCTGCCCGGTAGCCGCCGATACTTCCACAAGCTCGAGTTTGAGTTTTTTCTCCCATTCTATCAGTTGTTCCCGAGTATAAACAGCTTTATCGGCTTTATTGACCGCCCCTACCACAGGTATATTTTTCTCGCGTATACGCCGCAATATATTCTCCTCGAAATCGGTCAGCCCAACCTCACCGTCTATAACCAGCACAGCAAGGTCGGTACGGTTCAATACATCATATGTGCGCTGTATGCGCATCTCTCCCAACGGACCTATGTCGTCCAATCCCGCCGTATCTATGATCACCACCGGCCCTATAGGTAAAAGCTCCATGGCTTTTGATACTGGGTCAGTGGTAGTGCCGGCCACATCGGATACCAAGGCTGCCTTTTGATTGGTTACAGCATTTATAATGCTGGATTTGCCGGCATTGCGCCTGCCGAACATAGCTATATGCAAGCGTGACGATGTCGGCGTAGCATTCATGTCATCCATTATCCTTGTTATTTCTCCCTTCATCGGCTGCTCATTCAAGCAGTATAAAAAATAGATATAACTTTTAGTTATAATTATATCACATACAGAGCATTGAAGATATGCTTTCTGGCCGCCGTCTATATCCGCTGTACCAGCGTTTGTTCAGAAGTTATCATAAATAAGCTGCAATCGCACCATGCGAATGAGGTAAAGCCTGCACATACTCGCGAAATATTGCCGGCATATTTGCAACAAACGCGATTGCGATATTGCTTATACCCTCTCGCTATTATATAATAAGTTAAAGCGGCGAATTCACTTTGAACAAGCTATTAGAAAACATGGAGGAAAAAGGTGCAATATAAACTAATAGTGGCCGATATGGACGGCACGTTGCTAAACGATAAAAAAGAGATATCACCCAAAAACCGCGAATACATAGATAAATACAGGAAAGCCGGAGGCTTATTCACCGTAGCTACAGGGAGAGGCCTTTCTACGGTAGAAAATATAGCAAAGGAAATACTAATAGATATACCGGTGATACTTTATAACGGTGCTCAGGTCTACGATTTTAATAATAAAAAGATCATATATGAAAAATTTCTCAGTGAAGATGCTTATAAGAAAGCTTTAACGCTACTGGACAATCTGAATATCACCTTCTTGGCATATCAAGGACCGCATATGTGGGTGAAAGAGCTTTCAGTCGCGGTAGCCGAACATTTGAGAAAGGAAACTGTAAATATAGAAAATGTAACTGCAGCATCTATAAATGAATTCCCGATCAAGGGCATAAATAAGATACTTACTATAACAGATCGAAACACTTTCGAAAAGTTTCGGGAGGCTTCCTCTCAAATAGGGTTAACAGGCGTACGTTTCGTACAGTCCGAGGTAAACTATTTCGAGATACTGCCCGAAGGCGTATCCAAAGGGCACGCATTGGAAGAATTGGCCGTATATCTTGACATACCGCTGTCACAGACAGCGGCCATAGGCGATCATATGAACGATATAGAGATGGTGCGCGCAGCCGGCCTTGGCGTTGCCATGGCCAACGCGCGCGACGAAGTCAAAAGATATGCCCACTTTATAACCAAATCCAACAACGATGATGGCGTAGCATATTTTATAGAACTATTGCTCAAAAATCAAATTTCCAGTTAAAAGCTTTGCCTTCCATCTTCTTCACCTTATTTGCAAAATCTTCTATTTATATCGGCGGATAGAAAGCTTCAAAGCTCATTATAAAATATTTTCTTGACCGCCTTTTTCGACACCCATTATCTCCCTACTCGAGTATTTAGTGGAACGAAATGTATAAAAGATAACCGAATCTTCATCTTTGTTTATGATTTTGCCCAATTCATATTTCAGCTTTTTATAACCAGCTTCTGTAAGCTCGCCCTCCAAAACTGAATTTTGCACCCAGTAAAGGTATCTTCGACACAACTTCAGTACCTTTGCCACACGGCTTTGGTTTACATCGTAGACCAATATCACAAACATAATTCACCAACGCGATACAAACGGGCTATATTCTTTCTCACCCACAAAATGTTTTTCTAATTTATATAATTCCATGCGTATAATGCTTCTGTAGGATACCTGCCGATGTAAATCCCTGTGATTTATAGTAGTGGCAAAGCGTTTATCCAGTTCGGTTACAAAAGCCTTCTGAGCCTTTTCCTTCAATATAATGCCATCGGCATAAGATTGAAAATCATTGGCCGCAATCATATTCTTGCCAAGTAATGTAAATATAGTTCTATCCACCAATATGGGCTTGAAAATTTCCGCCACATCGAGATTTAATGTAAAACGCCGAAAGTTTGTGGTGTGCAAATAACCTATCCTGGGATCCAGATGGGTTTTATATATTTCGCTCAGTACCAGCGTATATATAATAGAATTACCAAAACTTATGAGCGTATTTATTCTATTCTGAGGCGGCCTGCGGGTACGCTGTTCGAAAGTAAATGCCGGCTTATCAATTATAGTATCAAAGCCTTTATAATATTGATCCCGTATATTGCCCTCTATAGCCATCAATTCTTCTACACCAGTACATTCATATGTGGTAGCATAGAGTTTATCTATTTCATCCGATATCGCCTGCAGAGAATCTTTACCTCTATTTATATAATATTTCAGAACATGCTGTATATTTTCAGCGGCGCCCTGCACAAAATGCCTGGCCAGGCATAGCCTTTTATCGGCATCCATATAATACTCGGCCTGTTTTAAGATCATATACCCCGAATTCAGGTGTTCTCTTGGATAAAAGCTGCCGGCGTAATATCCATAGTGGTTAAAGAAATGCAAAAGTACCTCTTTTTGCGATAAGAATTCGATAAAGCGTTTATTGAAATTCACCTCTCCAAATATCATTATCTCGCTTATATCTTCGATGGGTATATACTTTGAACCGGTTTCTGATTTGAAATAAACGGTGTTGTCTTTGCGCTCAAATTCGCCACTTGAAAAGATATAAAATGACTTTTTCACACTATCCACTCTCCTTATGCCCAGCACATTTCAGCATATGCGCAGTTAGTACACCAATGAATTCTAGCCGGTTGCGGCGGCAATTCAGCGCCAACAATATCGGCTATTGCCACACACGCCCTATCCAACTCGGCCTGCGCTTCCTGGTCCAGGTGTACATCTATGATTTTCTTTTCCTCAGGAAACATCAATTGGCCTTCTGCTTTGATGCCAAGTTTCGATAATTCTGATAAGTAAAATAAAAGCTGCATTCTGGCGCTTTGGAGATATTTTGAACTTTTCTTCACCTCCCCTATCACAAGTCCGCCATCATCTTTCTTCAAAAGGTCTATCTTTATATTACCCACCGCTATTTCTTTTTTATCGCGTTCATAGCTGTGTTCATGCAAAAAGCGGCCCCACTCTATATTCTCATCGTGTTCATCAGGCGTAAGGTGCCGCGCCATAAGCCACGTTTCTCTAGGACATATGTAATAATACCATATTAATGTACCGTTTATTTTAACGTCTTCCATATGCAGCCATCTCCTTATTAATGCTTGAATTCCTCATAGGTAAGCTAAAAACTATTTACTATTTCATCAAGATACCACCACCAATTAGACTTAGGCTTATCCTTTTGTTTTGCTTCCAAAAAACCTTTCAAAGCCTTATAAAACAGTGGGGCCCTTTCAATAAGAATTTTATCAAGCTTTTCAATTTCCTCTTTTTCCGCTTCATTGAAGCTGTTAATATGTTCTTGGATAATATCTCTGCATTCTAACTCATATATATGTTCAAATGGGCTAAGATCCCATTCGCCATTGACAAAAGCATCATAGCCTTTAATTAAACGTTTATTGTCCATCAACTCTCAACTCCTTTACAGTGCTCAAAAGTTGCATACCGTTTTTCTTTATATATTCTTCATAACTTATTCTATCAAATTTAAATGCCATATCGATAACCTTATTCTGCCCAATTTTTGGTTTCAATTCCTCATAGGTAGGCTAAAAACGCGGCACAGGCATTTGTATCTCAATATTGTTGAGAAGTTTCAATTCCTCATAGGTAGGCTAAAAACTATTTTCCTCCTGTTGGAGCGTCCGAACTTCTTTGCGTTTCAATTCCTCATAGGTAGGCTAAAAACGGATATCCTGCCATACGTTATCACTTATTTGAGACAGTTTCAATTCCTCATAGGTAGGCTAAAAACGCGAAAGCGTCTTGTGCCATCCGCACGTTTCCATCGTTTCAATTCCTCATAGGTAGGCTAAAAACAGTAACGGGTACCTCGACTACTGCGACCGCAAATATGTTTCAATTCTAGCGGGCGAGCGTTTCAATTCCTCATAGGTAGGCTAAAAACCATTGACCTGCTTGCTGAGCTCGTCAATCCTGCCCTCGTTTCAATTCCTCATAGGTAGGCTAAAAACGATACTTAAAGAGAGCCTATATATTGCCTCTTTAGGTGTTTCAATTCCTCATAGGTAGGCTAAAAACGCGCTGCGTATGTTTTACCGCTCCCGGTCTGCCCTAGTTTCAATTCCTCATAGGTAGGCTAAAAACCCGACAACTATAATCTGATCACATTTAATGTTGCCGGGTTTCAATTCCTCATAGGTAGGCTAAAAACCAAAGCAGGAAGAGTTAAAGCAACAAACAATTGAGGGGTTTCAATTCCTCATAGGTAGGCTAAAAACTCAGCAGGAATAAGAGGCATAGTAGGATCCTTTATACGTTTCAATTCCTCATAGGTAGGCTAAAAACGCACAAGAAATAACGATGTTGCCATCAGCTGCGCGCGTTTCAATTCCTCATAGGTAGGCTAAAAACTTAACTTGGGATGGAGCTAATTTGTGGGTAGCTGGGAAGTTTCAATTCCTCATAGGTAGGCTAAAAACGGACGGGGACTTTGTGGCAGAAGCCATCGAGGTGAGAGTTTCAATTCCTCATAGGTAGGCTAAAAACGTAATTTATAGGCCGGAGGGCGCAGAGTTGGCAGACTGTTTCAATTCCTCATAGGTAGGCTAAAAACCCAGCACTAGTAAGAAAAAGTATACCATCCTCAAGGTTTCAATTCCTCATAGGTAGGCTAAAAACCAAGTTCGACCAGCAGTCACGGAAAAACCATTGTCAGTTTCAATTCCTCATAGGTAGGCTAAAAACAGAGGAAATGAGATGGGCGAAAGCCCATCCTCATCCCTGTTTCAATTCCTCATAGGTAGGCTAAAAACTTGATTTGGTACTTTGAAAAATCTTTACGGAGTGTTAGTTTCAATTCCTCATAGGTAGGCTAAAAACTGCGTTGGATTTATCCCCTTCCGGCTTTTCTTTTGGGGGTTTCAATTCCTCATAGGTAGGCTAAAAACTGCAGCCGGAAGAATATACACCGGACGCAATCCGCAAGTTTCAATTCCTCATAGGTAGGCTAAAAACCAGTGGCGTCGCTAAGACAACCACTTCAGATGCGCCGTTTCAATTCCTCATAGGTAGGCTAAAAACGCGGTGGCGGCCACGGGATTGCTGTTAACATTTTTGGTTTCAATTCCTCATAGGTAGGCTAAAAACTGGTTGGGCTACCTTGGGCAATAGCGCTTGTCCATAGTTTCAATTCCTCATAGGTAGGCTAAAAACTTCTTCGTTTACCAGTCCGTCGTTGTGCTCGACGAGAGTTTCAATTCCTCATAGGTAGGCTAAAAACAATAACAGAAAACGATAGACAACCTTCTTTCACCCGGTTTCAATTCCTCATAGGTAGGCTAAAAACACTCATATGTGCGATATACGGCGCAAATACATCGGGGGTTTCAATTCCTCATAGGTAGGCTAAAAACCTATGCTCCCATTCATCGCGCGGGAACCATTCGCCCGTTTCAATTCCTCATAGGTAGGCTAAAAACATCGCGGCGTGGTGGTTGCCCACCCTGGGGAACGACGTTTCAATTCCTCATAGGTAGGCTAAAAACTTTCATATACTCAGGCGCAAGCTTTTCCTCTTGCTATGTTTCAATTCCTCATAGGTAGGCTAAAAACATGTCAACACTTTTTTAAAAAAATTTTTTCATAGCAAGTTTCAATTCCTCATAGGTAGGCTAAAAACCAGCCCTGCTGGGGAGGCGTTATATCCCCAGCCCAGTTTCAATTCCTCATAGGTAGGCTAAAAACCCGAATTGGGCGGAGCGCTGGAAGAATTGCGGCACAGGTTTCAATTCCTCATAGGTAGGCTAAAAACGAGATGCGCCAATAGTTGAACAGTATAAAAAAGAGAAGTTTCAATTCCTCATAGGTAGGCTAAAAACTCCAGCAGCATATATGGACACATATTTTCCTCATCCCAGTTTCAATTCCTCATAGGTAGGCTAAAAACGTCATAGGTAGGCTAAAAACGTGCCTCGGCTGGAGCACAACCGTCACACAGTCGAATAGTTTCAATTCCTCATAGGTAGGCTAAAAACGAAGTTACTATTCCTGATGAGTTGGTGCCTGAGGTTGCGTTTCAATTCCTCATAGGTAGGCTAAAAACCAACAATACGGTTGCGGCATGGCGATTTTGTGTTTTTGGTTTCAATTCCTCATAGGTAGGCTAAAAACGAAGGACGTTGTCACTGTCCTCACCGTCCAGCCAAGAAGTTTCAATTCCTCATAGGTAGGCTAAAAACACGCTGCGCAGGATAGTGGCGTGCCAAGAGTATTTTGTTTCAATTCCTCATAGGTAGGCTAAAAACGAGAAAATCGCTGATACATTAGCGCATGTTATATCGTTTCAATTCCTCATAGGTAGGCTAAAAACTCCAGCAGCATATATGGACACATATTTTCCTCATCCCAGTTTCAATTCCTCATAGGTAGGCTAAAAACGCTCATAGGTAGGCTAAAAACTATTAACGGCGTCGCGTTGCCATACGTGACGGAATATGTTTCAATTCCTCATAGGTAGGCTAAAAACTTTTTGACGGGGCTTTGGAACGGCATCGTGACCGTTGGTTTCAATTCCTCATAGGTAGGCTAAAAACGTAACGACAAACATTTTAGAACAAGTTGAAGAACGTTAGTTTCAATTCCTCATAGGTAGGCTAAAAACACATGCATCAACATTAAGACACTCGTATATCAAAAGTTTCAATTCCTCATAGGTAGGCTAAAAACCAGAATATGAGCGAAGGGAGGAGGCCAAGAATGACGAGTTTCAATTCCTCATAGGTAGGCTAAAAACCATATGGGTTGAAGTATTCTTTTAATGTTTCGGTATGTTTCAATTCCTCATAGGTAGGCTAAAAACATATTCGCCGCGGCTTTTCCCATTTTAGCGGCTCCTGGTTTCAATTCCTCATAGGTAGGCTAAAAACTTAGGCACAACCGATACAACCCTGTACACAGTACCAGGTTTCAATTCCTCATAGGTAGGCTAAAAACGGGGAGGTTATCCACTGCGTTCGGTGTTTCTTCTCCGCGTTTCAATTCCTCATAGGTAGGCTAAAAACGCTGGAGCATATAGGATTATGGGGCACAGAACCAACGTGTTTCAATTCCTCATAGGTAGGCTAAAAACCTACCGGCTTTCTTCAGCTTGGCTCACGGTTATCCTAGTTTCAATTCCTCATAGGTAGGCTAAAAACCTCTGGAACTTCGACAGTCTCGCCTCTCTTTATCAGAGTTTCAATTCCTCATAGGTAGGCTAAAAACTATCCTCCGTAGCGGAAAAAAGCAGCTCTTCTACATGTTTCAATTCCTCATAGGTAGGCTAAAAACACAATAAACAATATTACTGACGCGCCGGCATATGAGAGTTTCAATTCCTCATAGGTAGGCTAAAAACTGTTGCTTTTTCTCAACCGACATATTTAATACCCCCAGTTTCAATTCCTCATAGGTAGGCTAAAAACAAGATGACAGATGCAGAATTGGCAGTGCTTAAAGAGGTTTCAATTCCTCATAGGTAGGCTAAAAACGCCCATCTGCTTGCGTTAGGTCGTTCATAATACGCTCGTTTCAATTCCTCATAGGTAGGCTAAAAACCTGAGCAACAAGAAAAATTGGAGAAATTATGTGATGGGTTTCAATTCCTCATAGGTAGGCTAAAAACGCTAAACCATATCGAGTAATCACGGCCGGAGGTGACGTTTCAATTCCTCATAGGTAGGCTAAAAACTGCGAGCGGCTTCAGAAGCACAATGAGCTTGGAGCTAGTTTCAATTCCTCATAGGTAGGCTAAAAACTGGAATAGCATAAAAGAGATTATTTTTAGCCGTCTAAGTTTCAATTCCTCATAGGTAGGCTAAAAACCGTCAACCAAAGCGCGTTTTTTGGCCATTTTAAGAAGTTTCAATTCCTCATAGGTAGGCTAAAAACGAGGTCAACGGTAAATCATATATAGCCATTGACCCGGTTTCAATTCCTCATAGGTAGGCTAAAAACCGCAGCGGATAAACGATAAGCAGAGAACGATACAGAGTTTCAATTCCTCATAGGTAGGCTAAAAACTTTTTTGGCAGCTATATACTGCCTCAACGCCTCGGCGAGTTTCAATTCCTCATAGGTAGGCTAAAAACGGTTCATCCGACTAGTTTTAGAAGATGGCCGCGTTATGGTTTCAATTCCTCATAGGTAGGCTAAAAACAGTAATCGTACAATGCATCAATTGCATCTTTTTTTGGTTTCAATTCCTCATAGGTAGGCTAAAAACCTTCATGATTATATTATAGCCATGCTATGGCCATAGTGGTTTCAATTCCTCATAGGTAGGCTAAAAACTCGTTCAACTCGATATATTCATCAGTACTACGGGTGTTTCAATTCCTCATAGGTAGGCTAAAAACTTTTATCATTCAAAATTCCCCCCTATGCTCGATATAGGTTTCAATTCCTCATAGGTAGGCTAAAAACAAAGTCGATCAGTCCGCTGAACACCTGAGTTAATGAGTGTTTCAATTCCTCATAGGTAGGCTAAAAACTAATTTGAGTGGCTTCAAATGGGCATTTGCTTCTTATTTGCGATGTTTATAAAACTGGTGTCTCCGCTTGCGCCAAAGCCATAGCAAATAGCTATACTAAGGCCTCTCTAAGCCATAACAGTAATGTCGTCGATCTCCATACTTTTTTGCACTATTATCGGTCGACGACATTATTATATCATAATCTGCTCTGTATTGCACAATTATTTTCGGCATAAATTCATGCCATTCACCCCCCGTACTCACTTCGCCAATATTATGCCGGGTTTGTCGCCAGCAATGCTTTTCCCACCCATCAGAAATGTTCGCTCACTGGCCGCAGTGTCTGAAGCGTGTGGAGTTCTCCAGAACGCCTATTTGGTTAATGAAGGCGTTTCGACATAGCATAGCTCGTTCGCATATGGGGGCCTACGAGCTAATGCTAAGCAACCGAGCTTGGGAACAACGGCAGCCAATCTCAATCCTTGAATTGTTACTTTTCTCGTTTCTCTGCCTTTTTAAACGCTTCAGCCATAGCAGTATTGGAGGTATTGCTGACTTTGCTTTATATATCATTCCCGCGGTTCCTTTTGCGCTCCTGATTTGATGCGTTCACGCGATTTCCCTTTTTATTGGAATTCATATCATGCTTTTCTATGTCAAAGGGGCCTGGCAAAACCTTTCTGTCCTTAAACTTATCTATGCTCATATATGACGTTTTGTCTTTATCAGGTCCATGCCATTCCAATATTTTTAAAAGCATTTTTATGCGCTCCAATTGCTCGAAATCACGGGCTTTATTGGCGTCTTCAGCGCTTATATTATCCATGATATATTTCTTAAAAGCTTCTATATACTTTTTAGGTTCGTCTTTGCATATCGGTTGCAGCCATGTATCGCCATCGAAAAGCCCTTCATATCTCTTTTTTATATCTTGTATATAAAGCGTCGGCTCAAGCTTAACTGCTCCCATGCCATATGGTTTACCCATGCCTATTTCATGCCTATAGCTATCCGGCAGCATAAGCACCCATAAGAGACCGCCAATTTCCTCTTCTCTGAGATTTTCAAAGTATATGCGCGAGCGAAATTTTACACCGCTTCTTACGGGTTTTATACGCGTATACTGCGTCTTTTTATCTTTTACATCATTATCGTCTGCTTTTATATAGGTTAAATCGACATTGCCTTTATGCCAGTAGAGTTTATGTCCGCGTATAGCAGCGGCAATCTCGTTACCATCTTTGCTATCATAATGATTCAATATTTTCCTATTGGTCTTTTTATCGTTCGGTTTGTCTTGTATCAAATAATGCTGAAAGGCTGATGGTTTAGGGGATGCCAATATATGAGGTGAAAAAATACCATTCAGCCATATATCACCCTGCCCCGGCAGCAACACGCCATCGGTGAAAGATACACGCCCCGCATATCCCTTTTCGTCTTTTCCTAAAGCATAGCCGAATATCGCATCGGCCAAATCTATGACATCGTTATCCTTTACTTCTGGCGGTATATGATCGAAAGGTGTACTCTCATATACCAATCTAAACATCAGAGTATGCCCAAACATAACGACATCACCATTACCATCCTGTATATAGAATACAGGATAACCGTCTACCAATACCCCATCCCTGCCAATATAATCTTTTTGCCAATCAGTCATCTGAGCTTTATAGGCATCTATCACGCTATCCTGTATTTTTATTGGCTCGGCTTCTTTATCTGGTAAACCTATAACACAATGGTTCTTTTTACCGTTAATATAACCGGTAACAATCAGCATCGCTTGTCTATATCCTTTTTCTTTTATTGCTGACATTTCTGTAATTCTATTATTCCCCTCAGCGGCAACATTACCAACATATATATAGCAAACCCCACAAAATTTCTTTTTCCCATCACTGGTCGTATATTCCTTTTTGCCCCCAAACTTCCAATTCAATTTGCTTACAATATTATTTATATCCTTTGCCCTAACTGTACAAAAATCACGATTCGCAAGCTTTTGAGCCGGTCTTATATACCAGCCGTCGGCTTTCTTCTCCATATAGCCGGCTTTTTGGTTTTTTACCTTTTCCATATAATAGGACCCGATACTGCTTTTATCTACCACAGCTCTATAAGCAATTTTATCGTTTGTAACCCAGCTAACCTTACCATATGATGCTATCTCCAGCAAAGTCCTTGTCATGCCCCTTATGCTGCTTGCCGGTATGACCGGACTATTTTCATCCTTAGTAAAGAAAAAACTGGCCATTTGCTTTTGCTGATCTTCGCTAAGTTCGTCAAACGATTTATAACCATTCTCTCTATAAAACTCGGGTGTCATACCGCACCTTATGTAAGTGGGCGATTCTGTGGTTATAATACAATCTATGTAGCCTGTGCAAAGTTTATCGTCATATTTATCGTGTCCCGGCAAACACTGTCTCGCTTTGACAATTTTATGAGGAAGTTGTACGAAATTATAAGGGGCTTCAGCCCTAGGCTCTTCTTCTGTAAGGCTTCTATGTTCTATCTTCATGGTTGTACCTCGTTTCCATTCAATTTTATACCGCACATCCTGCTCGCACTAATATATGCCTGTCCATATTCGTCATAATCTATATAATGTTTCACGGTTAACGTGCATAGAAATCTATTAGGTTTTTCACCGTTCATATTATCGGAGATACTAAAAGGGAGAGCATGCCTCAAACCCTGTTCGCCAACTGCCAGCAGCGTAAAACCTTCTTTAACGTCTTCAATTTTATTACCGAGCAAGATATAATCCTCGATAAGCTCATTCTCTTCGTTTCCGTCCTCTAAAAGGCAACCCTTAAAAGACAAAGCATCGCGCCAAACATGTATCTCCATATCCCTATTGAAGATCCTAACTTGTTGCAACGTGCAAAGCCTAAACTGTGGCGAAATATTCGGGAATATGCTGCTGGATAATTTAAAACAGCCATCTTTCACGACACCCCAAATAACCCCATCGTCAGCATATGCCAATATCCAACCGACATCTACACCACATCCGGCCAGCCATGTATTGATATTATTTTCAAATCCGCTCATGTCAATGCTCTTGATTAGATAAGTTTTATTGTCCATTATTCTCTCTCCTCCATAAAGCCTGTACAAACGATTCCAGTCGCTTCACACTACCTCGCACATTAATTTTCTCCCCTCTCTGTTCGATCCGCCAGTAATCCCCATTATAATCCAGTTCTGCTTTTAAGCCCTTAAATCTGCCGCGTCCTATAGCTGTTCCTCTTCCTATAGGTAAATTCGATGTCCATAAATCCTTAAGCAGCAAAAGCAGCAATCCAATCTCTCTTTCTTGTGCTCCATCTAACGCTAATTTCACTTCAACTTTTCCAGCAAATATCGGTTGCTCATTGAAGAGCGCTCCCGAATATGCTCCTCCCGTAAATCTGTCAATTTTTATACGGTTTTGGACGAGTTGTTTTGAATCATCTATAGTAGTTTCATAAACCCACAGCCTACTAGCCCTACGATCCTTTTTCTCCTCACGAGGCGTACCGAATATTTCGTTCACTATAGCCACATCAGCACCTATAGTATTGATTATTTTGTATGCCCTTGATCTAAGGCTACCAGCTAAACTCGTACCGCTCAAAATAGGAGTATTACTCCCATCCCTAAATGAGTGAATATGCACGATATCCGGATCATTGCCGTTAACAGCCTGACTTCCTATTAGGATTGAACCATCAATTTCAAAGGAGGCTTTCATTACAAACTTATCTTTATCCCCGCCAATATTTTTAATAGGTAGGTCGTCTATGCCTTTAACATTATGTTCATTTTTATCTTTTTCCAGCCAACCTATAAGACCTTCGGGCTTACTCATGTTGTAACGGTATACCTTAAAATTCTTCGCATGGCATCGGCCCAGGCCTCTTCTTTTTCTCCTGCCAATCGGTATTTCGCCCTCCTCCAAAGCCTTAAGCGTCGATACAAAATAGCCAAGCGTATCAGCATAACAGTCATTTTCCAGAACCATAAACTCAAATGAAAGGGGAAATACTGTGCCCTCCGGCAAAAGCTCCATATCAAACTTCGCTGTATCAATTGCCGTACCGGTATTCAAAGATATTGCCACGCCATCGCGCACCTCAACTTGGACACCATCGGGCAGTCTTCCAAAGCTATCTTCAACAAAAACAATGCTCGGACAACTTTTGCTCTTATCCATGTTTCCAAATATTTTAGAAGCCTCTTCCTTGAAGCCCGCGCGTTCCAGATATGCTCTCAATGCTCCTGCAATCGAACTTCCCATCAACAAAGGCAGATTATCTATCTCATACAGTAACAATTGCATATCAGCCAGATCTTTCCCTTCGCTACATCCTATATGAGTCGGCGTATCAAGTACTAAATCTGCATTTATTAGTATCCTTTCTTTAACGCCGTGACCGTTCTCCCATTGTGGTCTCATTTATTCTCACCAGCTTTCAAGGCTTTTTTCAATAATCCGTCAAGCAATCGAGCGCTATATTCTATCTTTAATCCTTGGACAACTTGTTCAGGCAATTTTATGTCCCCAAGTTTCGGCTCCGGCTCCGGCCTAAGCCATGCATTCCATACTTTATCGCAAAAATCTTCTCTTATCCAATCATATAAGGATGTGGAATCTAATTTGACTTTTTCCAATTGTGATTTAGCAGTATTTTTTAATCCATCGGCATATCTCAAAAGCATATCTTTATCGCCGCTAAAGCACATTCCATGCGCAACATTCCGCAAGCGCGCCATTTGTGTTCTAGTAGCATCAGTACCTTTTATCTGAAGTTTTTGTAGCGTATCTGCTAATTTATCATCCAACATATCTCTCCATAATCTTTCGATCAATCTCTTGGCCATTGAAATGCTGCGTTCGCTCAACTCTGTTTTCTTAACATTCTGTTTTTGTTCGTCCAATCTCATTCCTTTTATAGATGCTCGTCCATGCCAATTCACGGCTATTCGGCCAAAACCTTCGGCACGGCGTTGGCCAATGCCAAACATGCATGCCTGTTTTAATACGGCCTTATCAATATTTGACTCACTATATACGAACACACTGCCAGCTCTAAATCCGTACATTTGCGGTAGCGGCAATCCCCATTTTCTATTAAATCCAGATATAACCTTTGGCTCATAATAAGCACATTCAGGTTCCACATCAAATAAATCGCGAGCATTCACCGTATTCTGACCATACTTGTTAAAAATTATTGTATCGCTCAAAAGTGTAATAATTATTTTATTGCCACGTGCAAAATACTCGCCTGGCTCATATTCTTTCCAGTCTTCCTCAACATGCGTTTCTATATACACTAAACCGTATCCTGCAGTGCGCGACGCACCCATTTTAAAATATTTTTTGTTCAGCAAATCGTTTATAATTTCTAAATCCGTTTCGCCCTTGCATACAACGGCACCTGAAAATACCTGATCGGCAGCAAGCGATTCATATCTATATACGGTACTTTTACCCTCGCTTTTCTCTCTGCGATCCCAGCTGCTATTGTGAACTGCCATATCATACTGAGGCGACGCCATATAAACGCCATCTTCTTCATCAGCGCAATAAGCCAAGTTTGGATGACTAGCACTCTCAAGTTCTTCACTTTTTTCAACGGCAAAATCATATATTTTAGTTTTATTTTTATCCATAGCTACATCGTCTTTAGACGTAAACCACGACAACGGCTTCGGTAAGAAGCGCATGTTGTTCGCTTTGATATAGGCATTCAAAAAACATGTGCTGCCTTCAAAAAATAACCTTCTACACACAGCATCTTCGCTTGCATCCTCGATATTATTGTCTTTTATATAAGCGTTCGCCGCAATGCCCAGTATAGTACTGCCCGGTATGTAGTCCTGACTTATGGCGCTATTCTCCTCACCTGCTCCAGGTGTAGACAATATTAAAGGCTCCAATAAATGTATATCAACCTTCAAAGCTTTCATGCCAGTATCGCCTCCTTAAAAAGGTTAAAATGATCATTTAATATTGATTTTTGGTCATCATCTAGCAAATCAGCCTTTACCCTCCCTCTTCCTCTGCTCACACCACTCCCAGCTCTGTAAAATGCTTTTATACACGCCGATAAAAGCTGTAAATCTTCGCTTAGGGGTTTTTCAGAAAATGCTAGTAACGCCTCAAAGTATATACCTTTTAATATAATTCTTTCAGATCTGAGAGTATTAGCTTCTGCCACCTGCTTAACATCGTCTACGGCAGTTTGATATCGTACCGATGTCATCGTGTTTAATATCTTTGACGGTGAATTTCCATCAGCTGTTACCCACTCACGTATTATTGCCCGTCTCAAATCGTCAGGAAGTTTAGCATGACCTATATGCAAAATAGACTCTTCAGAGGCAGTACTCCCCGCCTTACCAAACAACCTTGCAGCAGACTTCTGCCATGGTACTTCTTTCCCCATCATCTTTAGCGATTCCATAATATCGGCACAAGCTTCCACAAGTAGACCTTTTAGAGTTCTCCCCGATATATATGGAAATCCGTAGTTATCATGCTGTACCTCCTGATTCAGTATGCTAGCCACCCCATCGCCCCTACTAAATGTCGCATCGGTCTCCAATTCGATTGCTAAATAATACCTATTCACATTATCCCTCCTCATTATAGATCAATCAGAAAATCCATGGCCTCTATGGCATCGAAATAGCCGCAACGCCCGCCTTGCCAGCCGTTCTTACTCATCGTATTGTAATTTTCTATCATCGGTAGCTCCTTTATACCATTTAAAGCCATAAAATTGGCCACGCTATTTTCTCCCTTTCTAAGTGCCCTTTGCAAAGCAATAATCTTGCTTCTTTTATCCCGCCATTCATCGCTTTTAAATTCATCAACGATATTTTTGAAGACATTCCAAGTTCGCCAGTCGTCATCGTCCATTACTGAAATAGGCCTCATATATAACTTTTTATTCCCTTCTATACTATATTCTTTTTCCCTTATAGCATTTATGCTATTATATACCGTACCATTTACAGCAAAATGCCAATCCATCGCGCTTATATCAGGACAATTAGCGCTTTTTTTGTCTAATATGAATTGCTTGGCAGAAGCGCATAACCCTTCGGCCAGATCATATGCCCTTGCAAATGGATAATGGGATTTTACAATAGCTATACCAGCTCTACCGTAGAAAGGCTTTCCATCGCTCAAAGTTTGGTTTTGTAAGCTAAAAAGATAATTATGGGCTAGCGACAACGCTATGCTACCATGGCATACAAAGGTAACATCGTCACCGTTAAAGACTATCGGCCTGAAAGGAAGCATATTTCCAGTAATCTTAATCTCGCCTTTTATAAGATTATCGTTTATAGCTGCTACCAGTTTGTCGACGGTACTTTGCAACGATTTTTTTACGGCATGCTGTATGCTGCTAGAAAATTCCCTCATGTCTTTTATGAAGTTTCTATTCCCGGAAGGATCTGTATGACGTTGCCGTATCGCATCTATACGCTTTGACATCCCATTGCCATCCGTATGTACTATGCCTATGTAACTTGAACCTTCTATGCCAGACGCTATATCATTAAACTCACGCGCAAAAGTATATCCTTTAGTTTCGAAAGCTCCCTTCAAGCTTTCCCATGCTTCATCTTTTTCAATACAATATTTCGAATGCGCTTGCGATGACAAAAAGCAACCATCGGATTCGTCAAAGTGAGTAGCGGGCAAACCGGAAAATATACACTCTGCGGTAACGCCGGCTCCTAACATCGGCGTTGAGAAATTCCTATTCAGTTTTTTGGCAGCACCTTCCTTTTGAAGAAATGTTAACATATCGGAAAGAGAATCATTACACCAGTCAAACTCTTTATACACCACAGTCACATCAAGCCCCGGCGCTTTTTGGATAATGTAACTTGTATATTTTCGAGTAAATGAATTAGCAATACTTTTATTTTTAAATATAATTACAGCATTGCCACCGCCACAGTATATGACTTCGGCATCAATATCCCCATCTTCTATTTTTTCATTATTGTAGCTACCCTCTGTTATATCTATAACATTATTAGGTTTTGGCAGCATATCAGCTACCCACTCTCTGGTCGTACACCCCACTAAATATGATGCTCCTGCATTCTGGCGCAGATTATTGGTCGCAAAGACATATTTCTGTATATTACGTGTATCTATAACCATCAATGCCAACTTATCCAATTCATTTCCCTCCCACTGTCGATATCCATTCTTTAAGTTCCTCTTCTAGCTCGGGCACGTCGTCTTTACCAAAAACTTCGATTCTACCCTTCTCAAATATTTCATTTTCAATTTCTTTTTTAAGATCGTCGGGGTTATTATAATAACAGACACAGGCAATACGCGCTTCATCACCACCCATTTGTTGGGCGCGTATATATGCTTCAAAAATCTTTTTTTTACACATTTCTTCTCTGCGCGACGTAGTGCATGAAATGCCGAATAACTGATATCCCATCATGAAAGCAACATCAAATTCAAAATCTCGTGGGTTCTTAACATCAATATTCATACCATAATCCGTAATATTATATTCTTTTGCTATGGAAATAACACAGCCTAATGTATAGTCTTCTAACCAGCCACCGCTTAACCATTTTGCTAAATTGGCAATTTCCTCGCCGGATAGCAATGTGTTAACATCCTCCAACGTTTTTATATCATCTCTATTTGTCAAATAAATGAAAGGATTTTTGAGGCTGTATTCGGGTATCAAGACATCTTTTAGCTGATCTTCTTCCTTACCTTCGTCCCCATTTTTTAGGTTCTTTCTACACCATTCACTCCATTTGTTCAAGTGATTAACACTTTTCATGAATTCCATCATTTTCTTAGAAGCCTCAAAATATTTTGGCTTTGATTTCATATGTTTCTCAACCTTTTCCGGGTCGAAGCCATGTAACGCCAAAAGCTCTGGAATTTTTATCTTTACCAATTCCAATACCTTTTGTGATTTTAATGAATCATTATTTTTATGCATAAGCATATTAAATTTTCTGGAATCGAGATAAGAAAAAACAGCATATGGTATGTTGCCCTTCACCCAATCATATGTATGCACAGCCATCGTTTTCGTTCCGCCTGTATAATTTAAACCTATCAATTTGTTGTTAGTTCTTCCTATTTGGGGTAGCAGCCCACTATTCAACGAATTGTATATTTTATCTTTATCAGACGGATCAACCTCTATGTAGTTAAATGTTAACCCTTGCTTATGATCTTTTAATACATTTTTGATATTTTCAGCATAATCAAATGTCTTTGATGTATGTACCAAATCAACAGTTCCCCCATCCCTGACCAAAAGAAATGCCGCTACATAATTTGGCAAAGGGTTGCTACCTACTAGGACGATAAGCTCGTCCACTGCTTCATAGCCACAAATTAAACTCATAAAGTCCGCTCCTTCCTTTCATTTGCTATTTCCCAGTTTCAATCCCTCATAGGTAGGCTAAAAACATGTTAGCTGGTACAGCTGGCGGCGCAAAAAGTGGGTGTTTCAATTCCTCATAGGTAGGCTAAAAACATAGGTCGTTTATAAAGTCTCGGGTGGATAATAGTGAGTTTCAATCCCTCATAGGTAGGCTAAAAACTAATAAGCTTGATACTGCCTTAGACATTTCAGATGGTTTCAATCCCTCATAGGTAGGCTAAAAACAGCTGAAGGCGATCTTTGGGTAGACACGAGCATCAGCCGTTTCAATCCCTCATAGGTAGGCTAAAAACGGCCAATCATACATAAGCCCATTTGTTTCCGCTGTGGTTTCAATCCCTCATAGGTAGGCTAAAAACCCACTAGGAGACAAGTGGCCATTGCACAGATGATGCAGGTTTCAATCCCTCATAGGTAGGCTAAAAACAATAGTGCGGCCAAACGAGGAGGTATATCATGAATAGTTTCAATCCCTCATAGGTAGGCTAAAAACTTGAAAGCCCTTATCCTCCTACGATTGCCGATATTCGGTTTCAATCCCTCATAGGTAGGCTAAAAACTCGTCCTCAGAAACTTTTACATATTGCTTAGCAATATGGTTTCAATCCCTCATAGGTAGGCTAAAAACAAACATAGAAAATATCTGGATACCTGAACAGGCGGCGTTTCAATCCCTCATAGGTAGGCTAAAAACGGGTTGATGATAGCCGGTACTGGTGGGCTGCATAGCTCTGTTTCAATCCCTCATAGGTAGGCTAAAAACGTTTATCTATATGAATGCCGCGCAGATTCGCCTTGCAGTTTCAATCCCTCATAGGTAGGCTAAAAACCTATTTAGAGATAGGCAAGCAGCATCTTGGAGATTTGTTTCAATCCCTCATAGGTAGGCTAAAAACTGATGTGCCGGACGAATTTATATATCGTGTGTTTAGTTTCAATCCCTCATAGGTAGGCTAAAAACGCTGCTCATGCTATAACTGCTGATGAATTGTCGGTATGTTTCAATCCCTCATAGGTAGGCTAAAAACAATATTCCAAGGGCTATTTCAAGGCATTGCTGGATGGTTTCAATCCCTCATAGGTAGGCTAAAAACTGGGGTTCAGCTTCGAAGAAAGCGCCGCTCTCATGGGGTTTCAATCCCTCATAGGTAGGCTAAAAACCGTCAAGCCGGCTAAAAAGGCAAGCAAGCCAAAAAAGTTTCAATCCCTCATAGGTAGGCTAAAAACTGGGTGGCAAGCATGAAAGAAATATTAATGGTTTTTGGTTTCAATCCCTCATAGGTAGGCTAAAAACCGAAAGCGCAGCAGAAATAATTCAAGATTTTTATATAGAAGTTTCAATCCCTCATAGGTAGGCTAAAAACAATATCGCTCGCGCTTGCCATTGAACTGGTCGACCAGGGTTTCAATCCCTCATAGGTAGGCTAAAAACATTTATGCTGGTAATTATATCGTTAAATTTGGTTTCTTGTTTCAATCCCTCATAGGTAGGCTAAAAACTGTCTGAAGAGACTGGGTTTCAATCCCTCATAGGTAGGCTAAAAACCATGGGGCTTTGAGGAAGTCTTCAGGGAAGTTCGCATGTTTCAATCCCTCATAGGTAGGCTAAAAACAAGCAATTTTATCAAGCACAATGCTGTACATATGCGGTTTCAATCCCTCATAGGTAGGCTAAAAACGTCTGGAATTAACGAAGGGTATATGTTTGTGGCCGGTTTCAATCCCTCATAGGTAGGCTAAAAACGTATTCACGGATTACGATATTATAACAATATTTTGGTTTCAATCCCTCATAGGTAGGCTAAAAACAAAAGCGCCAGCCGTGCTTGTGGAAGTTGCCTTTCATGAGTTTCAATCCCTCATAGGTAGGCTAAAAACAAAGCGGCGACATAGAAGCCGCAGCCGACAAAGTAAGTTTCAATCCCTCATAGGTAGGCTAAAAACTTTTGCCCTTGGAGTACGACACCTATTGCCAGTATAGTTTCAATCCCTCATAGGTAGGCTAAAAACATTTATGCTGGTAATTATATCGTTAAATTTGGTTTCTTGTTTCAATCCCTCATAGGTAGGCTAAAAACTTGAAGCTTTAGGGGATAACAAACGTTTCAATCCCTCATAGGTAGGCTAAAAACTATAACGGCAAATGGCTTTTTGGATGTCGATAACATGGTTTCAATCCCTCATAGGTAGGCTAAAAACATGATATTGAAATAGTGAAGATATATCCTGATGAGGCGTTTCAATCCCTCATAGGTAGGCTAAAAACCGTAGCATAAAGCTACCGCATGGCACAATCCGGCTGCGGTTTCAATCCCTCATAGGTAGGCTAAAAACCCATAACAACAGGCAGCAAATACAAACTAAATTCAGGGTTTCAATCCCTCATAGGTAGGCTAAAAACGAAGCAGGATAGCGTTCGTGTACCTGTGCTGGGGTGTTTCAATCCCTCATAGGTAGGCTAAAAACGATGGATGCAAGTAAATTATTCGAGAGGTATTTAGCGTTTCAATCCCTCATAGGTAGGCTAAAAACTCATCTAAATAACTTTCCAATTTGGCAGTAACGCTTGAGTTTCAATCCCTCATAGGTAGGCTAAAAACGTATCTCTGCTGCGGTAAATGCCGTATACCAATAAGGTTTCAATCCCTCATAGGTAGGCTAAAAACTAGGTTCTATATTGTGGGGGAAGGAGGAGAAAAATGAGTTTCAATCCCTCATAGGTAGGCTAAAAACTGTGCACGGGAAAAATGCTTATAAACAGCGGTATATGTTTCAATCCCTCATAGGTAGGCTAAAAACACAAATAGGAATCACGATGGATTTATATTCGCATGTGCGTTTCAATCCCTCATAGGTAGGCTAAAAACATGGAAGATGTGGAGATATACGTGAAGCATATCGCTGGTTTCAATCCCTCATAGGTAGGCTAAAAACCGTAACCGTATATGAAGACAAGATCGACATGGATATTTGTTTCAATCCCTCATAGGTAGGCTAAAAACATAGGTGTGATGACCATGCCCACGACCCCGCGCAGGGTTTCAATCCCTCATAGGTAGGCTAAAAACTCATAACAAATCGAGGAAAATAATATGGGAGAAACTTGGTTTCAATCCCTCATAGGTAGGCTAAAAACCAGATGCTTCCCCGCGTGGTCTTGCGTGGGACGGTAGTTTCAATCCCTCATAGGTAGGCTAAAAACCTTGGAGTCGCTTACGCCTACGGCCGATAGGGATATGTTTCAATCCCTCATAGGTAGGCTAAAAACATACGAGTGCTGGTATCTGTCTTTGGCTCTTTGAATATGTTTCAATCCCTCATAGGTAGGCTAAAAACAAATTTGAGCAGCTATAAATGGGCATTTACATATTATTTACATTGTTTGTTTTAACTAATCATAAGTAGGGTAAAAATCATAGCAAACAGCGATATTAAGCCCCTATATAGCATAACAGTAATGTCGTCGATCTCCAGGCTTTTATGCACTATTACCGGTCGACGACATTATTATATCATAATCTGCTCTGTGTTGTACAATTATTTTTGGCATAAATTTATGCCATCCAAACCTCCGTATCCAGTGAACGTTTGAAACCGGTTTCGATATCATAGAATAGGTCCAGGCCTTCTAATGGCAACTGCCAGAATGTCTTATCTTTGGATACTGCCATATTAGGTTGTAACCCCATGGCCAGTTTATCGGGTACTGATATTATGTAGGCATCAAGTTTGCCCTTGAATCTTAATCGTGCTTCTCTTCTTTTCGCTTCATCCTTTTGGGCTAAAACGTTCTCCGCATATGCTTCCCAAATGTCTCTGGCTTCATCATCTATCTCGACAAACACATCGGCATAATTCGGCCTATTGTCTATAAGAGAAAACGAAGATACCGTCACTATATCGTTTTCGTATTTAGAAAATCTTAAATGCTCAAATGCCTCCCATATATCCTCCGATGCCTGTTGGCTTTCGGAAAACGTCAATTCGTTGAAATATTCATTGATCATGTCATAAAATGCATGTTCGGATACGTTGCCGTGCTCGAGCATTTTTAAAGCCAGCATGCAATGGATAGAACCGTATATTCTCTTGGCCAGCAACGTTCCTTCCCCATCTTCATCTTTTTTATCTACCAGTTTATATACATAAACCTTGCCATCGTCATCCATGCTATTGCGCTTACACCGGCCGGCAACTTGAATTATGGAGTCCACAGGGCCTATGTCGCGCATTACCACATCCATATCTATATCCACACCGGCTTCAACCACCTGCGTAGATATCACCACGACTGGATCGTGTCTATCGGTATGGCCTTTTATTTCTTTGATGCGCTGGGCCCGATGTTTCGGTATTATATTCGTCGATAAATAAAAAATCGGAACGTCTATTCTCTCTTTTATCAGATTATATAGTTCAATAGAAGATTTTATGGTATTCATAACCACCAGATAGGAATGCTCGCCATCATATATATCCATGAATTTATCGGCCATTTCATCTACTGTCATAATGGCGGGAATCGGCAAAAGCGATACGCGATTCAATTTTTTAAAATGCCTCTCGGGGTCCTCAACCAGCTCCATGCTGCTGCCATCTTCGAATATCAGCGGCTTTGTGGCAGTCATGAGTATGACACGACAACCCATTTGGCTGGCCATTATATTCATGACCTTATTAATAAGCGGCCAGTATTCCACGCCAACATTCTGGATCTCATCCAATACTATTATTGAGCCTATTATATTGTGGTATTTTTTCAGAAATTTGTTCCTATATCCTATTAAAGTATAAAATAATTGTATGAAGGTAGTAACCACTATCTCGGCCTGCCAGCTTTCTATAAGCATAAGCGCTTTATCCAGAGGCTCTTCTTCTCCTTGCCGCGTATAGGACAGTTCGCTTAAATGATGATGTTTTATGAGGTACAAGCTTTCGTTGCCATTGAAATCGTCCAACTGGCTCAGCACATCTTTTATAACACCATAGTTTTGATCTATTATGCTGGTAAACGGCAATGAATAGATGATTCTCGGGCTATAACCAAGCTCCTGCTCCACACGCGCCCTTAATTTTAGGGCGGCAGACAGGCCGGTAAGCGTTTTCCCCGACCCGGTCGGTGCTGTTATTGTGAAAAGATGCTGCGATAGCGGCACATTCTCAACGCTCGACATTACAGATTGGTATATGCTGTTGCGCATCTCATCCAGCGGTTTTGCAGGCCCTTTGAACTTTTTTATTCTGTATGTGTCTATGATATCCGCAGGCAAGGCTTTACGTTGAGATATCTCCACCTGAGCAGCATCCATTTTGTCGTTGTCTATGAGCGCGGAATACAGCATAAGCCCCAGCATAACCACTCTTATGCGCACATCAGCGCTTTCTTTATTAATCAGTTTATAGCGCTGCGAATCCAGCTTTTGGAGTATATCCTCCCAATTCGCTATAAATTCATCAATGCTTACATCCGCTCCCAAATTGCGATAACGCTGTTCTATATCATGGACGTGGAGTTTTACATCTTCCAGTTGGGTTTTAAATATATTGATTTTATCTGACCAACGTTTATCAGCAGCATATGCACCACCTTTAAGCAGGCTTTTGGTCACAACATCGTCTTCAAGGTCCCCGAGGTTACCGTGGTGATGCAGCACGAAAAAATAGGATATGAGAGGCATATATGTCTCATGCGGTTTGTCGCTATGCCAGAGCTTCTGCATTACATATCCGGCAAATACCGCCGATATAAAGCCGTGAAAATGGAGTGAACCATCTTTTGAGCCATATAATAAATATTTCTGAAAATACGTCGTAAATTTGCCAAAGTCATGGCTTATACCGATAAGATACGCGGCTTTTGCCATGTCATCAGCAGCATCTATGGGCATATCACCTATAGAGCGTTTCATCTGTGTCGCCACTTCTCGCAAGTGATCTTCCAGTGGCTTTTTCCTGCTTATATTGCCTTGCTCATCTCTGGTTACATGTGAATAAAACTCCATTGCCTCTCATACCTTTCTTCTTACATAAACATTATATTCTCATACTGTCCGTCATAATTGATGCGGTAACAAGGAATTTTTAATTTGGCCCGTATGATGCGGCGATTTTTTTCAAACAGAAAAGAACCGAAGGATTTAAGCTGGCGGTTACTGCCGAAGCTTATAGGCATTCTTTCTTTTATGTATTGCATAACTTGCCCGTCGGGGCTCTCGAATGCCAACCCTCCATCGGCTATGCTTTCAACATTGCACACCGTAGCCAAATCTATCTCCTCATCGGGTTCTATTTCGCTTATATCGCTGCTCGGCACGTATGCCACCGGCTGCGAAAATGCTATAAATTCGCTTATACCCATATACAGCGGGTAATCGGTACGCTCGTCCCAAATCAGCTCCCTCAACTCGTTCATCACTGCCGGATCGTCGTGCCAGAAATATACACGGTACACAAGCTCGGATTCGTTTACAGCCGGCAGGATAATATCCAGCGGCACTTGCGTCGGTCCGAAACTACCGTTTAGCTCCCTCACAGCCTTGGTACGCACATAGTTTACCGTTTGCGTCATATGCCTTATACCGCTTCTAACCGATATACCTATGCCGCATCTTGCCGTGTCAAACAGTTCATAATACGAATCGCGCTCATAGCCGAGCACTGCCGCTATCATTCCCACAGCCGTGGTACGCGGCGGGAAGGCATAGCTCAGCGATGATGAGTTTGTATAATACTTTCTAAAATGAGCCATATGGCCTTTGATGTCAAATACCAGCAAACCATCTTCTGTCACTGCGGCACCGCCTCCTTTCTAACATATTACATGCAGGCATAGTGCTACAGCTTTACCAGCTTATCTTTGATACCCTCTCCAAAAAGACCGCTTATCGTACCATCAGGGCTATCCGATATTGTAAGCTCCTCATCCTGCCACCAGTATATCCGCGCGACACGCGAAGCGTTTGCAGATAACTTACGAGCCAAAGCAGATGCCTTCAGCCGGGCCTCCGTAGTATCCCTCAGGCCATCCAGCGTTTCGAGCGATACCATGTCCCTGAAATCGCCTAAAAAAGTCTGACCATCGGTGTATTCCACCCTTAAGTACAGTCGCGGATACTGCCCTATCTTGCTCCTGGTCGCCTGAAGCGGTATGGCCCTGAGCATAGCCTCATCCAATAACGCTATGTCTTCATCTTTAAGGCCTGTCCGTACTGCGCGCTTTGCGCTTATAATCCCCTGAAAGGCCAATAGCGAATAGTATACGCGATAATCCTTGCCCATAGCGCCCTGCTGATTCTCTGTCCTCGAGCTAAAATGCGACGTTATGCCATTGGAATCGACAAGATTGACCTTGTTCAGCGAATACCCCCATGTAAATTGAACAGGTCCTGTCAACGCTATTGACGAACCGCCTCTACCTCCTTCTTCGGCTTTTATGGGCATGGTGGCGCCGAACATACGGACGTCTATAAGCTTATCCAAAATTATAGGCAAATCTTCTCTAGTGACCTTGTTCTTGCCCACCACGCTTTTTAAGCGGGCATTGGCATCCACCACTTTATCATCTTGGCGGGCATCGGCATCCTTCACCTTATCATCTTGCTTGGATACGAATATATCGTAACCCTTATCTTTCAGGTAATCCCGTATATAGCGTTTGAGCCTTACATCGCTTACAAGGTTGCGCTGGCGCTCATAATCCATGCGCGGACGGTTTTCATCGTCAGGATCACCATTCGGATTGCACATCTTGGCATCGTATAAAAACAACAATTCACTATTATTCATTTACAACAACCCCCTCATTATTGTTATTGCGTTCTTTCGCAGCTTTAATGGCTGCCAGTGTGTTATATGCATAGCCTGAAAGTATATAAAATACATTTTCCTGATCTGTGAGCGGCCAATTGGATATATATTTTTCCATGAGCATCCGATGCTGAGCAAATATACCCTCATTGTAGGCAAACCTCTTATACTGCCGCAGTTTCTCAAACACCTCGTCGCTTAAGCGCCATACACGTAATTTGGTCATGCCCTGATAGTTCAGTTTGTCCAGTACCGGCTTGTTATCCATACCGCTGCTACGTTGCCCGTCAGCTACCTGTCCTATGAGATAGCCTAGAAGAAACAGCGCCGTTTTGGGCTCGTCATAGCCCATTTCTTCTATATATCCTTTTATATCATCTTTCAAAATCAGTTTATCGCTATCCATGGAAACACCCCTTTCCAATAATTTTAATTGCCTAAGATATTCCATAAACAGATTGGCTTGCACCATGGCGTATACCATAGCTATATCGGCATCGCCGGATATGCGGATATTGACATTTACAGAGTTCCCGAGGCGGTATATGCGCGCCAGTTTGACGAATGAATCGACTAAGAATTCATATGATACCGGCTTACCGCTGAATATGTCGTCATAAATATCCAATAGCTTTCTGTATTCTACAGAGTCTTTAGAGTCTTTATCAACGTTTATGGGTATAAGGTAATATATCTTGTTCAAGTCTATTTCCCACATCGGCGATGGGCCGAATAGAACATCGCCCAAACGCCCTGTAACTCCGGACGCTGCACGAAGCTGCGTAAATCTTGATGGCGGCACATCTTTTATAAGCTTCAAGACCTTTAATTCGGCCTGATTGCGTTGGTAGAACATAAGATTGAGTATATAGTTGTTCTTCTCATCCTCGTATGCCATATAATCGTCTATAATACTTTTTTCAAAATCTTTTATAGCGGAAGCGGTTTTGGCACTATTAAAAGAATCGTTTATATATTTGGTCCATTCATCCAGTTGATCGGCAGTAAAGGAAACATCGAATATAAAACTCGGTATCAGATAAAGGTTTAAGCCTCCCAATCTGGTATTAAAGCGATTCTTTATATAGGCCTCGCCCTCCAGCAGTGCCATATAGCAATCCCTGCACAGGACAAAGTTTTTATCGAAGCGCCCGCTTACATATGAGGAGAATCCTTTTTTATCGGTATTGTAATACTTGAATGTAAGCTTTGTCGTCTTATCGGTCACCTTGCCGGACTTGCCGCAGGCTGAGCACACGCCGTCTATGGCATTTTGAAATATGACGTCTATTTTTTCCCTTCCCACGGCCTGACGGTAAGCTCTGTCATCGACTACCAGCTTTCCGTCTATCTGCAGCGTCCACAAAGCTATCTCGTCGCTTTTTATAGCACCTGCATTCTTGATTTTGATATAATCGAGCACAGCGCTGGCCACGCGTTCAGGCATTTTCTTTATGTCGTTGATTCCATTTTGTATATACGCCGTATCATAGCCCAAGGCCTCCGCCATACCCATCTTGCCCAAATCCCATACATATCTGTACCGGTTTTTAGCTCCGTTTTGAGGCCCCAAATCATAATACATATTATCCAGCATATCTTGTAATGTGACCTTCAGAGATGTATTGTCCGGTAGTTTTTTTATGAGATTTGGGATAGCCTGTCCCACGATAAATTTTAGATTGTTAGTGGTAGCATACCACTGTGGAGTGTTTGAACCATCGGCATTGCCTACCCAGATATAGCGCTGAGCAGTATAATCGTCTATCTTGACCGGTTGAAAGGCAACTGAGGCATTTTGCGTATCTATTTTTATTATGACGAGGTATTGGTCTTTATCACCTCTTTTGGCTTCCAGCGGCAAAGCCAATGCTTCAAGAAAATTTTGTCCACTGGACATGGCCACATCGCCCAGCTTTTTTATAGCTTCAAGCATCCCTTTCACCCCCTCTCTGCAGATAAAATATCAAAACAGCCAAACCCCATAGAGGTTTTGCTGCCGATTCCGGAATCATATGCAACTTTGATAAGCTCGGGACTGCCGTCCAGCCAGTATATGCCCATCCACCCCTTAATTACCGTCCCTTTGTATTCGATTACCTTCATATATCTGTCGTCAATACGGCCTATCGGTTTTATAGTGAGTTTCGGCTCGGGCAAGCGCCTATTATATATGAGCTGGTATTTCCTATGCAAACCTTGCTCTATTATCTTGGAAAAATTCTCTTCAGCCGGTGAATAGTAGTATGTAATGGTCCTTTCGGTGTTCTTAGCGGTGCTGTACGCCACCACCGGCGAAAGCATTTTTATCTTGGTCCTTCCTTCGATATGCGGCGGCGGTATAACCTTTATGCTGCTCAGCGATAACGGCTGCCCGGCCAGATTCAAGCGATCGCTTTTCATAAATGCCTCGGACAGGTTTTCTATGAATACTTCCATAGCCGATGATAGCGTCAGCTTAAGCGGCGGCTTGAATTCTATTATACCCTTATCCCTGTTCATGTTAAAGGTACCCTCTAGTCTGGAGAAAGTAAACATCTTATAGCGCCTGTTGTTTATATCGAAGCCTTCTTCGTGCAAAAAGTGCTTCAGCGCTGCGTCTGATATATGATCGTATATCAGCCCCTGCAAAATGTGGTTATACTGTATTGGCAACTTAACCGGTTTATCGCTTTCAAACTCATAGCATACGCGCATTTGACTCATCTCCCGTAATTTATATTTTAATTATATCACTTAAGGATGATATAACGGTTGCAATACTTAAATTTTTTATGCCTCCGGCTTTTCGTATATATAGCCTAATACGCTGTTGCGGCCGGTTATCCTGCCCTGCTGCGCCAGCCTGTCCAGCAGGTCTTTTAACTGATCGACGGTAAAGGTGTATCTGCCTTCGCTGTCGTGCTCTATCTCGGCGGCCTTTTGCACCATGTCAGCGTCATATATAGGCAGCTTGTCCTCTATGTAACGCAGCAGCTCCTGTTCTTGCCTGTCGAAATTATCCTTCAGCTCATCAAACGGGTTCTCATTATGTGGGCTGGCCGTTCTTGCCATGCGCACGCGTATGGGCACCGTACGGCCGATGATGGCCGATGATACGAAGGCATCGCCCGATGGCAGATACGGCAGACGGCGTGCCTCTTCCGGGGTTATATCGGTTTCTTCTTTTATGGTCGCTATGTCTATGCTTCTTACTGTGCGAAATACCAGCTTGGTATTGAGCTGTGCCGTTATGTTCTCATCCAACGATGTGGGCCGTTGGGTGGCCAATATGAGGAAAGTGCCATATTTGCGCCCTTCCTGTGCTATCTCTTTTAAGACGGTCTTGGCCGGCGTGTCATAACCCTTCGGGGCAAAGTTGTGGGCCTCATCGGCCACCACTATGAAAGGCGGGAAATAGTCGGCGCCCGTTCCTCTGGCCTGAGCATCTTTATAATCTCGTCGTTTATGGTAAAGATTGTTTAACAGATATGTGCCGAAAACGTTTATCATCTGGCTTGAACCCTGTATTACCATGAGCTTGCCCTGTCTCAAGCCTTCCTCCACCGGCTGTATGTCATGGCTGAACAGACCGTCGTTAAATAAACGGCGCAGACGCCATGATATGGCGCGTACCGACGCCAGCGGCAGATCCCTGTAAGTACGTCTCAATTCTATGCACTGCTCATAACGCTGGCGCTGATACTGATTGTCTGCGCTTTCCAGCTTGGCCCGCAGCCCTGCCTCAGTATCCTCCAACGCTTCGTCCAGCATATCCAGCCTATCGCTGAATGTCTGGTAGCTGTCGCTGCGTTTGTGCAGTGTTTCGACTGCATTGGCCATCGACTCGCTCAATGGGCTGGACGCGCCCAAAAGATTTTTCAAGTCGGCATTGGACAGCTTGTCAAAAGCTACGCCTATATCCTGCCCTATATTCAAGCGACGGAAGTTGGCGCTGTAATCGACCTCCCATCCATCGGGTAAACCGCTGGCACGCGTCGAAAAATCCATCTCCAGATGTGGATCCAGCACCAATACCGGTATGCGCAACTTCATCAATTCCTCCAACATAACGCGCATGCCGAAGGATTTACCCGAGCCAGAGCCTCCAAATACGCCTATATGCGGATATTGTTGCATGGCTTTTATATCGAATATAAACGGAACGCCGTTTTGGGGTCTGGCTTCACCGCCTTCATACAGGAGGGCTATATCCTTCAGTTGCTGCGGCATATCTTCAGCCACCTCGTCGCTGCTCTTTATAACTCCCAATATCAGCCCTTCCTTAGGCGACACCGTTACCATGAGGTCACTGACCTCCTCGAACCTCGGCGTGCGCGCCGTACTTCCGGTTTGTATGGGATACTGGGCTTCGGTTACAAGGCGCACTTTGGCCAAATGTATGGTATCCTGCCCTATATTGTATCCGAGCTGCTTAAGCGACTCCAGTATGGAGGCATCCACCATGCCGCCCCCGTTTATATTGAGCGGTATAAAGCGGTTATAGGAATTGGTTTCCACCACCTCGCCGCGCTGCGGCCCTTGAAATTGGTCTTCTATTATAAGCATCTGATTTATCCTGAATGGTTTGTCCTTAGCTGCCACCCATACTTCATGCTGGGTGGTAAGCCCTACTACTTGGATCATAAAAGCCTCACCTCATATATCCCTATTTTGCCGCTTGGCCACCAGCAAACGGTGGCGCAGATCGGCATCTATATATTCGTCTATCAACGCTTCCATCATCTGATTGGTTATACGGACCTGATTATCCACCATATCCAACCATAGCGGTATGCCTCGGCCGTCTTGCGGCGCCAGCGCATAAACCAGCGCGGCCATATCCTCCATATGGTCGGATTGCTCGGCGGGCATATCCATGGCTATCGGATGCGGGTCCATAGACGTGCGCATGAAACAGGCCGCAAGGCCTAGTTTACCTTGCCCCAAACAATCCTCATTTATAGCCAGCATTTGACCCGGCGATAATATACCGAACATCAGCTCGCGGTCGTACATATCTTTCATGTCATCGGGCAGATAGTCCTTAAGCGCCTGCTTTATTATAGCGGTCTTTATCTCCTCCACCACCCCTATAAGCAGCACATGGCGTTCCAGCGCCAAATGGTACAATTTATCCCATGTATCGCGGCATTTTATCCTGAATTGCGCGAGCGACCCGTCCATCATGAGCACCGATGGCGCCATGCATTCTATCGCCTCTATAGCCGCCTCCACTTCCAAGCATGCCATATGCGCCGAGCGCCTGTTCTCGTCTTGAACAGCCGCCGGTACGGCATCGGCTACGGCATTTATATTTGCATCTTTATCCTCAAACAAAGGGGAGTATATCTCATATTTATATATGGGATCATAGCAGGCAAACGTGCTCTGCGCCATGGAGCGCATGACAGCCACATAATGCGGATAGGACGAACCGGCGGTATTTATGGACCCGTCTACAGCCACAATCCCTTCAGGCGCCATAGCGGCTACCTGCTGCGGAGCAAGCTTGGGCATCTCTGTCAGCCGGCCTACGTGTCGCTCGAGGAGATTGAGCAGGGTTATATTGAAACCGCTGCCGTTTTTGTATCGTTTCTTCAATGTATCGTTGAACCTGAGCAATTTATCTTTTAATTCTTTTTCTATATCCAACATCTTCTAAACACCTCGGCTATATATTACCATTATATCATATCTCAGTTATCATGGAATAAAAAGATATGGAATTTTGATGGTTAATAATGTTATGGTTTGCGAATCCTACAAAACCATATATTGATTTTATTAGCGCTATATGTTATACTTTAGTTATCATCTTTGGTACATACATCTATCAGTTGAAGAATAAAGAAAAATTTATGTTTTTTTTCTGCAAACATATTGACTTTTAATGTCACGTTTGATAAGATAGAAACGTAAATTTTGTCGAAATATGTTGAAGGAGGAGATATCATGAAATCTACGGGAATCGTAAGGAAAGTCGACGAGCTGGGTAGGGTAGTAATACCTATAGAGCTGAGGAGAACGCTCAACATATCCCAGAGGGATGCACTGGAGATTTATGTGGATGGCGAGCACATCATATTGAAAAAGTATGAACCCGCCTGCATATTCTGCGGTGATGCCGACGGCGTACAACTTTACAAAGGCAAAAATATATGCAAAAACTGTTTAGCTGAAATAGCCGATGAATTCGGTGATAAAAAAGAGGCTGCCGACGAGAGCAAATAATAGTTTTTCACCCTGCGCCTAAGGGCGCAGGGCTTTTTTATATACCTCGTTTTTAGGCAGGCCGGTATCGGCAGCCACCTGTTTGATCGCATCCTTCTTGCTCATGCCACGCTGCATATAATCTGATATGCGCTGCTCCACAGTAATACCATCATCGGCATCTTGCACCGCAGCCCCTTCATAACCCTTCAGCACCAACACGAACTCGCCCCGAGGCTGTGCGTCCTCGAAATGCGCTATCATCTCGCCTATTGTCCCCCTGATCACTTGTTCATGTATTTTGGTAATCTCCCTGGCCACCGCCATGGGCCTGTCGCCAAGCCATGCCAAAAGGTCGCCCAGCGTTGTCAGCAAACGATGCGGCGCCTCATACAGCACCACTGTCCGACGTTCGTATCTCAGCGCCTCCAAATGCGACCGCCGCTCTTTTTTACCCCGAGGCAAAAACCCCTCGAATACATACCTGTCTCCGCTGAACCCCGATACGGCCAGAGCGGCCGATACCGCCGTAGGCCCCGGCACGACGCTTACAGGCAATCCCGCTTCATGCACCGCTTCGACCACGACGCTGCCCGGATCCGATGTAACCGGCATGCCGGCATCGGTAACCAGAGCAACGCTGCATCCTTTGCTTATCAAATCCACTATCTCGCCGGCCCGCTGTCTTTCATTGTGCTCATGACAGCTTATAAGCGTCTTATGAATGTCATAATGATTTAGCAGCTTCAATGTCTGGCGCGTGTCCTCGGCAGCTATGTAATCGACATTTTGCAGCACCTTCAGCGCTCTGAGCGTTATATCCTCGAGATTACCTATAGGCGTACCGCATATATATAAGCAGCCGGGCTTTGCATCTTTTTGCTCATCCGCCATGTTCTGGCACCTCCATGCCATATATTCCGTATATCTCGTCCGTATACATCCCTTCAGCACCGTATATGATCAAAGCCGGCATAATGTCCATATGGGGCTGTGCACCTTTAATGCCTTCAATCAGAAACATAACGGGCTTTTTATCAGCAAAAGGCTGTACCATGCGCAACCTTTTGGGTTCTATGCCAGCCTTGCGCATACCGCATATGGCATCAGCCAAGCGGGCCGGGCGATGTATCATATAAAAACGGCCTTTATTTTTCAAAAGCGCCGATGCAGCGTTTACAACATCATCCAGCGTGCATTTGAGCTCATATGTAGCTATAGCCCTTGCGTCCGACGGGCTTACATGGCCGCTGCCTGCTTTGCGGTAAGGTGGATTGGATATTACAGCATCGGCTAAGCTTATACCCAATATGCCGTCGGCCTTTCTTATATCCCCTTCTATTATATCCACGCGCCCTTCAAGGTCATTCAGCATAACACTGCGTCGGGCCATATCGGCCATTTCACGCTGTATCTCCAAGCCGTATATCTTGCTTGCCGCCGTCTTACACGCCAAAAGCAGCGGTATAACACCGCTGCCCGTGCCAAGATCCACGACTGTATCACCCGGCTTTATGCGAGCAAAGTTTGCAAGCAACACCGCATCTATGCCAAAGCTGAAAAGCCGTGGACTTTGGATGATCTTAAGCCCGCCACACTGAAGATCATCCAATCTCTCTTCTTCTTTTAATTCAACATCCATGTCATCAATCGGCCTCAAGCTTGCCGGCTATGAGATCCTCGAGATCCTGCAGCATCTTATCGACCTGCTGTTTAGATAGAACAAATTCTGCCTTGCCTCCGCGGAACACCGCATAAAAGTCCCGGTTGTACGGCACATAGTTTACATGTACCTCGCGCTCGCTCCCCTTATTCAGGAAAAAGGTGGTTTTAACCTCGGGCACTTCTTCCAATTGTTCATCGATTTCGGCATCGACCGTCATGCCTATAAGGCTTTGGTAATATTGCTTAAACGGATCTTCTTCGACGACCTTACCATCCACTTTATAGGTGGTGATCACCTCATCCTCTTCGCCCTCTTCTTCGGCCTTCTTGGTCGTCCGGCTCAGCGTTATATCGTGCGTCTTGCCATTAGCCTCTACTATAATCCTGTCGACATCATCTATATTTACTATATACGCGAATTTCTCCATTATATCATAAGGCTCGGTATCCATAAACGTCAGTTTATCCTTGCTCATGACATACACTGAAGGCGAATCGGCCGTCTTAAAGTAAACCTGTGTATCATCTTTATCGTCACCGATGAGTAGATGAAGCGTATTTTGCTTATCTTTGACAATCAGCTCGCCTTTGGGCTTATCCAAGCCGTATTGCGCCAGATCCTTCGGATTATCCTCCACAAACCCGTCTATAGCGATATTGGGCAGGGCATCAAGCACCGGCTGAAAATATTGCGTATCCACACCGACGGGCTCGCTATAAGGCTGCGTCATTTGCCACAACCCCAGTCCGAATTGAGCTTGATCCTCGGTCTGACTTTCGTTGGTCTTAATCTCTATGGTACGGCCACCCTCTTTCCACATCTTCAAATACGTGAGTTCTTGTGTATTTATTTGAGGCAGCGTTGTATCCCGCACATCGTTTAGGGTATAGCTCAAATGCTCACCATGATTCATCCATACCTCATATACTTTCGGATCACCCTCTGCCATAAGGTAATAGGTACCGGTAGGCGTCTTATTGCCCAAATAGAGCGTCTTGACCGTATTATCTTTGAGCGTGGCCATCGCCGTAACCACAGGCTCCTTAAGGCCATACTGGGCCAAATCTTGCGGATCCTCTTCGACCACCTGCTCGGCATACAGGCTGGCAAAGGTATAGGCTAAGTCATCAACCGCAGTTTGATTCAATGCTATGGATTCGTTGCCCTCAGCCACCCATTTGTCGTCTTTTTTGACAAAGGTTAAGCTCCCATCTTTACGTTCAAGCGTCATTTTGACTATATCGTCTTTATTGAGCTTGGAAATCTCCACGCTCTCGCTATCCTGTTCGGCTTGCTGGGGACGTCTTGTGAGATACGCGTATGTTCCGGCAAGCAATGCCAACACTACAACCAGTATAATGACATTGCGCGTTCTTCTCATAGGTGCCTCCTTACCAGCCATACCCTAAGGCCCATACCCAATATTACAAGCGGTATTATTATAACCACTATAGCTGCCAGTATAATGACCTGTAAAGATGTCATATTAAGGTAATCCGGGGTTAAGCTCTTAGGGGTTATGGATATACTCTCGGTTTGATCCCGCAACCAATTTATGCTGTTTATCACCACGTCTATATTAGCCGGAAATTGTGTCGTAATCTGCGAATCCACTATAGCCGAAGAACCCATCACTATTATTTTGGTGTCTTTTACATCAACATCGGAAGATTTATCGGTTATAGCAACGGCCACATCAAACGGTCCTTCCAAATCGCCGGTTTCTTTTTCCGGTGTCGTAGATTCCAAGTTAACCTTGCCCCATGAATCGGAAGACGTCGTGAGGAGTGGCTGTATCTCTATCGATCTCTTCTTTATCTCCGCTTCTTTTATAGGCTGCGCTACCGGCATAATAACTGTAAGTTTATTGGATTTAAGCGGGCTGACTATATCGTGATCGCCGAAAGAGGGTATCAGCAACACCGGATCACCGGCGTTATGGCTGCGATCACCGTCCATTACCACCGCGCGTTCAAGTTCTACGCCATAGCTGTTGAATAATGCCTGGAAGTTTGGCAATTCACTGTTTAATAAATCCATCATAAATATCGCTCGGCCGCCTTTGGACAGATAATCCCGCAGTTTTTCATCTTCCTCGGCGGATATATCCATCTTGGGCGACAAGATCAATACCGCCTCAGCATCATCGGGCACTTTATCCGACGTAACCAAATTCAGCTCTTTTAACTCGAAGTTCTGATTTTCAAGCTGTTTGGAAAGGTCCGGCGGGACGGCTTCCTCGTTATGCCCCTGCAGAGCATACAGCACGCTGCTTTTCTCCGATGTCACGTATATAAGCGCGCCGGTGACCTGTTGTTCTATGGCCAGCGAATCGGCTTGCTGTTGGCCGGTATATTGATCATAGCTATAATTTACTAGGTCATATGAGTCTATGACCTTATATTTATCTCCGGCGTCGACTATCAGCGAGCCTTCGCTCAAGTTTGTGCCGTCTTGGCTGTACTTTTGCGCAAAAGTCGGATTCTTGACCGGATCGATGAATTTTATATTTATTTTATCGGAGTAATTAGCATATTGATCGAGTATCTCCTTTACGGTTATATTTTCTTGTCCGGTTTTGTATAAACCGTATATAGTTATATCTTTTTTTATGGTATCCATGGTCTTATAGCTCTGATCCGACAATGAGAAATACCTGTTCTTAGTCAAATCTACTTTCCATGGTATCTGATCCACAACGAGATTTACTGCTATCAATATGGCTATGACCACTACTGTGATCAAAGCCGAATAACCGCCATATCGGAATTTTTTATTGCGGAAAGAGGCTGCTATATTAAGCTTCATTATAATACTTTCCCCCTAACTCCATCTTTTCTTCTCTATGTTTCTTATAGTCAGAAACACAAATGCCGCCGAAAACGTAATATAATATACAATAGGGCTCAGGCTTAAAATACCCAGGCTGAATTCATTATACCTGTTCAACAACGAGAACCAAGCCAATACCTTACCTATGAAACCCGTATAAATGTCCTTATTGGCTATATACAACCCGGCTATCACCGCGCCACCGGCTATAGCTGCAACGAGGCTGACATATATATTCCGCGCCGCTGAATAAAGCCATATGGCGACAGCAGCTACCAGAGCTGATGCAAATACTACGCCGGATACTATATCCGTAGGCACCACGCTCTGCAACGCGTCCATAACCCATAAAAGCAACAGCACGCTAAATGTTACCACGGCCGCTATAACCTGATTATCGGTAAGCGATGATATGAACAACCCAATCGCTATAAATGTGGAACCCAGCAAGAAGAATCCCACATAGCCGCCTATGATCTCCCATACCGCTATGTCGCCGAAAAAGCTCATCATGACCGGATACATGCATGTTATAAGGAGCGTTATAAGAAATACCGTTACAGCCGCAAAGTATTTGCCTATTATCATCTCGCCAACGCTCAAAGGCGACGTTAAAAGAAGAACATCGGTCTTTTGGCGCATCTCTTCAGCCAACAGCCTCATAGTCAATATAGGCACCACTATAAGGAATATAAATGTCAAATTGCCCAACATGCCGTTGTAATTAGCCACCATAGGAAATAGGTTGGATATAGCGAAGAAAAATCCGGCTATCAATAAGAAGAAACCCATGAAGACATAACCGGTAGGGGTTGAAAAATATGCTTTTAACTCTTTTTTATATACACCGATCATCGTATATTATGAAACCTCGCTTTCCTGTGTCGTAACCTGCATAAAGATCTCCTCCAGGCTGAGATCCAAAGGCCGCATCATAAGAATTGGGCAATCAGCGCGGCTCAATGCATTGAATACAGGACGGCGAATATCCACCTCTTGGTCTGGGTCTACCACGACGTCTACAGTGCCCGGTTCAAAAGTACCCCTCGGCTCTACTCTGGCAATCCCAGGCACCTGTTCCAGCGCCGCCACGACCTGTTTCTCCGGCGCCGCTACCCTGAGCGACAAACGCCCTCCGCCCAAATGCTTGGATAAGTTATCAGGCGTGCCGGCTGCCACGATCTTGCCTTTATTTATGATGATTATACGATCGCATACGGCGCTGACCTCAGGCAATATATGTGAGCTCAGTATTATAGTATGGGATTTGCCCAGCCTTTTTATAAGATCGCGCATCTCTATGATCTGTCTCGGATCCAAGCCTACGGTCGGCTCGTCCAGCACAAGTACCTGCGGATTTCCTATCATGGCCTGTGCCACGCCGACGCGCTGCTTATAGCCCTTTGAAAGGTTTTTTATCAAGCGGCCTTTTACATCGTCTATCTTAACGATATCCATTATCCTCTCCAGGCTTTGCTTGCGTTCGGCGCTCGACACCTTTCTTATATCACATACAAAGTCAAGGTACTCCGCTACTGTCATATCCATATACAGCGGCGGAAACTCCGGTAAATAACCTATCCTCTTTTTTGCTTCTTCCGGTTGATCCAGAATATCTATGCCGTCTATCTTCACCGTGCCTTCAGTGGCCGATATATACCCGGTTATGATATTCATAGTGGTAGACTTGCCGGCGCCGTTCGGGCCAAGAAAGCCCAGGATCTCGCCATCGTTTACTGTAAAGCTTACATGATCTACAGCAACATGCTGACCATAGCGCTTGGTAACATTTTGGACTTCGATCAAGTAACACCCTCCTCAAATACATATTTGCATGATAATAATATCAAAACATTTTAAACAAACGGTCAACAAATTATAAATTTACCATTCAGCCACCGTGCCGTCGCTGTTTCTCCATACGGGATTTTTCCATTCATAACCCTCGGCATCGGCTGCCATAACCCTCTATCGAAAGGCGTTTATAAAAATAAAAACGGCTTTAATTTGTTTGAGCTGGCAAATGAATCGTTGTATTTTAAATCGGCTCACTGTCATTTTTCCATCTTGTTTGACACTACCTCATTATATTTATATATCCTCGGCACCGTATCGTCGAGATATACGGGATCTATAGCCACCAATACCTCGTCGCCCGGGTGGGCGTCAACGTCGCTTAAATCCACGACTGCCAACTGCAAGCCTATCCTGCCAAGGATACGCAAAGGCCTGCCGTCTTTGAATACGATTGGTACCGGCCTAAGATAATCCATAATATCGTGATACAATATTCTTAATAAATCCAAAAAGCGAAATGCATAGTTGCGGCGCTGTACCTTCAGCCCCTCGAAATAGCCAAAGGGTATTACGCCTATGCGCATAGGCTTCGGCGTACGATATGTGCAGCCATAACCTATATATGCACCTTTGGGCATATCCCTCACATCTATTAATATTGCTTTTAACAAAGCTGCTTTTTTAAGCTTAACCGATTTATTTTTAAACATAGCAGTACCAAAAAGCGCCCCTCCCACACGCACCATATCCAACCGTGCCTGCGGAAAATCCATGGCCGCAACCGAATTGGCCGCATGGCGTATCTGCACTTTTATCCCGCCTGCTCCCAGCTTGTCCAAACATTTATTAAAACGCTCCAACTGCGACAGCGTATAATCCGGCTTTTGGGCAAACGCCGCCGCGAAATGAGTAAACGCCCCTTCGTACTCCAAATGTTCAAATGCCTTTAACCTGTCAATGACTCCATCCAATTCATCGTATGTAAAACCGAAACGTCCCATACCCGTATCGAATTTCAAATGCACCTTAAACATAATATCCTCTTGAGCAGCTATGTCGTTGAGCATAGCCGCGGCATTGAGATTATATATGGCAGGCGTTATATCATATTTTATGAATTTTCGGCAGTCATCTCTATCCACCGGACCGGTAAAACACAATATCCTTACTTCTATACCGCTTTCTCTAATCTGCACACCCTCATCCAAAAATTCCACTCCAAACCACTCTACACCGGCATCGGCCAATGCTGTCGATACCTCTACGGCGCCATGCCCATAAGCATTGCCTTTCACCACCGCCATGACGGGCACATCTACCTCCTTTTGTATAGCTTCCAGATTATTGATAATAGCCCTTTTATCTACCTCCAAATACCTTGCAAGCACCTATTCCATTCCTCCTACCGCATCATGTTCGTGCTTCTCCATATCCTCCTTTGAGCGTTTCAACATAAGCGTCACCTTGCGGCGCGCCTTTCGGAATGCAGGTACAGCCTTTTGCCATATGGAATACCACATAGAGCTCAATACCATATCGAATTCGCCTATAAACTCAGTAAATTCTCCATTAAAGCCTTTCTTAAATCTATAAAGGCCGTACAAAGGGTTGTCTGGATTTATATCGCCGGAAACGCCACGAAAATCATACATTGTACAACCCCGCTCTTTGGCGCGCTTTATCATCTCCCATTGCAGGAGATAATTCGGCATGACATTCCTGTGCTCATTGCTGCTGGCCCCGTATAGATACCAGCATTTATCACCGCAAAAAAGACAAATAATACCCGAAACAATTTGGCCTTGATACTCTGCCAAAGCCAACTCCATATATCCTTTATCGTACAGGCAGTCATACATTTTCTCAAAATATGAAAGCGGCCGGACCACAAAATTATCCCTTAAACCTGTGACCTCCATAATCTGATGAAATGCTGGCAAATCTTGGCGTGTACCCATGCGAACCGTTACGCCCTTTCTTTCGGCCAGTCGTATATTATAGCGCGTCTTACTGTGGAAATTGGCCATAAGCTCATCTAAATCAGGCCTTATATCAAGGCGAAATACAAAGCGCGGCTGTATACCCTCGAAATTTAAGGCCTCTTCATTTCTCATAAAGCCTAAATCTTCAAGGTTTTTGATAACCTCGCTGTCATCGGCTTTTATATCCGGATCTATCTTGAGCATAATGGCGTTGTACTGTTTGGCCAGCTTTTTCACCTCAGTAATAAGGAATGTCAACACCGTTTTATCGTGCATATCGCATACAGGGCCTCTCGGCGAATATATCATATTCTTACCTATTATCGGCAGCTTTCTTATGAGCAGCAGCATAGATGCCTTGATATTCCCCTGGTCTTCCAACATCACATATACGTGTTCCCAATTATCGTCTTTAACCGCAGCCCATTCCAGTGTTTGAAGTATGTGCCCCTTAGGATGATTTTCCACAAACTTTGTGTATAAATCCTTATCTCCGTTTATTATTACTCTCATCGAAACGCGTTTCTCCTTTTGTTAGTGAACCATATATATTATCCCTCATAGTCAGTACACCGTCAATATATAAAAAAAATTAACATCAGTTTAACGCAAAGAAATGAAATATGCAGTATAATATAGTTAGACGAAGTAGCTTTTGTAAAGGAGGCTTGCAATGCAACATTGCACAAATATAGCAAAAAACATAGAGGCCATGACCTTCTATTTTATAAACCATAAACTAAAATGCCGGACGCTGGACGCAGCGATGCCGCGTATAACGCATATGGGAAATGCTTTTTTCACTATAGGATTAGCGCTTGCTATAATACTTTTCGGAAAAAGCGATACTAAAATCGTCGGCTGGCAGGCTTTAGCGGCTTTAGTATCGAGCCACTGTCTGGTGCAATTGCTTAAGCTGTTGCTGCGCAGGATGAGGCCTTTTGTCACGCTTAAAGACGTAAACATACTGGGTAAGCTACCAAAGGACCCCTCTTTCCCATCCGGTCATTCCACAGCAAGCTTTGCCCTTGCTACATCATTGACTTTATACTGGCCGGCTATCGCCGCCATAAGTATGTCAGCCGCAGTCTTGGTGGCCCTATCGCGCGTGTACCTCGGTTATCATTATCCATCTGATATAATGGCCGGCACGCTTCTTGGCATCATATCTGCACTAGGCATAGGCTGGATAATATAAGAAATCGGGTGCGCCCCCCATTATTTTACCGAGCGCATATACCGCTCAAGATTGCTTCTGCCCACGCTTATGCCCAATATCGCATCCTCCATCCCCTCAAATTCTATAGATATAACACCGTCATAACCGTATGTCTTGAGCATTTTAAGGCACTGTATAACGGGCACATCGCCATGACCTATAATAGCCCCTCTGAGATAATTTCCGGCACGCGATTTAAACCATCCGTCGCCCGGATCGGGCAGCATGCCGCTTTTTACATGAAAATCCTTAACGTGCACGTGAAACACATACGGTAACAGTTTGCCCACCGCAATGGCCGGGTCCTCATCAGCACAGAGAAAGTTGCCTATATCCAGCAGAAGCCCAAAATTCGTGTGATTTACACCGTTTATCAGTTTCTCTACCCTGTCGCTGTCCTGACAAAAGAATCCATGATTTTCTACCATGGTCTTTATGCCTAGTCCCTCAGCATATTCGGTCACAGCTCGGTAACCCTTCACCAAAACCGGCAGCGCATCATCAAATCCTCTCGGTCCATGATAATCCGGCGAAAAGCCATAAGTAGCATCGTGGCGCATGAAGGACGCCCCTAACTCAAAGGCTATCTTCACTTCTTGTTTCAGGCGTTCTATTTCGTTATCCAGACCATTGTTTATAAAATCGGCACCTACAGCGTAATTTACCACTTCGATGCCGGCCTCGTCACATGCCTGTTTCACTTCCGCAGCATAAACCAATGGATCCATGTCGTCGGGCATTAGCGGCAAACCGGAGAATTCGATGTGCTTAAAACCCATTTCGGCCGCCTTATGTACTATCTGTAAGGCATCCATTCGGCATTTGCTATAACTATACGAGCTAACGCCTATCCCCATAAATATAACCCCCTATACGTAATCTTTCTTTCATTATACATTTCCCGCAATGCGTTTGCAAGCCTATCGATTCCTTCAATGCTCTTGTTTTTACCCTATAAAAGCAGCAAAGCCTTCTTCACCAGCCCGCGTCAGATCGTTTGTTTGTTCTTGGTTAATATAAGGGCAAACTGCTGCCATACTTTGGGCCAAAATATTATTGCCAACAACCTTGATATTGTGATATACTCCCATTAAACGGTTCCTCTTCATTTAATTTTCTCATAGGTATGAACTGCTACTCCAAATTCCACAGATTTTGGGACATCTTCGATTTGCAATATGCTTTATCTTAAGGATAATTGGGAAGGTTGATGCTATGACACACAAAGGTACAGTTACGCTTGAAACAGAGAGGCTTATACTTCGGCGGTTCACGATGGACGATGCAGAACCAATGTTCCGCAATTGGGCGAGCGACCCGGAAGTGACAAAATACTTAACATGGCCTACGCACAAAAATGTTGATATTTCGCGTGAGGTCATAAAGAATTGGCTCTCCGCCTACGAGTCTGAAAGAAAATACGAGTGGGCGATCGAGCTTAAAAGTCTTCATGAGCCGATTGGCAGCATTTCAGCAGTAAAAGTAGAAGACAACACGAATTTAGTACATATCGGTTATTGTATCGGCAGACCTTGGTGGCATAAAGGCTATACAAGTGAAGCGCTGACCCGTCTTGTCCGATTTTTCTTTGAAGAAGTCGGTGCAAATAGGATTGAAGCGTGCTTTGACCCGCGAAACCGTAATTCCGGTAAGGTTATGGCAAAAGCAGGTCTTAAATACGAAGGAACCATGCGACAAGCCAACCGAAACAATCAAGGGATATGCGATGCAGCATATTACGCAATCCTCGCTGATGATTATTTCGGAAAAGGGCAAAAAAGAGGTATCTCCATCGGCGACATTTCCATCGACTGCGCCGACCCCGCTCGAACACGCGATTTTTACGCCGCTTTAACCGGCTGGGAAAAGCGCGAGGCTTATGGCTGTCCTGCCCTTGTTGGAGATAATGGTTTATTGATTCTCTTTACAGTGCCCGAAGTAAAGCATGTCCCTCCTGTCTGGCCGGAGGAAGCTGGCAAGCAACAGAAACAAATGCACTTCAACTTTCAAGTTGACGATTTGCCCGCCGTTGCTAATGAAGCCATCCGACTCGGTGCAACCAAAGCCGCAAAGCAATTTGGCGGCGAACATTTCGTGACGATGCTCGACCCAGAGGGACATCCGTTTTGTCTGTGCGCCAAGTGAGAAACGCCATGCAGATACCCGAAGAAATAATAAAACCTAAGGAGTGCCTTTGGCACTCCTTATTATGTTATCTTGCAAAGGCCAATTCTCTGTCCACCGCTACCGGAGATTTCCTCTTTATAGAATCCAGTATCGCGAATATCGTTATAGCATCCCCGTACTCCATTTCCGGCGTCGTATACAGAGGCTCTTGTCCCATAACAGCATTGTAGAAATTGGCCAGCTCGTTATAGTAACCGCGCCCCGGCGTATATGGTATCTGCCGGCTAGTACCGTCGTTATACGCAATGTTTATCGTGCCGCACGAGCGCTCTTCCAAATACACTTCACCTTTTGTGCCAAATATGCGCAGTCCTATAAGCGGCCGCTGCATCTCCATGCCTTCATCGAAGAAACTAAACTGGCCCAATACGCCGCTCTTAAACTGCATGTTGGCCTGAATTACAGAATAAGGGGAGAATTCATCTTCCTCCATATCCCTTTGCTTACGGCCGAAAGCATGCACGCTGTCTATGGCACCGAATATATGGCGTAAACCCGCTATATCATGGACACAGTAATCCATGAATATGCCGCCGGGAAATTCCGGATGCTGGCGCCATTCGCGTGCCGCAAAATCATCTTTGAGCATTTCGTCCGGAAAGTTCGCGACACGGTTTTCTATAAAATAATAAACCTCACCTATATCCTGTGTGCGGATAAGGTCCCTGATTATATTATTCTCTTCATTATACCGGTAATTTTCAGCTATCATTATCGGTATATTATACCGCTTTGGCAGCTCCCTTGCGGCCTCGGCTTCCTGGCGTGTGGGTGCCAGCGGTTTCTCGCATATTATAGGCTTACCGGCCTTGGCGACATCTTCAGTAACCTGAAAGTTAAGCTCTATAGGCACCATTATATCGAAAACATCTATATCGGTGCGCTTTATAATATCCCTATGGTGGATAATGGAGCTTTTCAAACGCCATACCCACACCTATAATGCCTACTCGCAGCTTTTTCATAATATTTCCTCCTGCATAACAATTTTAAATTATAAACATATAATATTCTTTGTAGTATTCTTAATTATTATGCCGCTGCGCTATATTTTAATTTACATAAATCTCTCAAATTTTTCTTTTTTTGCTTTACATATAGGGCATGCTTCGGGCGGTTGTTGACGAGCGCACAGATATCCGCAAACCTTGCATCGCCATACCGGCAACGGAAGTGAACCGCTGAAGGAAGAATCCACACCCTCGTGTTGCTCATTTTTTCCCCTTCTCTCCGGAATAGGCTGTATTTGCACATCGCCGTTCGCAATCTCTTGCGATACATATAAACCGCAATAGCAAGAACCATACTGCGCTACATCAGCATCCCTGTAATCGCATGGGCATATGATGTCGCGATCGTCTTCAATCCGGCCCGATGCCAGTCTGCATGGACAAGATTGATAACCATACCGTTTTTCATTTATAAGCAGGCCTTCCATCAAGCCAAGCGTAAAATCCGCATCCGGATTCAACCTATAGCCTGAGCTTTCGGCTTCGGCTTTTTTCTCTTTATACAACCTATCTATATCCTCTTTATTTATCTCCATATCCGAGCGCCTCCTTAAGCTCTTGTTCCCTATAACCGATAATCACTTTGTCATCATCTATAATAATAGTAGGAAATGAAAGCATAGGATTCCACCTGCCCATCTCGTCCCTCACCTTATCGACATCATCCCCGGTGACCAGATCGACATCGATGTAATAATAATCCACACCCAATCTGTTCAAAAGCGCTTTGGTCTTTCTGCACCAAATGCATGTGCTCAAAGCAAAGAAATTGATCTTGCCTCTATTTTCCCCATCGACGTGTTTCCATTCCATAAATATCGCCCTTTCTTCAGCAAATACTGTGGAAATCTTTCCGTCATTATTATACCATGCAAAAAGTTGTTATGATATACTTATAATATCCGATATAAAATATATAGCGTCTATTATAGGAGGACTAGATGAAACATCGTTTCATATGGATAATAATAATATTATTGCTAACAGTATCAGGCTGTGCTATGTTGTTGCCGGCACGCCCATCGCCCACGCCACCTGCGTCGCAAACCAGCGACGCGGTGCAGCAGCAGGAACCGGCAGATGATACAGTACCCGAACTAAATCGGCCGCGATATGAAATGAGCCTTGTATTGAATACTGAAAAGAATACCATATCCGGCCATGAAATCATATTCTTTAAAAATACAGGCGATGAACCTCTAAATGATATATATTTACAGCTTTATCAGAATACCGATGAACGCCTTACTGATATACAAAAAATCATGCTGGACGAGGCGGAGGTTGAGTTCGAATATTCCGCCAATACGGTGGTAATACGGCCTCCTAAACCCATATATCCGTGGAAAAAGGTAAAGCTCGACGTCTTCTTTACCGGCGATATACCGGTCGTTACTGATAAGCTCGGCGACTATGGATACAAAAACGGCATTTATGCATTGTCGCGCTTTTATCCGTCATTAGCCGCGCGTAGCGACAGTGGTTGGATAATCTCTCCATATTATTACAACGGCGATCCGTACATAAGCGATGCTGCCGATTACGACATAAAGCTATCCATGCCGGCTAATCAGAAAGCGGTGTTCGGCGGCCACGTGGAATACGATACGGTAGAAGGCAATCGCCGCCTAGTCCACGTCACAGCATCCCCAGCCCGTACCTTTTGTTTCGCTTCATCGGCAAACTATAAAACGATCAGCAAAAAGGCGGGAGGTATCACCGTTACTGCAGCATATGCCAGTGGATCTCCTGATGTGGCGCAGTCTATGCTAGACTACGCCGAACACGCTTTATCGATCTTCCAACAGCGATTTGGGCCATACCCGTACGACTATATGGTATTGGCTGAGGCCCCTCTGCGCTCCGGCGGCATGGAATACTCCGGCATAGCATTATATACACCGGCTGTATTCAAAGGTAAAGATGTTGAACGCGAGGTAGTGCATGAGGTAGCTCACCAATGGTGGTTCAATATGGTGGGCAATGATGAATTCCGCGAGCCATGGCTGGACGAAGGGTTAACGCGCTACTCCGAAGTGATATACTATGAATCGCGTTATGGGATACAACGCAAGCAACAGGCCCTCGATAAAATAAGCCAGCGTCTCAAAACAACCTCGGACGGTGTATTATACAGCCCTATATCAGGTTTTTCTAAGTCACAATATTATATAGTAGTATACGACAAAGGGGCACTGTTCCACGATGCCCTGAGGCAGCAAATGGGCGATGACAGTTACTTTAAGCTGCTGCAGGAATATCTGCTCCGATACAAGTGGAAAATAGCCACCACCCAAGACTTTCAGACGTTAGCAGCCGAGATATATGGCGATGCCGATGCTATAGACAAATTGTTCGAGCAATGGATATACCGATAATTAAGCCATCTTTACTGTGTCCTCAGTATTGAACTGCATTGAACACAAATAGCTGTATAGGCCGCCGCGTTTTATCAGCTCCTCATGGGTACCCTGCTCGGCTATGCGGCCCTCATCGAGCACGATGATATTATCAGCCTTTTTTACGGTAGATAGCCTATGGGCTATTATAAGTATGGTACGGCTATTGGCCAGATTATTTATTGCATTCTGTATCTGGCGCTCGGTCTCGGCATCCACAGATGAAGTGGCCTCATCCAGTATCAGTATAGGCGTATCGCGCAGCACGGCACGGGCTATGGCTAACCGCTGTTTTTGCCCGCCGGATAAATTTACGCCGCGTTCTCCTATATAGGTATCGTAACCATCCGGAAAAGTCATTATAAAGTCGTGAGCACATGCTATTTTAGCAGCATTTATTATATCGTCCATAGTTGCATTTTCAGTGCCGTACGCTATATTTTCAGCCACGGTACCGTTGAAAAGAAACACATCCTGCAGCACCATGCTTATATTATCCCTCAACGAGCGCAGCGTTACATCGCGTATATCGACGCCGTCTATCTTTATGCGCCCTGACACAGGATCATAAAAGCGGGCCAACAGGCTCATTATAGTAGTTTTGCCCACACCGGTTGGGCCCACAAAGGCCACCATCTGCCCGGGTTTTATCTCAAAAGATATATCCTTCAAAACATATACATCTGGTCTGTAATAGAAAGTTACATCCTCAAATGTTATCTCACTTTTTACATCCTTCAGCTCGATAGCATTTTCTTTTTCCTTAACGTCGGGCTCGGTATCCAACACCTCAAATACACGCTCGGCCCCTGCCAAGGCCTGTTGCAGGTTTTCCATCACCTGTCCCAGCGCTCCTATAGGCTGGTAAAACATACCAAGGTACAGAACGAAGCCGACTATATCTTCCACAGGGAGATTGCCGGCCATGGCCATAAGGCCTCCTATCGCCACTACGATAACCGTGCCCAGCGAACTGAAAAATTCCACTATGGGATGGAATATACCGCTTAGTTTAAGTGCTCGTAATATCGCATCGGCATGAGCATAAGAACGCTGCCTGAGTTTTATCGTTTCATATTCCTGCCTATTAAATATCTGTATTTCGCGTATACCCGACAGATTATCCTGTAAATCAGCGTTGAAATCGGCCAGCGCCCTCTGGGCATATCTGAAATTGGGCTGTATCTTTTTGACGAATACAAAGCCGGCATAAGCCAAAAAAGGTATGGGTATAAGCGTCAGCGCCGCCAAAGCAGCGTTTTTGGAAAATAGGACGACAGCTACGCCTATGAGTATGAGCACATTGGTGACCAGATCGGGCACAGCATGGGCTATCAGCATTTCAAAAGTAGCCGTATCGTTGGTGACCCTGGACATAAGCTGGCCTGTCTGCTTATCATGATAGTATCTGAGCGATAGCTGCTGGAGCTTATCATACACTATAACGCGCATATCCGCTACAAGGCGCCATGCCGCATAGTGCGCCAAGTAGCGGTATAAGAAGGCGAACAATGTCCTGCCAGCGTAAGATATAAGAAGTATGAGGGCCAAATTCAATATAACGCTCCGAGCATCGGGGTATTGGTCGAGATTGGTCACTACTTCAACCAACCGGCTGATAAGATTAGGCCCTATGAGGTTTAGTCCCGTCACTGCCAGCATGCTAAGAGCAGCAGCTATAAGGTACTTCCAATAAGGTCTGGCCTGCTTTACCAAACGCAACAGATACTGCATATGTACTCTCCTCGTCGATCGCTTTTAACTAATTATATACCCTATATGACGTATGCGCAAATACTGTAGATCTTCATACATACAATGCTCTCAAATATCATACCCTTCCAGAGCTTGTTCCCCTATCTTTATGCATTCCTGCGCCCTCTCGAACTGATTAGGCTTTATACCCGATACGTCAGGGCGTATTATATAATCCGCATCTATTACCTTATACTTATAAAGTTGCTTTTGCAGTGTATCTATTGAAAGCATGAGCAGTTCAGCGGCATTGGACGGATTAATCGAAGTCGATGAAAATCCTACATCTACAGCTATTACAACATCAGCCCCCATTTCCTTAACCAAATCCGCTGGAATAAGATCTACAAATCCGCCGTCCACCAATATGCGATCATCAAGGTAGACTGGTTCAAATATCGCCGGTATAGCCGTACTGGCTCTGACCGCGGTGGCTATACTACCGCTTTTGAATATATACGGTTCGCCAGCCATAACATCGGTGGCCACGGCCCAAAACGGTATGCTGAGGTCTTCCATTTTGCGGTTGCCCGTCAGCGTGGCGATGACCGATTCAAGTTTCTTGCCCTGAAGTAAGCCTGTACGCGATAATGAAATATCCAACCAATATTTTGGCGTAATAGTAACCGCCAATTCTTCCAACATGTCCATAGATATGCCCGTACAATAGATGGCTCCTATGAGGGCTCCCATACTGCAGCCCGCCACATAATCAGGGTGTATACCCCGGCTCTCCAGCGCCTTCAATACCCCTATATGCGCGTATCCTCTCGCCGCTCCTCCGCCCAAGGCAAGCCCTACCTTCATATAAATCCTCCTATGATAAAATATTTGCTCGATAATCCTTTTAGCTCCATGATTTCGAATTCCATTTTTGAAAACATGGACGTATCGAAGCTGAGATGGACAGCTTGGATGTGCCCATGTGCTGCTTGCGATACATTGCTTTATTGTATTATACACCAAAAGCAAGCCCTTGTTAAACCTTCTCCAGCTGCAATTCGTAATGGCTCGGTGCTGGCGTAGGCTTTATATCATTGCAAGCGTTGAATTTGCCATACTATAAATTAACATTGGCATTAAAGTTGCTATTGAAATCACTTTGGAAAAGTATTATCATTAGTATAAAATGGCTAAGGAAAAGAGGCGATACATACGAATGATACAAGGAAAATACGCCGCAAAACCGCCGATGCAACAATAATTGTCACTGTACTGGCCGCATTGATAATATATATTTTAAATCGCGATATATATATACCGCTGGGCATAGCCATAGGCACCGCCCTCGCGATATGGCGTTTCGGCGCATTCTTGTCGCTCATAAGCGGGTACATAAAACCCACATCTACGGCAAATATAATATCTAAGGCTATGGTATACCCGCTATGGAATATATTACTTTTAATCGTGGCTACCGGTATAATTTATCTTTTAAAGCCCGCCGCTACCTTTGGTTTTATAATAGGCCTTGGCGTGTATGGTATCGTCATGCCTGTTACAGTAATAATGCATATGCGAAGGGAGGTGACAAAACCAGATGGACATCGAGATAACGGCTAAAACCGTCTTTACCATACCGATATTGGGCGGTATACCGGTCACCCAGACGGTGGTAAATATGTGGATAGTAATGGCCATACTGATAAGCGCGGCAATTATCATACGTTTGACATTGAAGTGGGAAACCGTGCCGCATGGCTTGCAAAATGCCGTAGAGGCCTTGTGGGATATGATATCATCCTTTATAAAGCAAAACCTCGGCGATAAAGCCGATCCGTTCATCCCTTATCTGACCACTGTAGCGCTGTTTCTGGCCGTGGCCAATATGCTGGGCATACTCGGCCTGCGCCCTCCTACAAGCGACATAATGCTGACGGCGACACTCGCCATAATGACCATGGTAATGATTATATTCGGTTCAATAAAATACAAGGGTGTGGGTGGCTGGCTGCATAGCATAGCCGAACCGATAGCAATAATGGTGCCCTTTAATCTTATGGATTATTTTATACGGCCGTTATCGCTGGCTGCTCGGTTATTCGGTAATATACTGGCATCCATGATAATAATGGATCTGGTATTTTCGTTTATACCCATAGGGGTGCCACCGATACTGAGCCTGTATTTCGATTTGTTCGACGGCCTCATTCAAACAGTGATATTCCTATTTTTGAGCATGATATATCTAAGAGAAGCACTGGAATAGAAGGGAGATAATATTATGACAGCAATAGCAGCTGCAATAGCAGCATTAACGGGCATAGGAGCAGGTATAGGCATAAGCATGGCCACAGGCAAAGCCGTAGACGCCGTAGCGCGTCAACCGGAAGCGGCCGACGCTATATTCCGCAACCTTCTCATAGGCGCGGCGTTGTCCGAAGCCACCGCCATATACGGCCTGCTGACCGCCATACTTATACTGGTACTCGCATAATATAGCACGAAAGGAAATGATGCTATGTGGGATATATTGGCCACACCTATATTCGTGGTCATAAACCTGTTTATACTCTATTATATATTGAAAAAGCTGCTCTATAAGCCTCTTATGAATTTCATGGAAAACCGCAGCAAAAATATACAGAGCCAGCTGGAGCAGGCCAAAACGCGTCAACAGCAGGCCGAAGAGCTGTATGCACAGTATGTACAGCAATTAAACGATATAAAGCAGCGCTCCGATCAGTTGTTAAAGGAGACAAGGGACAAAGCCGAGCAACAGATGAATGCCATCTTAAACGATGCTAAAGCTCAGGCCGAAACTATACTCACCAAAGCCCAAATTGAGGCACAAAGGCAAAAAGAACTGACCATAGAGCATGCCAAGGATCAGATAGCCGCGCTTGCCATGGCAGCGGTATCTGAAATACTGCAGCGCGAGCTGGATGCTGAAACCGACGAACAGCTTGTAAAGTCCATTATAGAACAAGGCATAAGGGGGTAGGAATATGCCCGATTCAGTCGCTGAAAACTACGCCGCTGCATTATTCGAAACCGCTGTGGATAAAAACCGCATAGAGGCATATATGCAGCAATTGCAAACCGTCATGGAAACTGTAAGCGCCAGCTCCGATCTCTTTAAGGCATTGATGAATCCCATAATATCCATGGATGAAAAAGCGCGTGCCGTAAGAAGGATATTTTCCGATACATGCGATGAGGAGATAATAAGGTTCATCGGCATAATAATAAAAAACCGCCGTCTTAGTCGGCTGGGCGATATAGTAAAGCAATATGCCCATTTATATCGCCGCCATGCAGGTATACTCGAGGTACGGGCCGTCGCTGCTCGCCCGCTGAATCCTGATATAATGGCTATGCTGAAGGGTCAACTGGAAAAAACGTATGGCAAATCGGTATATATCGAAAATATCGTAGACCCATCCATAATAGGAGGCTTGAGATTGGAGATAGGCGGCCGTACGATAGATCGCTCCATCGCTTCGCGCTTAAGTGCCATAAAATCAGCTGCCAGAAGGCTTGCAGCCAATATTTCCGTTTAGAAAGCGAGGTGTTTAAATGCCCGTAAAAATAAATGAAATAGCCTCTATCCTTCGTCAGGAGATAGAGGGCTTTGATCAAAAGGCCCATGTTGAAGATACCGGCTATGTTACCCGGTACAACGACGGCATAGCCATAATATATGGCTTGGAGCATTGCATGAGCAATGAAATGCTGGATTTCGGTAACGATGTATATGGTCTGGCTATGAATCTGAACGAGGACAGCGTAGGAGCCGTGCTTTTGGACATGTCATCGGATATAAAGGAAGGAACGCAGGTAAAGCGCACCGGCCGCGTTATATCGGTACCTGTGGGCGATGCTTTGATAGGCCGCGCAGTGGATGCGCTATGCCGCCCCATAGACGGCAAAGGCCCGATACCGTCCGATAAGAGCAGGCCCATAGAAAATCCCGCGCCGCCAATTATAGATCGACAACCGGTAACGGTACCATTGCAGACCGGCATCGTATCCATAGACTCGATGATACCTATAGGCCGCGGCCAACGCGAACTCATCATAGGTGACCGGCAAACCGGCAAAACTGCCATAGCATTGGATACCATATTGAACCAAAAAGACCAGGACGTCATATGCGTATATGTGGGTATAGGCCAGAAGGCGTCATCTATGGCGCAATTAGCACATACGCTTGATGAATTTGGCGCTATGGATTATACCGTCATGGTACTGGCGTCGGCAAGCGAACCTGCGGCGCTGCAATATGTATGCCCATATGCGGCCTGCGCCATAGCTGAAGAATTCATGTATAGCGGTAAGGATGTGCTTATAATATACGACGACCTATCCAAGCACGCCGTAGCCTACCGTACCCTTTCCTTGCTGCTGCGCCGTCCGCCGGGCCGTGAGGCATTCCCTGGAGATGTATTTTACCTGCATTCACGCCTGCTGGAAAGGTCGGCGCGTTTGGATGAAAGATTAGGCGGCGGATCTATGACCGCTTTGCCTATTATAGAAACGCTGGCCGGCGACATATCGGCTTATATACCGACCAACGTTATATCCATAACTGACGGTCAGATATATCTTGAAAACGAATTATTCCTGGCCGGCGTCAAACCGGCTGTAAATGTTGGCTTGTCGGTGTCCAGGGTAGGAGGCGCCGCTCAGACCAAAGCGATGAAAAAAATCGCCGGCACACTTCGTCTGGAGCTGGCGCAATACCGCGAGCTGGCCGCCTTTGCCCAATTTGGAGCCGAACTGGACGATAACACACGCCGGCGCCTGGCACGCGGTGAAAGAATTACCGAAATGTTAAAGCAGGAACAATATAAACCGCTGCCGGTAAGCCATCAGGTTGTGCTGCTCTATGCGGCCATAAACAACTATCTTGAAGGTATACCTGTGGAAGCCATAAACGACTTGAAACCGTCATTAATCGAATATATGGAGCTCCATGCGGCACAAGCCATGCAGTTCATACAACAAACAGGCACAATGGATGATGATACCGAAGCAAGCATAAAACAGGCATTGCATGCTTTCATAGAAGAATATAAGCAAAGGCCGGGTGACAAAAATGCCGAGCAGAAGTGAGTTGCTGGAACGTATAAAGAGTGTCAGAGAAACGCAGCAAATAACCAAGGCCATGTACCTCATATCCACCACAAAGGTGAGGCGGGCGCGCGCACAACTGAATGCGACCCTGCCCTATTACCATAAGATACGCGAGACCATGGCCGATATCCTCCAGCACTCACCCGACGTAACCAGTCATTTTATATCGCGCGATATAGGCGACCGTCCCAAAAGAATAGGGTATATAGTGATCACCGGAGATCGGGGCTTATGCGGAGCATACAATCACAATATTATAAAAGAAGCGGTGGCTCAGATGGATGATAAGCCTGAGCGCTCATTGTTCGTCGTAGGCGAAGTTGGCAGGCGTTACTTTATAAGCCACGGTTATACTATAGACGTCGAATTCTTATACACAGCACAGGATCCGAGTATATACAACGCCAGGGATATAGCCGATATGATGGTAAGGCTATACAATCAGCAGCTATTGGATGAGATATATGTAATATATACTGAATTGGTAAGCGGTAGCCGGCAAGAGCCGAGGACTTTGCGTCTGCTGCCGTTGGAAACCGAACGTCTCAAGTTAGATGAGGATAACGACGGCATAAGAGAATTTATAAAATATGAACCGTCGCGCCATGCGGTATTCAGGGTGCTGGTGCCCGAATACATAAAAGGCCTCATATATGGCGCATTGGTAGAGTCTTTCACCAGCGAGCACAGCGCCCGCATGTTAGCCATGCAGACCGCTACAGATAATGCAGATGAATTGTTAAAAGACCTTACATTGACCTACAACACCGTACGCCAGGAGGCCATCACACAGGAAATGGCCGAAATTATAGGCGGCGCCAACGCTATTGCAAAGGAGTGATGACATTGAGTACGAACAACAATATAGGGCATGTGATATCGATTATAGGGCCGGTAGTGGATGTACGGTTCGATAACGGATATCTGCCCGATCTGAATAATGCTTTAGAGATCAGCGCCGATAACGGCAAGGTAGTAGTAGAAACGGCGCAATATCTCGGCAGCGATGTAGTCCGCTGCATAGCCTTGGCCTCCACCGATGGTCTGCAGCGCGGTATGGAAGTTACTGATACAGGCGGCCCGATAAAGGTGCCGGTAGGGCGAGGCGTGCTTGGACGCCTATTTAATGTATTGGGCCAACCGATAGATGACGGCGGCGATGTGAAAGCCACAGATTATATGCCCATACACAGGGAATCTCCTGCATTTTCAGAACAGCAACCGGTCAGCCAGGTATTTGAAACCGGCATAAAGGTGGTAGACCTGTTAGCGCCATATCCCAGGGGCGGTAAAATAGGCTTATTCGGTGGTGCTGGCGTGGGCAAAACCGTCCTCATAATGGAGCTGATACACAATATAGCCACCGAGCACGGCGGGTTTTCGATATTCACCGGCGTCGGCGAGCGCACGCGCGAGGGCAATGAACTATGGAATGAAATGAAAGAATCCGGCGTGCTGGACAAAACCGCCATGGTGTTCGGTCAAATGAATGAACCACCCGGTGCGCGCATGCGCGTGGCCTTGACTGGGCTTACGTTGGCGGAATATTTCCGCGATGTAGAGCATCAGGATGTGCTCATGTTCATAGACAACATATTCCGATATGTGCAAGCAGGCTCTGAGGTATCGGCCCTTTTGGGCAGGATGCCGTCGGCGGTAGGTTATCAGCCCACATTAGCTCAAGATGTAGGCTCGCTGGAAGAGCGCATAACCTCAACAAAAAGCGGCTCTATTACATCTGTCCAAGCCGTATATGTGCCGGCCGACGATCTGACCGATCCTGCTCCGGCCGCTATATTTGCTCATTTGGATGCCATGACCGTGCTGTCGAGAGACATAGTGGAAATGGGCATATATCCGGCCGTCGACCCGCTGGCATCCACATCCCGCATATTAGACGCCCGCATACTCGGAGAAGAGCATTATAATACGGCTCGGCGCGTACAAGAGATACTGGAGCGCTATAAAGAGCTTCAGGATATAATAGCGATACTCGGTATAGAGGAGCTGAGCGACAACGATAAATTGACCGTTTATCGCGCCAGGAAAATACAGCGCTTTTTATCGCAGCCGTTCTCGGTAGCCGAGACCTTCACCGGCATGCCGGGTAAATATGTCCCGCTCAACGAAACTATAAAGGGTTTCAAGGAGATAGTAGACGGTCATATGGACGATGTGCCCGAAGAGGCTTTCCTGATGGTGGGTAATATCGATGAAGTGTACCAAAAAGCCGAGAGATTAAAGCAAGGAGGGCGCTGATATGCCGACCTTTCATTTGGACATAGTTTCGCCCGATCGCGAGTTCTTCGACGGCGACGTAGAGGAAATAATATTCCCTGTTTCCAACGGCTACACCAGCGATGGGTATATGGGCGTGCTGGCCGGCCATGAACCGATGGTATGCCCTATAGGCATCGGCGTGCTGCGCATAAAGCAAAACGGTCAATGGAGGGATGCTGCCATATCGGGAGGATTTATAGAGATACGTCCCCAAACGGTAACGATACTATCCGACACAGTGGAGTGGCCGGAAGAGATCGACGCCCGACGCGCAGAAGCCGCGCGGCGCCGAGCTGAGGAGCGTTTGCGTCAGCGCCTGAGCCAGGAGGAATACCTCCGCTCGCAAGCGGCCCTTGCCCGGGCACTGACCCGTTTGCGCATATCAAATAGAAAGGTATAGCATGGCAAACATATTCCCGCCGCATCACTATCAATGCGGGCGGCTGGTACGTGCCAACAGATACGTTATAAATTGAGCGGCTGTGCGGCCCGAGCGACCGTTGTGCTTGGCCTGCCACTGCAGTGCCATGCTGTTCAGCTCGTCGATATTCATCTCAATACCTTGCTGGCGCGCCAAGCCATCCACTATCTCAAGATACTCCTCCTGATCCGGCTGTAGAAATGTCACTACTATGCCAAAACGGTCGGTCAAAGACAATTTCTCCTGCTTGGTATCGCCCTCATGCAGCTCGTCGTCACCCACTCTGTCGCTGAAGTATTCCTTTACCAGATGGCGGCGGTTGGACGTGGCAAATATTACAACATTATCCGGCCTTGGCTCTATGCCGCCTTCCAATACAGCTTTTAAGCCTGTATAAGCCGACTCATCAGCATCAAATGCCAAATCATCGACAAACAGTATAAAGCGTTGCTTGAACGGCCTGACAGTATCAAGTATATCATAAAAATCATTCAGATTATCGCGCGATACCTCTATAAGCCGTAAACCATCCTTGCCATAACGATGTATAAGCGCTTTCACAGTGGAAGACTTGCCCGTACCCCTATCGCCGTATAATAACATATTATTGGCAGCATAACCGCCCACAAAGCTTTCGGCATTATCTATGACCTGCTTGCGCTGTACATCATATCCTATGAGGTTATCCAGCCGTATTGGGTCGGGATCGGCCACACCTGTCAAATAACCCGTGTATCCTGCACGACTTCCAACCCACCTGAATGTGAGATACTTGTTGAAAATACCTATCCCTGTCTTTTTATAAAATTCAGCCAGAGCATCTATCATATCGGGCCAACAAGCGCTATCCGCTATACGCCGCTTTATCGATATGCGCTGGTTTTGCAGCCACAGTAAGCTGTCGTCTGCCTGATCCGACCGCTCATCTTTGCGTGAATAGCCCGAATTATATAGTATATCCCATCCAGGCCAATGCTGTGTCACCATGCCCGTCCTCATGCCTATATTTTGCTTTAATATATCGCTGTCTATGCTGCATAATGTCTGCAAGTACTGCATATCGCTTTTAACCGCCTGCCGTATGGCATACGGTATATCGGCGTTATCCTCCATGCTCTGGCAATATTTGCTGAAAGCATTTTCGTCATTTAATACAAGATTCAGTATATGATCCTTCCACGGATTGACGCCGTCGCCGCTTTGAATAGATAATAAGTCGTGGACCAGCCAATGATAAGCGTTGACCATATTATACGGCATAACCGACTCGTCATCTATCATCTCCAATAAATCGACAAAACTCCTGACCGTCTCATCTTCCGTTATGCTTTTATAGACCGTTAATCCCGCCGCTGCCAGCCTTGCATTGCGTATATCGTATATATATTCGTTATTCATCGTTATCCATCATCTGCCTTTTACTGCCTCAATTATCAACGGGAACGAACTGTCAGCGTCAAAGGGCTGTTTGGCGAAACTGCCGTAAAGGCTGGTATGGCTGAATCCTACAAGGGTTAATTGCTCTTGTCCCACCGGGAATATATAATCGTAGTATTTGCTTATGTCTTTATAAAAATCCATGGTTATCATCCTTTCGTATATATTTTACCACAACGTATTGAATTTTGGTATTAATCTTGATTCAACCCATTTGCGATCTACCGATGGGAAAGTCCACCCTTTTAAAGTTGGGATGAAAAGCGACTTGCCTTTTTCAGTTAAATTGTGCTATTATAACCATAGCAGGTGGCGGGGTTTGTTTGAAGATATTGGTCATGGATTTCATAAGAAGATTTGCGATTAGCGGGGAGTGTATTTTGCAATGAAGAAAGCATTGGTAATTATAGTATGCTTACTTTTTATAGCTTCAATTGGATTAAATATATATCAATATAGAAAAATTACTAATGAAAAAGAAATTAACATGAATATGGTGAAAGACTATATGAGTACATCAGAGGTAACATTCATAAACGCATTTGAAGTAGTTGATCAAGATATGATGGAGTATATTGCAGATCCGTCAAATCTAAGTAATTTTATCGAAAGCATTCAAGCAGCAGAATTATATTATCTTATAGCATCACAACGTGTTGCTGCATTTCAACTTAATAATAAAGGCCCATCTTCCACTTACTTACAGTCGCGTTCTTTAATAGACGCTTACCTGCAAGAACTCCGATCGTATCGAAAATATCTAATGAGCAATGAAAATGGAGCTTATGCGTATACCGACCAGATTGCGATGGTTATAGCTGACCTAAAAACAATTGCCAACTGGTTGAGCGAAAGATATGAAAATAATAATTTCCAGGTTTATAACGATGATGATTTTTATAAAGAGGTATATGACAATCTTGCTAGTAATATTAAAGAGCATTATTTTATCGGCTTTTCTGGTTGATAATATGGACTGCAATCGTCAATTATGGGACTTGAGCTATTAGCATTCAAGTTATATAATGATTTTACAATCACAAACATGGATGGAAAATAGCATTTAGGTATTTGCGCAGCAAGTTATTACGCAGATCAAAAATTGATGTATTAAGGAGGTTACGATATATGAGGAATATGAAAAAATTGGCCTGTTTGTGTACATTCTTTGCCTTATGAATTGTTTTAATCATTGGCGGTTGTACCTCCAATGGAGCTTCGACAGTTACAGTGAAAGATTTCGATCAATTGTTAACAAGCCTTTATCAAGAGGGGAAATATATTTTTGAAGATTTGCCGTGGCTTATATCCAAAGAAGAGGTAATGGAAAGGAAACAATTGAATGACAATAATTCGGTAAGAGAAGACTTATTGAAAATAGATGGGATCTTTCCTTTTAACGACTCATCGCTGGAACAAACGGTGTTATTTGTGTTTGAAGACGACAAATTTGTATCTGGTGAATATCTATTCTCAACTGCCGACCATGATGAATTTATCAAGTTTTGCGAGGAGCTTAAAACCCATTTGGAAAAATCGCTTCCAAAGCCGTTTGGGAATGATTTAAGCGTATTCGATAATGCAAAGAATGTAGATACTGATGGGCAAGGGGAAAGCGTGAGCTGGAAAGGCGAAGATGGCAGTTATTTAATGGTTGACTTGCTTGCAGCCGCACAGGAGGATGATAAAAAGCAGTATATCATACAGATCCAAAGTACATCTCCTCTTCCTGAAAAAGAAGGATTGCAATAATCATGTCCCGAACCTTGGGTGAAAATCACAATGGCCGTAGTTTCCGAAGAACCTGATGGCGACTTGCCATGTTTATGTTATGAGCCCTATATATTAGGATGGTTGCCGTAGAGAAAATAGTGTATAATAAAAACACGACAAATCCTACGGAGATTTTATAATGTCTGACCATAGAAAGGTAAACGGGTATTATACCCATGAATTTAAAGAGTTAGTCCTTAATATGAATATTCCGGCATCTGAGAGCCAGTTAATCCGATACAAAGAGCCGTCCATTCCGAACATGAGAGTCACAGATTCCAAAAATTCAGTCCGCTGTTGAGGGCCACCAAAGGTATTACAATTATCCTACGAGTAATACCGCGGAGCTGTTCAGCGAACTTGACGCAACAACGGATACATAGGTGGCTCTATCTGAAGAGAATAGATGGCTCTGTCACCCCGGAATATTCAAAAACTTGTTTCTTAATACTTAGTTAAATCTACATTTATCACACCCGAATCTATAACTTTGCCGCTGCTATTTATGGCTTCTATTCTAAACCATGCATTTTCTTTCAAAAAAACTTGCCTCATATTTGTGTAAACATATCCATCTTTAACGTAACCATAATTGCCAGAACTTGTATCAATACGTGTAATATAGAGATAATCATTGTAACGTAAACCCTCGTAATACAATTTATACGATACAGCTTTATCTAAATTTAACCATTTTAATTCAAATATAACATATCTAGAATCAGGAGGATACGGCTCTATTTCAGTCATAGTGATACTTTTCGCCCACTCTGATTGAGGCGCTTGAGGCTTTGGTTGGTCTGTTCCGGGGTGCAGATAATTGCTTGTATCTACGCTTATTTCTGCGGTATCTATTACTTTGCCTTGGATATCTACGACTTCTACCCTGAATTTGTGGTTGTCAGGATAGTAGCCAATACCTCCTGTACTATAATAGATGTCATTATTCCAGTTAATCTCGGCCATAGTTGCTACAAATGAATAGTCACCATCTTCATAATGATATAGGTGATATTCTTTTGCTCCAGGTTTTTTTAACCACTTGATATCTATAAAGACAATTCCAGGATAATCTGGGCTTGTAGAAAATTTTTCAGCTGCAACACTTTTCGCCCATTCCGATTGAGGCGGTTGCTCTGATCCCGGGCGCAGATAATTGGCTGTGTCCATGCTTATTTCTGCTGTATCTATTACCTTTCCTGCGCTATCTATTGCTTCTACTTTAAACTTATGTTTACCTGGAACATAACCAAAATAGTCTTTAAAAAAATCAACTTCAAATACAGAAGCTTTTAACACATACTCATTGTTAGTGTTTTCATAATGATAAAGTTCGTATCTTTCTGCTCCGGGTTTTTTATCCCATTTAAAAGATATAAAGACATATTCGGGAATAATTAAGCTTTCATATACTTTATCAACAGCAACACTTTTCGCCCACTCTGATTGAGGCGGTTGAGGTTCAGGATTAGGCGCTGGTTGTGGGTTTGGGTCCGGCTGTGGATCGGGTTTTCCCCCATTAAACAGCTTTCCAATCAACTTTCCGGGCACTGCGCCTTCTCCGCCCAGCACAAACTGTTTAGTAAACTTATGATCTGCAATATATTTCACCGTATTGTCAAGCCCGTTTACATCATCCGCCAGCAATATAGGTGTCTTATTTTTTGCGGCTAGTACAGTGCCCGCCAGTGAATCGGGATAATCCTTTCCGGTAGCAATTGTTACACCCTGGAAATCACCTTTATCAAACTGCTTTGCTATGTTGAGCGATGTTTCATATCTATTGTTGCCGCTTATCCTTGTTACTTGCATACCAGTTGCTATGGTGTGCTCAATATCGCTTTGCAGTGACTGTGATATCGCTCCGGTGCCTCCGAGAATATATACTTTCTTAACACCCCAACGGGTTAGCGCCTGCCTGTTTATTTCGTCCAATGTAGGTTCCGTTGCCTTATTTGTAACAAACAATATAGGCACATTATTCAATGCGGAAAATGGTGCTGCAGACAAAGCATCTGGAAAATTATAGCCTGTCGCTATCATAACAGTATCAAAGGCAGCCTTTTCTCTAACCCTGTCACCTATCTTAATTGCCGTTTCACGCCTGTCCTGACCGTATATTCGATCCACAACTATGCCATCGTTTTTTAAAGTTTGTTTGATGCCATCTGATACCACAGTAGGACCGCCTATTATAAAGGCTTTGCTCGGCTGCAGTTTTGCTATTGTATCTTTTATAGGCTTAGGTATGGTGTTTTGGTCTACCAGTAGTATCGGAGCATCATACTGATAAGCTAATATTGTAGACGCCATAGCATCAGCAAACTTGTCCTCGCCCGTCCCCCTTACAACCACAATGGTATCGGCATGCTGCCATCCATTATCTACTATGGCAGCGTTTGTTTCAAACCTGTCTTTGCCACCTAAACGCGTAAAATCTTGACTGCTCCCAGCCGCAAAAGCCGGTTCTGATATACCTTTAATAGGTATACTGCTACTTGCTATAAACAGCAATGCAAAAACCAATATTGCTATAACGCTTTTTTTATACATGATTCAGTTTATCTCCCTTCAAAATTTTCATATTTGTAGCCTTTTGTTCGTGAAGCCACTAAACACACCATGCCTGCCCAAAAGTATAAGCACAATTTATTATACACTATTTTCTTTACGATAATTATCCTAACATATAGGGTTTGCAAAACGCTTACCTCCCATACTCTTTCGAAAACCTGCGAGACCTCCCGGGTACGCCAGATATACCTTGCAAGCTCGCCACACTTTAAGGCCCCGGCCGAGCCTCCGCATTCTCTCCATGTCGTTTGCGGATTGCTGCCTGCTGCCACATGGGAGGGCATCGGCTTCGACTTAATTAACTAACGGTAACGGGGCTGAATTGCCTCACGCTTTCGCATTGCGGCTCTCTTGCTCCCCATTTTCACGCTTATAGCTGGACTCTGCCGGACTCGGTATCTCACCGAGCTATATATCTAGCGCCGAACCGGCGCACACCTGCAACGGTTTTCTGTATCTTGCCTGTATGCTATATTATCCCATTTATGGCGCACCTCCTATTATATCGTATCATGCTATGCTTTCTTCTGTTAGGCTCTATTACGAAAGCTATATGGGCTATGTTGGAAATCTAATGCCATTATTTTATCATAAAGTGTCCCATAAATGAACCGAAAAAGTGTTTCATAATAGCTATTTTTAAGTCTATTTTTTATCCCATAATACAAGAAATCAATAAAAAAAGAGAGTATTATCTCTTAAACTACTAAGAAATAATACCCTCACTTTGTTTTCATTTTTGATCTGCAATACTTCCGGTGAACCATATTCGGTAAATGATGTGCATTAATTATAAAAAGGCAAGGTAATGCAAATTATTGCATTACCTTGTAACTTATCAACGTATTCCTTCTATGCGATTGATTATTTATGCTTAACCGCGGCCTGAGCTGCTGCCAATCGCGCTATGGGCACGCGGAATGGCGAACATGATACATAATCCAGCCCTACCGCATCGCAGAATTCTATCGAGCTCGGATCTCCACCGTGCTCACCGCATATGCCGAGCTTTATATCCGGCCGCGTAGCTCTGCCGAGCTCTGCCGCCATCTTCACCAGCTTGCCCACACCTTCCTGATCTAGATGCTGGAACGGATCAAAGTCGTATATCTTCTTATCATAGTAGGCATTCAGGAATTTGCCGGCATCATCTCTGGAGAAGCCGAACGTCATCTGTGTCAGGTCATTGGTGCCGAATGAGAAGAACTCTGCCTCTTTGGCTATTTCATCGGCGGTCAGGGCAGCTCTTGGCACTTCGATCATGGTACCTACATGATACTCTATGCGCTCGCCCTTCTCCTTTATGACATCCTCAGCGGTCTTGACTATTACATCCTTTACATATTTCAGCTCTTTGAGCTCGCCTACCAAAGGTATCATTATCTCGGCTACAATGGTATGCCCCTTCTCCTGCTTTACCTCTATGGCAGCTTCCATTATAGCTCTAGTCTGCATCTCAGCTATCTCAGGATATGTGACCGCCAGTCGGCATCCCCTGTGACCAAGCATGGGGTTGAATTCCTTAAGGCTCTCGACAGTGGCCTTCAGCTCATCAAAGGTTATACCCATCTCTTTTGCCAATTCGGCTATTTCCTCATCTTCATGAGGTAAGAACTCATGCAGCGGCGGATCCAGCAGCCTTATGGTAACCGGCTTGCCCTCCATGGTCTCATACAACCCTTTGAAATCGCTCTTCTGCATGGGCAACAGCTTGGCTAATGCCTTGCGGCGCTGTTCTTCGGTCTTGGATATTATCATCTCGCGCATAGCGGGTATGCGATCTTCATCGAAAAACATATGCTCGGTACGGCACAGGCCTATGCCCTCGGCTCCATATTCAGCCGCCTTTCTGGCATCTCTGGGTACATCAGCGTTGGCCCTTACCTTGAGCCTGCGCAGCTCGTCGGCCCATGCCATAAACGTTGCGAAATCGCCGCTTATAGCCGCTTCAACAGTAGGTATGGCCTGCGCATACACATAGCCGGTGCTGCCGTCTATAGATATATAGTCGCCTTCCTTTATAGTCAAGTCGCCTACTGTGAAATATTTGCCTTCTTCGTTTATCTTGATGTCGCCGCAGCCGGCAACACAACATGTACCCATACCTCTCGCCACCACTGCAGCATGGGAAGTCATGCCGCCGCGTGCTGTCAGTATACCTTGAGCCACGTACATGCCCTCTATGTCTTCAGGTGATGTCTCCGCTCTGACCAGTACAACCTTCTTGCCCTCTTTAGCAGCTTTTACAGCATCCTCCGCCGTAAAGTAAACCATACCGCAAGCAGCGCCTGGCGATGCAGGCAGGCCTTTGGCTACAGGTTTGGCTTCTTTAAGCGCTTTCTCGTCAAACATCGGGTGCAACAGTTGGTCCAATTGCTTTGGTTCTACTTTGAGTATGGCCTCTTCTTTGGTCAATAAGCCTTCATCAACCATGTCTATGGCTATCTTTAAGGCAGCTATGGCCGTGCGCTTGCCGTTGCGCGTCTGCAACATGTACAGTTTGCCGCGCTCTACTGTAAACTCCATGTCCTGCATGTCCTTGTAATGCTGTTCCAATTTCTTGGCTATATCGTTAAATTGCTCATACACATTGGGCAGCACTTCTTTTAGTGCGGATATAGGTTGAGGCGTTCTTATACCTGCCACCACGTCTTCGCCCTGAGCATTCATCAGGAATTCGCCGTACAGTTCTTTTTCACCGGTGGACGGGTTGCGCGTAAAGGCAACGCCCGTACCCGAATCATTGCCCATATTGCCGAATACCATGGTCTGTACGTTGACAGCGGTACCCCACCAGCTCGGTATCTCGTTCAAACGCCTGTATGTTATGGCCCTTGCGTTATTCCATGAACGGAACACCGCTTTTACAGCCTCCATCAACTGCACCTTGGGATCTTGCGGGAAATCTTCTCCTTTTTCCTGCTTATAAAGCTCTTTATAGCGCTTTACTACTTCTTTTAAATCATCGGCCGTAAGATCGGTATCGTATTTATACCCTTTAGCTTCCTTTATCTCATCCAAAATTTTCTCAAATTTGTTCTTATCTATTCCCATCACGACGTCCGAGAACATCTGTATAAAGCGGCGATAGCTGTCATAAGCGAAACGTTCGTTATTGGTCAGCTTAGCCAAGCCTTCCACGGTTTCATCGTTTAAGCCGAGGTTCAATATCGTATCCATCATGCCCGGCATGGAAGTCCTCGCGCCTGAACGGACCGAAACCAGCAAAGGATTGCTCGCGTCGCCGAGCTTTTTGCCGTTAACCTGCTCAAGCCGCGCCAGCATTTCGTTTATTTGCTCTAATATGTCCTCCCCTATGACTTCGCCGTCTTCATAGTACCTGGTACAAGCCTCGGTAGTAATGGTAAATCCGGGCGGCACGGGTAAGCCAAGCCTGGTCATCTCGGCCAATCCGGCCCCTTTACCCCCCAGCAGCTCTTTCATGCTGCCGTCGCCTTCTCCAAAGAAATATACGTATTTATGTGCCATAAAGCTGTATCTACTCCTTTCATTTCTATAAAATCTATATAATAAAGCTGATGTTTCAGCTATATTACAATATAAGAAAAATCACCTATTGTCTTAAACAATTCAGCTATGTTCTTCAAAATCGCCAAGCGATTAGCCCTTATAGCCGGATCCTCGACCATGACCAATACGGCATCAAAAAATTCATCCACTGCCGGCTTAAGCCCCTTTAATATTTCATAGACACGGTCGTAATCCCCTGCAGCCAGCGCCTCATTTAGCATCTCTTTTGCGCCTTTATATGCCTGCCATAATCTGCTCTCTGAACTATCGCTAAAGAGGGCCTCATCTACAAACAAGCTGTCCGCTTTGGCTGCCAGATTATTCGGGCGGTTAAAAGCCGTCATAAAGTCTTCGAAATCCGGGCGTGCCTTCCATTGAGCTATTATTTCAGCGCGTTCGCGCACCTCGCAGATATCATCGAAACCGGCCGCTATGGCAGCATCCACGACATCATAGGATAAGCCCTCGTCTATCAGCATAGAGCGTACCCTTTGCTTTATAAAATCCAGTAACTCGTTAAAAGTCCTGCGCCGGTTTTCATTATCCAAATCGTAAAGCTCCAGGCTGTGCATCACTGCATCGCGCAGCGAAATGCTTATCCTCTTGTCATATATCATTCGGCATATGCCCAAGGCCTGCCTGCGCAGCCCATAAGGGTCCTGCGAACCAGTAGGCTGAAGCCCTATGCTGAAGTATCCGCACAACGTGTCCAATTTATCGGCCAGGCTCATGATTATGCCAACCGTGGTATCGGGCAGGGCGTCAACAGCCGTACGCGGCAGGTACATCTCATATATGGCCTGCGCCACAGGTTCCGGCTCGCCTTGCAATATCGAATATTCTCTGCCCATTATACCCTGCAGCTCATCGAATTCATTCACCATATCGGTCACGAGGTCGGCTCTGGACAGATAAGCCGCTCTATCAAGGTAAGAGAGCATATCTTCGTTCAATCCTAATCTTTGGCCTATATACCGGCACAAATTGCGCAATCGTATGGTTTTATCATACAGCGTGCCGAGGCCATCATGGAACACTATGCCTTTTAGCTCCTCTACGCGTTGCTCGAGAGGGCGCTTTATATCCTCTTCAAAGAAAAACTTGGCATCCTCCAGCCGCGCCCTGAGCACCTTTTCGTTGCCCTCTCTGACCACATCTATGTAATCGCCGGTACCATTCCTGATCCCTATGAAATATGGCATAAGCGCATCCGCATCATCTTTAACGGGGAAATAGCGTTGATGGTCCCTCATAGGCGTAATCACTACTTCTTCGGGTAAATCCAGATATTTTTTATCAAAATTCCCCAAAAATGCCGTGGGGTATTCTACCAGATATACGACTTCTTCCAGCAGGTCCGGGTCTTGCAACGCCGTACCTCCCTTTTTATCGGCCAATTCTTTTATCTGTTGGCTTATCATATCCTTGCGGCGATGTTGATCCACTATGACAAACTGCCGCTCCATGACAGCGATGTAACTATCAGCCCTGTCTATAGCCACCTGCGGCTGTCCTAAAAATCGATGGCCTCTGGAATAGCGTCCGGATGAAATGCCGCCTATATCAAAGGAAATCACCTCGTCGTCCAGCAATGCAACTATCCATCGTATCGGACGCACAAATCTAATATCCATATCGCCCCATCGCATAGACTTGGGAAAGCTCAAAGCCGACACAAGCTGAGGGGCTATTTCCTTTAACGCGTCGCTTGCCTGCATACCGCGCTGCACTTTATGAGCATAGACATAGGGTATACCGTTGACTTCATCGATGATCAAATCCTCGGCGCTTACATTCTGGCTGCGCATAAAGCCGAGCAGTGCCTTAGTAGGCTGGCCGTCATCGTTATACGCCGCCTTTTGGGCAGGTCCTTTGACCAATTGTTTGACATCCTGCTGATACTGGGCCACATCATTTACTATAAGCACTATGCGCCTCGGCGTGCCGTATGCGCGCATATCTTTATAAGGCAGGCGGTATTGTTCAAAAATAGCTTTGCCTTTCTGCTCCATCTGATCCAATATATCCGGCATAAAATGAGCCGGTTATACGACGCCCTCTCGCTTACGCTTATAGCCCCTCTGGCATCCAGGAGATTGAACGTATGGGAACATTTCAGCACATAGTCGTATGCCGGCAATAACAAGCCCTCTTCTACCAGCCTATAGGCCTCTTTCTCATATATATCGAATAAATGCGTCAGCATATCGGTATCGGAACATTCAAAATTATATTTAGAATGCTCCCATTCTGCCCTATGGAATATATCGCCGTAGCTTATATCATCGGCCCATCGTATATCGTATACATTATCCTTATCCTGTATATACATGGCTATGCGCTCCAGACCATAGGTTATTTCTACCGATACCGGCCGGCAATCGATGCTGCCCACCTGTTGAAAGTATGTAAACTGCGTTATCTCCATGCCGTCCAGCCATACCTCCCAGCCCAAACCCCATGCGCCGAGAGTGGGGGACTCCCAGTTATCCTCTACAAATCTCACATCGTGTTTTTCCAGCTCTATGCCCAATGCCCGCAAACTATCCAGATATGACTCCTGGATATCATCAGGCGATGGCTTTATCACTACCTGAAACTGATGATGCTGGTACAGTCTGTTCGGGTTATCGCCGTAGCGCCCGTCCTTAGGTCGGCGCGAAGGCTCCACATAGGCCACCCGCCACGGTTCCGGGCCTAGTGCTCTCAAAAAAGTAGCCGGATTCATGGTCCCGGCACCTTTTTCTATATCATAAGGCTGCATTAAAGCACACCCTTTGTTGCTCCAAAAGCGCTGCAGCGCTAAAATAATATCCTGAAAATTCATATATCGGCTCTACGCCGCTTTATAGAGCGGCATCAACCATCCTCTCAAATAATAATGCTTTTTGGCTAAGTATCCTTATATACTTTAGCAAAAGGACAACTGCTTGTCAATAGCCTAAAAAATCATCTGCAATTCGTAATATAGCAAATTCCGGTCTGCAATGATATAAAGCCTACGCCCGCTACAGGCTACACATATATGCCTCGCTACGGCTGTGAAGCTGGACCACTACGCAATCAAAGATTGCTGTGGTCCTACGCTTCAAAAGCCCGCTCAGCATATATGTGCAGCCTTATATTACGTAATGATTGCATACTTACACTTCGTTTCAGTCGTATATTACGAATTGAAGAGATCTATATAGCCTATCGTGTTAATTAAGCGCCTGTAAGCATTTGATAGGGATGATGCCGACACATTATAATATTGGGCAATGTCCTGCATGCATCCCCAAGCGCCTTTTCTTCTGCAATAGTAATACTCCAGCGCCGCAGCCCATACCTCTTTCTTCCTTATCCTGGTCAGCTTTTCCTGCGGTACTGTGTTCAAATAACATGTCATGACTTTACGCACCGCGGCTTCATAGTTATCGTCATAACGGTCTTTCATCATCTTTACAGCCAGCTCGGCGGCTTCCATGTATGGGACCAAGCTATTGTCCTCGGTCTCGGCTATCAGGTTAACCTTTACCTCCGTCAGTCTCTGGTCTATATAGGCCATATACGGTTCTTTTATCCCATTCTGCTTTAATAAGCCAAAAACCTCTTTGCGCAGTGCTTCTGACTCGCCTTTCCTGAGCAGAAATTCCCTTAAAATCCTTTCGGCTTCCCTATCCTTAAATCCCGATACGGTATGGAGCAGGACGCTCTTTATCACATCATCGTTTATATCCAGACCCCATCTGATTATATCCTTAAATTCGTTGTCTTTGCGCCACATATCGATCAATTGATCTTTAGACGTGGCCAATATCCGGTTTATAAATTGCATACGTCTCAAGAATTCATCATGCGGCACCTGGTACTGATAGAGGTACTCCTGATCGGGTATCAACTGCCTCATGTGAAGGCTGGTCCTTTCTCTGTAAAACGCCGCTATCGAGTTGTCCGGATCCAGCTTCAGCATCTTATCCCACCAATCTATGGCTTGGTCGTATTGCTTTAAGTTAAGGCAGGCTACTCCACAATAATATATTATCCTTATATCATAGGGGTTATATTCCAACAACATTTTTAAAACTTCGAGCGCCCGCTCATGCAACCTGAGCTCGCACAATGTGACGCCTATTTTATATAAGCCGTCAGGGTCATCGGCATCTATTAAATCCGTTATCCTCTTTATATATTCCTCTTTGCTGTCTTGATCGCCTATATCGTCGTAATATAAGGCCATGTTGCAATTTGCGTGTATATTGTCGCTTTGAACTGACAACACGGCTTTTTCTATATTTACCGCTTTATCTATATCACCTGCGCAGAAGTACGCCAATGAAAGATTGTTTTTCACGAATAAGAGCGTGGGATCCTCCTCCATTATCCTCTCAAATACATTTATGGCTTTCTTATATTCACCCTTATCCAAAAGTTGCTTGCCTATCCTCGCGCGTTTATAAAGGGCTTTGAAGCTGTTGTCGTATCCTATCATTTCTTCAATATAGGAGGTTTGCAGCTCCAATATAGCCAGAAATTCCTCCGCTTCATCGACATATTCACCGTCATAATCCATATTAAGATATTTTTTAAAATATTCCCTGGCCTGATCATAATCCTGCATTCCCAGGAAATTGCATGCCATATCAAAATAAATCCTGGCCCTGTATTCTTCCGCACGGTGCAGCGCATATGCCAGTACAGCATTGGACTCGTCAAAAAAACTCATTTCGGTGAATAATTCCGCAAGCTCCAAAACATAGCCTATGTTATCCGGGTCTTTATCCACTGCCTTCCTGTAACAATTCAGTGCCTCTATATAATTGCTCTTACCGATATATTTCTGAGCCCTCTTATAATAAAATGCCCCATCCTGCTCAAAAGGAAGCACGTTACCTTCATTCGGTTTAGTATAAATCATGATCCACCTACCAAAAATCAGCGCTATTACAGTTAAATTATATACTATCTATCAACGTTTGTGAAGAGTGAAAAACGTTCTATACCGTGCTTGGATAGCAACGAATAGATAAGTTTCGGCCTTTCTATAAAATCTTCGGATGTTTCGATAGAATTTAAAATGTCCGGCAGCACTCCGTTTAACCTCTGTTCATCATTGGCATATACCGTGGCTATTATCTCGTCTTTACGGACAAACTCCCCCGCTTTCTTATTGAGCATAATACCGGCAGAAAGGTCGATAGCGTCGTCTTTGGTCGCCCGTCCCGCGCCCAGCCTCATGGCGCACAGCCCAAGCTGCTCCGCATGGAGCCGTGATAGATACAAATCCCTTTCGGCCTTGATCTCATGCTTGATCTTTGCTTGCGGTAAAAGCGAATAGTCCTCCAACGCCTCGCAGTTTCCGCCCTGTGCTGCCACCATCTCTTTTAACTTTGCAAAGCCCCTGCCTGATTTTAACGCATCTTCAAGCATCGATACGGCTTGTCCTCCGCTTGCGGCCATGCCCGCCAGCATAAGCATATGGCTGCCGAGGAATAAACATACATCGAGCAGGTCTTTGCACCCTCTTCCCTTAAGCGTTTCGCAAGCCTCTATTACTTCCAATGAATTGCCTATGGCAAGGCCAAGAGGCTGATTCATATCAGTAATCGCCGCCACCGTTCTCTTTCCCGCGTTTTCCCCTATATTAACCATAAGCTCAGCCAACTTGACCGCATCGTCGTAGTCCTTCATAAAAGCTCCTTCGCCAACCTTCACGTCCAGCACGATGGCATCCGCCCCTCCCGCCAGCTTTTTGCTCATTATTGAACTGGCAATAAGGGGTATAGCATCGACTGTTGCCGTAACGTCCCTTAAAGCATACAGCTTTTTGTCGGCAGGTGCCAGGTCTTCCGTCTGGCCTATAATAGCCAGGCCAATCGTGTTTACATTATTGATAAACTCATCCATGGACAACGAGACCCTCATTCCGGGTATCGATTCAAGTTTATCCAGCGTTCCTCCCGTATGCCCAAGCCCCCTGCCCGCCATTTTTGCAACGGGCGCGCCGCATGCCGCCACCAGAGGCGCTAATACAAGGGTCGTCGTATCAGCTACCCCACCGGTGCTGTGCTTATCGACCTTGATACCGTTGATGGCCGAAAGATCAGCCATCTTACCCGATTTCGCCATAGCAATGGTAAGGTCGGTTGTTTCCCTGTCATTCATGCCGGAAAAATAGACGGCCATATTAAAGGCGGCCATTTGGTAATCGGGTATATCCCCGTTGGTATAACCATCAATGATATATTCAATTTCTTGTTTATCAAGCGCTTGCCCGTCTCTCTTCTTCTTTATAAGATCTACCATCCTCACAATCTGTCGCCCCCGATTTCCCTAAGAAAGCTTATGCCATGTTCAAAGGGTTCAAGCCCGAAGTTTTCAGCTACGGTTTGTGCGATATCGGAAAAGGTATTCCTGATGCCAAGAGAAACGCCATTTTCATTTGAAGGCGTGTATACCAAAAGCGGCACATACTCCCTCGAATGATCGGTGCTCTCGGTGGCCGGATCGCAACCATGATCGGCCGTTATTATCAGCAAATCCTGTTTTCGGACATGGGCCATGATATTGGGCAAAGCGTCGTCAAATTCCTTTAAGGCTTTCGCATAGCCCGCGACATTGTTCCTGTGGCCGTATTGCATGTCAAAGTCCACAAGATTAGTGAAAATCATACCGCTATTCAAGCTGTCCATGCAATCGATCGTTGCTTTTATGCCATCGCGGTTATTTCCGGTATGATTGCTTGACGATATGCCTCTATGGGCGAATATATCCTCGATCTTGCCCACCGCGCAGACCTCAAAGCCCTTGGCAATCATCCGGTCCAGCATGGTGTCCTCCGGCGGAGCAAGAGAAAAATCCCTTCTGCGCTCAGTTCTGATAAAGTTGCCCGGGGTACCGACAAACGGCCTGGCAATTATTCTGGCGACTGTATGTTCTCCCGTCATTATTTCTCTCGCTATATGGCACATCTCATACAGCTTATCCGGCGGTATGATATCCTCATGAGCGGCAATCTGAAATACACTGTCGGCCGAAGTGTATACTATGGGATAGCCTGTTGTGATATGTTCCTGGCCCAATTCCTCAATTATCTCGGTGCCGGATGCCGCTTTATTGCCTATGACCTTTGTGCCTATCCTTTTTTCAAATGCCTCTATAATCCCTTGTGGAAAACCGTCAGGATATGTCCGAAACGGCTTTTTGAGCCAAACTCCGGAAATTTCCCAATGCCCCGTCGTAGTGTCCTTCCCCGCGGACCTTTCGGCCATCTTCCCGTAAAATCCCATGGGATGACCAACCGGCGGCACGCTGGCAAGCGATTTTATATTGCCCAGCCCCAATCTGCCCATATTGGGCAGTTTAACCCCCGTAAGTTCGCTTACATGCCCAAGCGTATCCGAACCTTCATCGCCAAACAAGGCGGCATCAGGCAGTTCTCCTATTCCCACGCTGTCCAGCACAATCAAAATTATTCTATTGAAATAACCCATCAAAACGCCTCCTGAAAAATACTTAGGATTTATAATGCCTGCACATACCTTCCGCTTGTTCTTTTATAACATCCGCCAGCAGCTTAGGCTTAAGCACGACCGCATCGCTGCCATAGCTTAATATCCACCGTCCTATTTCCTCCAAATTGGATACCGTCTTGATGAATACAACGGAACCGTCGGGTTGCTTTATAAGTTTATCGGCCTTCCTTTGCTCATATTCACATACCAGCCTGGCGCCCTTGTTTACAAAACGCACTTCCACCGTATAGTGCTGATCGCCTTTTAATATATTCCACACATAATCGGTATACTGCTCGTAAGAGAAATTCGGATCAATTTCGAAGTGCTTGTCCAGCACATCAATCCATTTTATTCTATCTACACGAAATTCTCTTATCTCATTGGATTTATGGCAGTATCCCACAATATAATAATTGCCATTTTTGAAAAATAACAAATAGGGATCCATTTCCCTCACGCTCTCTTCATCCGACGTGAAAGAATAATACCTCATCTTTACAGTGCAGCGGTCATCAGCCGCCTTTTGAAGCAGATTCATAACACCATCGGAAATTATATGATCCGACGACAGGTCATTGAGATCCACCTTAAAATAAGACGCCATCTGTCGCATAAATTTTTTATTGGGAGCAGGCATGGAATTGATGATGCGATCGACTATCTTATAGGCACCCTCTCCTATCATACTGTTGGAAAATGGTTTTGCTATCTCGCGAAGGAAGTATAGGCCGAGTAATTCATCTATACCTAAATCCAAATTATGTATGTTAAATGCGCCGTCTTTGAACAGCTTATAAATCGGCCGCGCATCGTTTCCGTCCTGGTATACGAAACCAACCTCGCTTAAGTCATCCAAATCATTCATTACAGTGGCGCGAGTAGCCGTATAGCCCGCCTTTTTAACCTTCTCAGTCAATTCCGTCTGGCTGTAGCCATTCGGATTCTGAGCCAGCAATTTTATTATATACCATTGGCGTTCTATCTGCTTTTGGTCGGTGTTTTTGGGCATAGCACATCCCCTCCACAATTATATCAATCTTAATTATATGCCCTTTTTCCTTTTTTGTGAAGGGAGAAAACACCGCTGCTCATCCAATACTATTTAACATAGGCTTTGGCCACCGCTTCCAGTTTCTTCACCTCTTCGGTTGACAGGTGGTTCTTCAATATCTTATCCATATCTTTGGCTTCTTGCAGCGTAACGCCATCCACAGCCATATTGGCCATCTTTTTTATATCGTTCATATCGACTTTAGCCAGCAACTTTGCTACTTCAAGTTTATCCTTAACGCTTACGCTGCCTTTTGCTTCATCCAATTGCGCCAATGTGGCCACCGTTTTTGTGTTATCGGGCTTGAGAGGTGCCGGATCTTCGACGGGTTCATCCGCGGCATCTTTCTCAAACCATGCCGCCAGCATATTTTCGTAGCTTTCTATGGTTTCCTTGACGTCTATCTTTTGCGTCGCTTTATCCTGGGACGGTGGCTCGCCTGCGTCGTTATCAGATTGAGGCACGGCTTCGGTTTCATGCTCATGTATAACCGTATCATCTGATTTCAATTCATCCGACGTTTCCAATGATTCGCTGATTGCCGATGCGGGCGCCGGCTCCACGGTCATTGTATCGCCCGATGCCGCAGCAGGCGTCGTTATATCGAATCGGTTTACGGTCGTTATGGCACAAACCGAGGTCACGGTCAGCCATATCACGATCAGACTGGCTATGATATCTTTTTTCAAAGCAAAATACCCTCCAGAAATATTATTCTAAAGGGTATTATCATCGCAACGCGGCGTTTTTATACTAAATGCCTTGTTTATCGGTCAATACAAACATAAGCTCGGCCTCGGCCGCCAGTTGATCGCCCACATAAGCCGAGCCTTTGCCCTTGCCTATGGAACCTTTCACCTTTACAAGCTCCACTTCCATACGCAATTGGTCACCGGGTACGACCGGTCTCTTAAACCGCGCTTTATCTATACCGGCAAACATAGCCAGTTTGTTCTTATTTTGTTCCATATTCAACACCGCTACGGCGCCTACCTGCACCATAGCCTCTAAGATCAGCACGCCGGGCATTATAGGGTTACCGGGGAAATGCCCCTGAAAGAACGGTTCGTTTACAGTAACATTTTTTATGCCCACCGCCCTTTTACCTTCTTCCACTTCTAATATGCGATCCACCAGCAGGAACGGATAGCGATGAGGCAATATATTCTGTATTTCCCTTATATCCATGACACAGCAACCTTTCATTTTTGTTTATATTTTAACCCAGGCTGCCCGATATATCAACAGTATTCCGACTGCAAAAATAAAAAACCGGTCCGGGCATATGCCCCAACCGGCCATTGTACTATTGATTTTTAAACCAATGCCTTAACGGCGCTCACCACGCGCTGTTTGGGTGTAACCCCTATAATCTGATCGACCATGCGGCCGCCTTTGAATATGCCCAGCGTGGGTATGCTCATAATCCTGTAAGTAGATGCTATCAGCGGATTCTCATCCACGTTCAGTTTAGCCACCTTGAAATCATCATTCTCTTCGGCTATTTCTTCTATTATCGGAGCCATCATGCGGCAGGGGCCGCACCATGCCGCCCAGAAATCTACCAATACAGGTTTATCGGACTGCAATACTTCCTCACTAAAATTTGTATCCGTAACCTCTATAACTTTAGCCATAATTATCAAATCCTCCATATAAAATATACTGTCCCCCCGTATGGGGTATCATAGTTAAATTTTAAGCCATCCGGCTCGTTTTGTCAAGCTTATTTCGCAAATTTCAATATGGTATTGATCAACTCGGCTACCTCGCCGGCATCGATCTTGCCGTTGTTATCTTTAACCAGGCACTGTATGGCGTGTTCTTCCAGCAAAGAATAGCCCACCTTCTCCAAAGAAGCTTTAACCGCTGCTATCTGAAGCAAGACTTCCTGGCATTCCTTACCTTCTTCTACCATGCGCTCTATGCCGCCTATGTGACCTTTTATTGTTTTAAGGCGGTTTAACATATCTTGTCTCGCATCCGACACCAATATACCTCGCCCCTATCTTTTCAGTTTTTCTTTCATTTCTTCATATTCTTGCTCGGTTATCTCACCGCGCGCAAATCTCTGTCTCAATATCTCCATGGCTTGGTCATGCCCAGATGCACCGCGGCTTTCATTGCCCGATAAATGCTTTATAAGGTATATAACACCTATTATTACGGCCACGATGAGCGCTATCTCAAATATAAACCACAATATGGCGATAATGCCGATGCCGCCCGCCGGGCCCCATCCATCCATCATGAAATCATCACATCCCTTCTTAATATATTATAGCACCAAATCACACGTTTTACCGCTCCATCCACAACTTTTGTCGTATGGCGTTGAACACCAGATCTTTGGTCTGCGGGCCAAAAGCCGATAAGCCATCGACAAAGCGTTTGATCTCCTCGCGCTGTGTCCTGCCGTTTGCCGGACACGGATTGGTTATCACCGGAAACTCCAGCCTTCTGGCCATCCCTTTGGTTTCGGCCTCTTTTATATATATAAGCGGCCTTATGACCGTTATGCCGCTGCGTGTAAGATGAACTTTTGGATCGAAGCAGTATATCCTTCCCTCATAAAACAGACTGAGGAAAAAGGTTTCAACGGCATCATCCCTGTGATGCGCCAGCGCTACTTTATTGCACCCGAGCCGGCGGGCGGCGGTATTCAGAATGCCACGCCTCAGATTGGCGCACAATGAGCATGGATTATGCTCTTTTCTTATATCGAATACCACCTCTTTTATATTGGACGGCACGACGTGGTATTCCACGCCCAGCCTGTCGCAAAATTCCTGTACAAGTGCGAAATCAGCGCCCGAGAATCCCTGATCTATCGTTATTGCCACGGGTTCAAATTTCTTAGGATAAAATGAAGCCAGGCGGCTCATGGCATACAGCAGCGTCAGGCTGTCCTTACCGGCCGATACCCCGATAGCTATCCTATCGCCGTCATCTATCATGTCAAAATCCTGTACGGCCTTTCTGACCCTGCCCAATATGCGCTGTACATACTCCCCGTCTATCAATGCCTGCGCCCCTTCAACTCAGCGTATATATCGTCCAGCGTCATACCCTGCTGCACCAGCAGTACCAGCACATGGTAGAATAAGTCGGCCACCTCCCAGCGCACTTCATCATACACGCCGTTTTTAGCCGCTATTATGACCTCTGCGGATTCCTCGCCCACCTTTTTCAGTATCTTATCTATACCCTTTTCAAACAGATAATCGGTATAGGAACCCTCTTTGGGGTTATTCTTCCTGTCCACTATAACATCGTACAGCTCGGCCAACGCGTCCTCTTTGACGGTATCGGGCTGTTCTACAACGGTATTGAAGAAACACGAACGATGTCCCGTATGACAAGCCGCGCCTATCTGCTCGACCTTTATAAGCAGCGCGTCAGCATCACAGTCGTAGCTTATGCCTTTTACATTTTGAAAATGACCCGATGTCTCGCCCTTATGCCATAACTCATCGCGGCTGCGGCTATAAAAACAGGTCTGGCCTGTCTCCATCGTTTTACGCAACGACTGCTCGTTCATATAGGCCAGCATGAGCACTTGCCCATTCGTATAATCCTGTATTATGGCCGGTATAAGGCCTTTATCGTCGAATTTAAGCTCGCTTATAAAATCATCCATTTATTTTTCCTCCATTCTCACCGGTATGCCTTTATCGGCAAGATACCGCTTCACCTGCATTATCTCCAACTCCTTATAATGAAAGAGCGATGCGGCCAACACCGCATCGGCCATGCCCTCCGCTATGGCATCGTAGAAATGCTCCAGCCTGCCCGCACCCCCCGATGCTATGACCGGTATATTTACCGATTGCGCCACAGCCCTCGTAAGTTCTATATCGTAACCGTCTTTTGTGCCGTCGGCATCCATGCTGGTAAGCAGTATCTCACCGGCTCCCATGCGTTCGGCCTCAACAGCCCACTCCAGCGCATCGCGGCCGGTATTAACGCGGCCGCCATTCAGGTAAACATCCCACCCGCTACCGTCGTCCCTGCGTTTTGTATCTATGGCCACGACGACGCACTGGCTGCCGAAACGCCACGCTGCTTCGGATATGAGCTCAGGCCTTTTCAATGCCGCCGAGTTAACCGATATCTTATCGGCTCCTAATTTTAATATGTCACGAAAATCATCTATGCCGCGTATGCCGCCGCCTACCGTAAACGGTATGAATACCTGCTCGGCCGTGCGCGCCACCACATCGCGCATTGTGGCGCGGTTATCCGATGATGCCGTTATATCCAGAAACACAAGCTCGTCGGCGCCGGCTTTGTCATAATATGCCGCTATTTCCACCGGATCGCCGGCATCCCTCAGGTTTACGAAATTCACCCCTTTTACAACACGGCCGCCGGTGACATCCAAACATGGTATTATACGCTTTGTGAGCATGATCATTCCTCCAATCCCAATGCATCTTCAAGGTTTATGCGCCCGTCGTATAAGGCTTTGCCTATTATAACGCCAGCCGCGCCGGCCTCCTTCAGCCGCTTTATATCGTCCAGATCAGATATGCCTCCCGACGCTATTACGTCTCCGGCAAATGATTTTACCATATCAGCGATGGCCTTCACATTAGGCCCGCCCAGCATACCGTCTTTTGATATGTCGGTGTATATAATGGTCTTAACGCCCATCGCGCTCATCTGCCCGGCCAGATCGCAAGCCGATACGCCGGTTACATCCACCCAGCCCCGAACGGCCACCATGCCGCCTTTGGCATCTATGCCTACTGCTATCCGATTACCGTAACGCTGTACGACTTGTTCCACTAAAGACGGCTGCTCGATGGCGGCCGTGCCTATGACAACGCGGCTTATGCCCACCTCATCCAGCATATAGCTTATAGCCTCCATGCTGCGCATACCGCCGCCCAGCTGTACCGGTATATCCACCGACAGCGCTATGCGCCTTATAGCCTCCATATTGGCAGATGCGCCGGCAAAAGCGCCGTCTAAGTCCACCACATGCAGCCATCGCGCGCCGGCCGATCGCCAGCGCAGCGCCGCCGCCAGCGGGTCATCCTCGTATACGGTTTGGCGCCCAATGTCGCCCTGTACCAAGCGCACGCATTTGCCACCTTTTATATCTATAGCGGGATATATCGTCACACCTCCAGCCTCCCGAAATTCTTTAATATATTTAATCCTACCGAGCTGCTTTTCTCGGGATGGAACTGTACCGCAAATACATTGTCTTTGTGTACGGCCACCGGCATATCAATGCCATAATGCACCGTAGCTGTCACTATATAGGCATCGATAGGATTGACATAGTAGGAATGCACGAAATACACGTAAGGATGCCGGCTCAATCCGTCAAATAACGCGTCCTCCTTATGCTCGAGGTCATTCCAGCCCATATGCGGCACTTTAAGGCCCGGCGGTATATGCTCCACCGTACCCTTGAATACGCCCAGCCCCTTATGAGCACCGCCTTCATAGCTGGTATCCATAAGCAACTGCAGCCCGAGGCATATGCCTAAAAAAGGCTTTCCACTATTTATAAAGCCGTATATGGCCTTATCCAAACCGCGGTCCGTCAGTGTAGACATGGCATCAGCAAAGGCCCCTACGCCGGGCAGCACTGCCCTATCGGCTTCGGCTATGACAGCGGGATCATCGGTTATAAAAGCATCGAATCCTATATATTGAAACGCCTTCTCCACACTGCGCAGATTGCCCATACCATAATCTATGACTGCTATCATTACAGCACCCCCTTGGTGGAGGGCACGCCTTTTATGCGTGGGTCTTTTCCCACGGCCGCATCCAGCGCCCTGCCCAGCGCCTTAAACGCCGCCTCTATAATATGATGCGCATTGCGTCCATACAAACAATTTATATGCAGCGTTATGCCGGCGTTAAAAGCCAGAGCGCGGAAAAATTCCTCAAAAAGCTGGGCATCCATCTGGCCTATGGACGGCACGTCCAACGACACATCGTAATGCAGGTACGGCCTGCCGCTTATATCCAGCGATACCATAACCAGCGCCTCATCCATGGGCGCATAAAATGTGCCGAAACGCTTTATGCCCGATTTATCGCCCAAAGCTTTATAAAAGGCCTGTCCCAAGCATATGCCTATATCTTCAACGCTGTGATGGCCGTCAACATAAAGATCGCCTTTACACGACACCTCTATATCGAACAGGCCATGCTTCGCCATAAGCGTCAACATATGATCCAGAAAGCCGATGCCGGTATCCACACGTGCCGTACCGGCACCATCCAGCACCCATTTGACATATATATCGGTCTCGGCGGTACGCCGCGTTACCTCGCCCATACGCTGTACTTCCATCATTTAAACCTCACTCTCACCGAATTGGCATGAGCCGTAAGGCCCTCAAATTGTGCCAGATCTATTATATCATCCTTTATATCGGATAGCGCACCTTCGGAATAATATATAAAGCTGGATTTCTTTATAAAGTCGTCGACGCTGAGCGGCGAGTAAAACCTCGCCGTGCCGCCGGTGGGCAGCACGTGATTGGGTCCCGCCATATAATCGCCCAGCGGCTCGGGGGAATACTTGCCCAAAAATATCGAACCGGCGTTTTTTATACCGCCCAGCATCTCAAATGGCCGGCTGACCATAAGCTCCATATGCTCGGGGGCGATATCGTTGGCCAATCGCACCGCCTCCCTCATATCCCGCACTAAGATTATATAACCGTAATCGGACAGGGATTGAGCGATGATATCGCATCGCGACAGTGCCGCGCATTGCTTCGGCACCTCTTGTGCAACCGTATTGGCCAGCCTTTCATCATCGGTTATAAGTATCGACGACGCCATAGGATCGTGCTCGCTTTGCGACAGCAGATCGGCCGCTATAAACGCAGGGTCGGCGCTGCTATCGGCTATTATAAGTATTTCGCTCGGTCCGGCTATCATGTCTATATCGACATACCCGTATACTGCACGCTTGGCCATGGCAACATATATATTGCCCGGCCCGGTTATTTTATCCACCCTGGGCACAGTATCGGTACCAAATGCCATAGCGGCTACGGCCTGCGCCCCGCCCATGCGGTATACCTCATTCACGCCGGCCTCTTTAGCGGCCACCAGCGTATACGGATACACGCCGCCATCCTCCATAGGTGGCGTGGCCATTATTATGCGCCGCACTCCCGCCACCTGGGCTGGTATGGCGTTCATGAGCACCGATGACGGATAGGCCGCGCGACCGCCCGGCACGTATATGCCCGCACATTCCAGCGCACGATAGATCTGGCCCATCATAGTGCCGTCCTCGCCGTTTATCATCCACGATTTGTCGAGTTGTTTGCTGTGAAATGCCCTTATATTCTCAGCAGCTTTCTTTATAACCTCTATAAAGCGCGGCTCTACCTTATCATAAGCATCATCTATCTCATACTGCGCCACTTTGATCGAATCGGGCAACATGTCCACGTGGTCAAAGCGTTTCTCATATTCCAGCAGCGCCTTGTCGCCTCTATCGCGTATATCCTGCACTATGGACTCGACCGAGGCTTTTATGTCGTCGCGGGCAAGCTGTGAGCGCGAGCGCAAGCGGGCTATAAAATCGTCTTTATCCTGCTCCCTCAAATCTATAAAGTTTATCAATCCGTTCTACTCTCCTTTTTGCACAAATGCTTTTACAGCTTCTACAATATCCATAATGGTCTGATGCTTGGTCTTGAGGCTGGCGCGGTTTACTATAAGGCGAGCGCTGACCTGGCAGACCTCGTCTATAACGTGTAAGCCATTCTCCCTCAGCGTGCTGCCCGTTTCGACCAGGTCCACTATGACGTCAGATAAGCCTACCAACGGGCCCAGTTCCACCGAACCGTTGAGTTTTATTATATCCACCGTTTGACCCCTGCGCCTGAAATAATCATCCGCTATATTGGGATACTTTGTAGCCACACGCGTATTGGCTTTTATGATGCCGCCGCTCTTGTCATCAGGACCTGCCAAAACCATGCGGCAGCGGCCAAAACCAAGATCCAACATCTCGTAAAGCGAACCGCCATACTCCATAACAGTGTCACTACCGGCTATACCTATGTCGGCGGCGCCGTGATCGACATACGTAGGCACGTCCACCGGCTTGACCAGTATCAGGCGGACGCCGCTCTTGTCATCATCGAATATGAGCTTACGCGACGACGAGCGCGCCTCGCTGCAGTCTATACCGCAATGTTCCAAAAGATCCATAGATAAATCAGCCAATCGGCCCTTTGCCAGCGCTATAGTTATATAGCTCAAGTTTCAGTCCTCCTTGCAAAAACGCAACACATTCTTTATCCCTCTCTCTGAGGCATAAGCAGTGGCATCGCCTATATCCTCTAGAGCCTCTGCAATCACGTCAAAGCCTTGCTGCCGCAGTTGTGCGGCACGCTCAAAGGCTTTGTTCATACCGCTTTCATCATAAACTATCAGATAGGCGCACGGTGGCGCAGGCCGCAGCTTACCATGCCTTTCCAAAGCCAGCATGAGGCGCTTTATGCCTATGGCAAATCCGGTGGCGGGCAATGCGGTGCCAAAGTTGGCCAACAGATTATCGTATCGACCGCCGCCGCATATGGAATAGCCAAGTTCAGCCACAAAAGCATTGAATACCATACCCGTATAATAATTGAGGTCGGGTATTATGCTTAAGTCGACCGATATGAGGTCATTCATGCCCCAGTTGGCCAGAGCATTGTATATTCCGTATATGTTATCCAGTGCCGCCATGACGGCCGGCTCTTTTACCATCGCCTTCGCTTTATCGAGAATGTCCAAGCCGCCAAACCATTGGGGCAAGCCGAGCAATATTTCTTTATAATTGTCGTCAATATCAATTTCATCCAGCAAGGCCGCAAGTGCAGGTATATTCTTTTGGTCTATAAGCCGGCTTATGCGCTGCGCATTCGGCTGGTCGACACCGCTTTCTTCGATTATAGATTTAAATACACCGACCTGGCCTATGACTATATGAGGATTATCCAGCCCAGCATATTTAAGCGCGGTTACGGCCAGCGCTATGATCTCGGCGTCGGCCAGTACCGAAGTGCTGCCAATCAATTCGACACCGGCCTGCGTGAATTGCCTCTGGCGCCCTGCCTGCAGCTCATCGTAGCGGAACACGTCGCCGCAATAGCATAATCTCAGCGGCATGGGCTCCGATACCATCTTTGTGGCCACCATACGCGCCACCGGCACCGTCATATCCGGTCTCAGCGCCGCTATGCGCCCGTTGCGATCGACAAACTTTAATATCTCCTCCTGATGCCTATATTTGCTGCTGTCACTAAAGACATCGTAATATTCATATATGGGCGTTTCCACAGATCTGTATCCCCAACGGTGAAACAAATCGGTAAGCCTGTGCTCCAGTTCTTCTTTATTATAGCACTCATCGATCAGATAATCCTGAGTACCCTCCGGTATATGCAATTTCCAGCTTTCCATCCATTCTCCACCCTAATTGCTTTATTACGTTAAAGCGATAAATCGCTAAAGTACATATATTATAATATAAGGCGCATCGGGTTGTCAAATCCCGTTTGCGCCTTATCCTTTACTTTATTTTCTCATAAAACGCCTTATACGCTTTATAGGTCATATACACATCGGCCTTGCTGGATACTTCTAAAGGCGCGTGCATGCTCAAGAGCGGCACACCGCAGTCCAGCACATCCATGCCGTAGCGAGCCAAAAACATAGCTATAGTGCCTCCGCCACCTTCGTCCACCTTACCCAATTCGCTGGCCTGCCATACTATTTCACTATCATTAAACACCTTGCGGACCTCGCCTACGAATTCCGCATGCGCGTCATTGGCGCCATATTTACCCCTTGAACCGGTATACTTATTTATAGCGACGCCTTTGCCTATGTACGCAGCATTGCGTTTGTCCTCCACCTCGGCATAATTCGGGTCTAAACCGTCGCTCACATCAGCCGATAACGCCTTGGTATTTAAGAGGATGTGCTTGACCGTAAGCTCGTTGTATTTGCCGTCCAATGCCACCAGCTCGGATACAAAGCGATCCAAGAACACCGACTCCATGCCCGTATTGCCCATGCTGCCTATCTCTTCTTTATCTGCAAATAGAGCAACGCATGTTTTATCGGGGTTATTAAGCGACAGAAGAGCCTGCAATGATGTATAAGCGCACACGCGATCATCCTGACCGTAAGATATGATCATGCTGCGGTCAAAGCCGAGGTCGCGCGCATTAAATGCAGGCACCAGTTCTATCTCGGCGCTTATAAAGTCCTCTTCGGTTATACCGTATTTTTGTTGCAGCATCTGTAGCACGGTAAGTTTAACCCGTTCTTTTATCTTATCCTTTTCTTCTTCAGATACATCAAGCGGCATGCTGCCGACCAACACATTCAAGCCTTCCCCGGTTATTCCTTCCGACATCTTTTTATCCATCTGCGATTTGGCCAAGTGAGGCAGCAAATCGGTGATGCAAAAGACCGGATCGCTGTCTTTATCGCCTACGCTTATTTCCACCTTGGATCCATCGGCTTTTATTATAGTGCCATATACAGCCAGCGGCGTTATAACCCACTGATATTTTTTTATGCCGCCATAATAATGCGTATCAAGGAACGCCAGGCCCTCGTCTTCATAAAGCGGTTTTTGTTTTAAATCCAGCCGCGGCGAATCTATGTGCGAGCCTATAAGATTAAAGCCACCTTCCAGCAGCTGCTTACCTATTACCGCCAGAGCTATCGTTTTGTTCTTCTGCATATAATATACCTTCATGCCGGGCATGAGCTTTGTATTATCCTGTTTTAGCTGTTCTATGGGTACAAAACCCTTTTGTTCCGCCACACGCCTTATCTCATTGGCACACCGGCGCTCGGTCTTGCTATAACTTAAAAAATCCTTATAGCCCTCGCAGAATTCAAAAACCTCGTCGCGCTGTTTGCCGACAGTATCCCATGCCAATTTGGCCTTGTATGTCAAATGTTCTTGTAATTCTTTTATATCTGATTCCATCATTATCACTCCTTTATAGTCTTTATAGTATAATATCTTATATCCCTTGACATTTCTGCGTATACAGTAATACAATTCTAAGAGACATTACCAAAACTTGCGGAGGATTTTTTATGTACGATTACCATATACATTCTAATTTTTCCACCGACTCCAATATGACTATGGATCAGGCCTGCCGGCAATCCATAGCGCTCGGGCTTAAAGAGATAGCATTCACAGATCATCTTGATATAGATTATCCTAATTTCGACGATCAATTCATGATAGACTTTAGCCTCTACACCGAGCAGTATAACGCAGTACGCGTAAAATATGCCCCTCGTCTGAAGGTCATAAAGGGCATAGAGATCGGCTTACAACCTCACACGCTGCGGCAGTCGCTCGAAATAGCATCCTCTTATGAGTTTGACTATATTATAGCATCAACGCACGTAGTAGACAAGCTCGATTTGCACAATGGCGATTTTTGCCGTGGAAAAACTAAAGAACAGGCTTACAGAAGATATCTCGAAGATATGTACGATTGCATAAAATCATTCCCCATATTCAATGTGCTGGGGCATATAGACCTCATACGCCGGTATGGGGATTATGATGACAAAAGTATGAAATATGGCGATTATGCTGATATATTGAACGTTATATTAAAATGGCTCATAGAAAACGGCAAGGGTATAGAGATAAACACATCCGGTTTTCGCTATAATCTTAATTCCACCATGCCCACGCCGGAATTTGTCCGACGCTATAAAGAGTTGGGAGGCGAAATACTTACTATAGGTTCCGATGCTCATAGCATTGATTATATAGCCTATAATTTCGACCTTGCCTATGACATAGCCAGGGAGGCCGGCTTTAAGTATGTAACTACATTCGAACAGCAGCAACCGTCATTTAAAAAGATATAGCGCAGGCTTTGGCTGATCTCTGTTTCCGGTTCCGGCGGAATTATAGGCATATCGCTCGGCGGCATATTGCGGTGCGGCGCAATGTCGCACGAAGCCAGCAGCAAGCATAAAAATACGGCAATGAGTAATTTGATTATGGATTTCATCATCTTCACCATCCTTTAATATAAAAATCCCTTTATATATTAGATGGTCAAGATGGCAAAAAGGTTGCATAAAATTTAAAATTATTTTGCGTCAAACCCGTTCTATTTTTCCTACAGCCTTTATATCATAGAGTTTATTGAAAATATCCTGCTCTGTTACATTCTCTGTCATTTTTAATTTGAGCAATACCACGACCTCGTCTTGCTCATCATAGCGCTCAATTTTTATATCATCAATCGATACACCTATCTCTCCAAGTGCCTGCACTAATATCGCGAGATGTCCAGGCCTGTCTTTAATGGAGACAGCCACACTCACAGTTTGTTTGGAGCCAAATATCTTGGTATTCTCCAGCCTGTTAAACACATCCAGTATTATAACCACAAACGCGGTGGAAGCCAAAGCAGCACTATAATAGCCTATGCCTATGGCCAGGCCGATGCATGCTACCGCCCATAAGCTGGCTGCTGTGGTAAGTCCTTTTATATTCGGGCCTTCCTTTATTATGGTACCCGCACCCAAAAAGCCTATACCGCTTATCACCTGAGCACCCAAGCGAGCGGGATCCGGCAATGTGGCCGATACAGCCTGCATACGATTGTACATAAAAACCGATATAAGCATAGCAAGTGCCGATCCGACGCATACCAGCACATGCGTTCTAAAACCGGCGGGCTTTTGCACCACCTCGCGTTCCCAGCCAACGATGCCGCCCAGCACACAAGCCAGTGCCATTCTCACTAACATTTCCCATATAGTTAACGGAAACATTATTTCCCTCCTCTCCTCTTAAAGCAGAATTATAGCTCACATCATCCACTTTGGCAAGCTATTTTTCTGTTTTATGTGGTTTCCGGTGTTCTTGCACTTTCTTGTATCAGCCCAGATCTTCCGGTTTGACCGGTTGCTGGCCTGTTAATTCGCATAGTTCGATATCCCGGTTATATGTTAAAGACTCGAATGTTTTGACTTTCCTAAAGCCGGCCCATAATCAAAATGGTTAATCCTGCTTTTTTGAGACTCTTCATGAAATCGATATCTTTCTTGTACAAATATCATCAAAATAACCTGTATGATCGATAATTAAAAAAGTAGCATCTGAGGATTTTATATAATCTTTAATACACTTTTTACAATTAGCATCTAAATTTGAAGTAGCTTCATCTAATATTATAAAATCATTATGCGAAACCATCACTCTTGCTATAGCTATTTTTTGAATTTCCCCACCAGAAAGATAACTTCCTCCTTCGCCAATAAGGCCATTATTTTCTTTTTGGATCCGATCAATAACTTCTTTGAGACCCAACCCGCAAATTACGCTATCATATTTTTCTTTATCATAGTTTTCTATTCCAGTTAATATGTTGTTTTGAATAGTATCATTGAATAAAAAATTTTTTTGTGCTGCATACGAAATGTGTTTTATTAAAGAGCTTCTTTTTATTTGACTAATTTCAATATCGTTGATATAAATATTGCCAGAAGAAACAGGATATAGCTTGAGAATTAATCTAACAATAGTGCTTTTACCACTACCATTTGGGCCTTGCAATATAATTTTTTCTCCTTCTTTTATCTCAAAACTGAGATTTTTCAGAACATAATTATCCATTTCATCATATTTAAACGAGACATCCTCGAATTTTATATTTTCAATACGATCAATTAATTTATTGCCAGAAGGAGGATCTTGATATAATTCAGAGAAGAAGAAATTTCCCACTCTTTTTAATGAGACGATCGCTGGTTGAAGAATAAGGATTGTACTAGAGTAAGTAAAAACAGGCTGATATATTTTGCCGATATAGGCTGATATCGCCATAAAGCTGCCCAATGTCAATTCATTTCTAACAAAAAAGTATCCACCAACGATATATGTAGCCACAGTCAATACATAACTTAAAAAAGTTATAATCCCTGAGAATTCATTAAAAGTATTAGATTGCTTTCTTGTATTTTTTATCATAGCATCGTTATAATGAGCTATTTTCTTTTTTTCGGCATCTTCCAGAGACTGCGTCTTAATTATCTCCATGCCTGAAATTGATTGATTGATTTTCCCAGAGTAATTTGCATTACTATCAAGCGCTTTTTGTAGTTGTTCTTGAACAACTCTAGTCGCCTTTATTATTAAAACAAAAAAGAATGGTATTGGGATAATCATTATAAGTAAAAACTTTAAATTTATGGAGGCTAAAACAATGAACGCAAAAATGAATTGAAAAATTCCTGACAGCAAGCTTAGCGTCTGAGTTGAAAATAAACTATCTATGGAATTCACTTCATTCATCCGCGCATTTATATAACCTGCTTCATTCTTCGTAAAAAAAGACATGTCCAAACTCAATATTTTGTTGTAGATTTCATCCTTCAAGATTTTTAACAAACTACTACTCATATCAATAAACAGCTTTTGAGTAATATAATCGCTAATCACTTTCCCAATGTAAACCGCCAATAGAACCATACATAAAACAATAATTCTCTGAAAATTCTTTTGGCCAAAGCCGTCATCGATAATTAATTGAATAACTTTTGCTGGTACAAGAGCCAGCCCGACTCCCATTAAAAATAAAATAACAGCGAATAAAGTAGTCGCTTTTTTTATTTTTATGTAATCCCATATGATATGGAAAACTTTATTCATTTATTTCTCCTCCGTCAGATATAGATTCCGACGCTACAGAAATCTTACGGCGTTCACGACAACCTCGTACCCCGATAAAGTCTTCTGGCGGCATCGAGCAATATAAAATAACCCGGTATGGTCAAACCTGTCATGACGGCTATTAAAATAGCATACACCATCCCATCGCCCAATGGGCTTGCTATGAGCAATATGGCTATTAAAACCAGCACCGCCAGCAATAAAAGGATAGCCAAAAGTGTAAAACCCGATGCCGCATTATTTTTAAATAACATCTGGGGCGTATCCCAGTCAAACTTGGGATTTAACGCATCCATCAGCATGGCCAGGAATATAGCCAACGTTATACCTGGTATTGCCATCAGCGTTATTATAATGAAATCCACCAGGCTGCAGTGCATAAAAACGGATAAGATGGCTATGACAGCCACAACAAAAGGGGCCATGATAGCCCATGCGCTTAAGAGCTTCGCATTTATGCATTCTTTAACATCAACCGGCGCCGCAGCTGATATCCAAAATGTATGCCCTTCACGGCTGAAAGCTGTATATCCTACGGCGTTACCGCTGGCGGCTATAAATATAGCCACTATAATCAGATTAAATATCATTGAGCCTTGCTGCGAGGCGAAGGACACCGCTAATTCCTGCGATCCTTGGCCAGGACTGCTGGTCATTGTCATCATGGAAAAAATCAAAACTACGGGCATGACGATGAGGGGCATGATGGTGTTAGTTACAAACATCGGCGTTCGCCAGAATAATTTCCATTCCTTGTTGAACAAAGCCCTAGTATGGCTGCGCTTTTTGCTCAATACACCGGCAAGCTGCTGCTGGTTTAAAGCACGACGGCGACCCGATACCTCGGTGCCCGCCAACACCGACCGATAGAATACCGCCTGGGCCAAGAGCAGCATCCCGGCGAAAAGCACAGCCGACACCCCTACGAACAAGGCGAAATATAATGCGGCGGCAGTATCCATCATCATGGCCCGCGTCGCCCACAAGGCCGGAGGAAAGGCGCTGCCGATCATGCGCACGAAATCCATGTTGCCGATCGCAAAATTATCCAAGCCATCCCGGCCTAATATGGTCATATGTCTGCTAAAAAACTGAATGCCTATGCTAACCGCTACACCCAAGACCGCCCCAAGCACGGTGAAGAACTCCTTGCTTTTGGTAGCGCTGACCAAGCGCATGAGGACCATCACTATAAGCGATGCTATGGTCAAAGGCAGAATGGGCGCCAAAAGGGTTATTATGACGGCGATTATCCAGTACATGGCACTCACCGCAGCATAATTGGCATATATGATTATGGCAGGTGCCATAAGGGGTATGGTCAAAAGATATTCGCTCAACATAACACCTATGAATTTTGCCGCTACTATCTGCGATGGTTTTAACGGCATGGGAATAAGTATGGATAGATCCTGAGCGAAATAAAACGCGGTCATGATGGTGAAAACGCCGGTTATAAGCTCAATTACCTGCGCTAATAGGATGGTCATGGTCAGCACCAATTCGGGTTGGCCCAAGGCGGCCCCTCCCGCCGCAACGCCTATCAGCATAAAGACGTACATGACAAACAACGTGCCAAAACCGACCAGCAAAATCAACCCCAAGACTATAGGCTGCCATAATCGTCTTTTATCCTTTATATAGCGCTCCCGGAATTCCGATATGCCATATTGCACATTAAGCAGCGTCTTTACAAGGGAAAAGAATGCCCTGTTCATACATTTGCCTCCTCGGTCAATTGCAGGAAAAGCTGTTCCAGCGATTCATCCCTTTGACCGTGGCGCAGCTCTTCCAACGTACCGCATGCTATAAGGCGGCCCTTGTTTATGATGCCTATGCGATCGCATAGCCTCTCGGCCACCTCCATCACATGCGTGGAGAAAAACACCGTATGCCCTCTATCGCAATGCTGACGCATAAGTTCCTTCAGTTGGAACGACGACCGGGGATCAAGGCCTACCATAGGTTCGTCCAATATCCATACCGATGGATCGTGGAGCAACGCCCCTATCAATACTATCTTTTGCCTCATACCATGGGAATAGCTTTGGATCAAATCATTTACTGCATCAGTCAGCTCGAAGGTGTCCAATAATCCGGCTATGCGCTCCTTGCGTTGCGATACCGGCACATCGTATACATCCGCAATAAAGTTAAGGTACTCTATGCCCCGCAGCTTTTCATACACATCGGGATTGTCGGGCACATAAGCCATGCGGCGCTTAGCCTCTATGGCATCGGTACGCATGTCGAAACCGTCTATACTTATGGACCCGCTGTCTGGCTCCAACAGACCTACCATCAATTTTATCGTAGTGGTCTTGCCGGCTCCATTGGGACCCAAAAAGCCGAATATCTCTCCCGGCTGCACAGTAAGGCTAAGGTTGTTTACCGCTTTTACAGTCCCTCTGTTATAAGCCTTTGAAACGCTTTTCAATTCAATCATATGACGGCATATCTCCCTTCAACTTTCACCCAATCTAAAACTAGTTTATCATAATTCTGGCAAAAGAGCAAAGCATTTTTTGTAAGTGAATAATCGCAAAGGCTTCTTATCGTGTGAAAACAATTAAATTGTATTCTTACTTTTCCTAATATTATATATGTCCATTAAAAATCCTAGCGTTCCTCCCAACCCAATGCATAAAGAAATCCAGAAACTATCGTTTCGGAGTATTACAATAATTACACCAATAATTGAACCAATCCCAATTCCAATTTCACTATATTTTGATATATAACCTTGTTTAATTTCATTATTGCTGTTCTTATTTTTCGATGGATTATTCATATACAAATATCTCCGTTTCTAAAAAGTTGACTTATTCGTTTGGCTCCGTTATGCTAATACTCCTACTTTCAGTATTCTCACCATGAGAATTTCCTGCTATACCTATTAAACTCACGACTATAAAAATTAGGAGTACGGCTGCAATAACGATTAAAACATTCCGCATTAGCTTACTCATAAAGCTCCTCGTCGAGTAGACAGTCTCGACGCTCCTTTCCAAAATAATTTGTTGTTGTGAGGGGATTTCCTGCTTCCCTCATAGGCCCGTACATGCAGTTTTCCCGCATACAGCTTTTCTGGCACACATGTACTAGTGTACTTTTCGCTTACCAACTCCAGATGATACCGGCTGTTGGTTGGACTTTGCCGAGCTCAGTATCTCACCGAGCTATATATCTAGCGCTGAACCGGCGCACCCCTATTTTTAATAATCATACGTCAATACGTACCATACATTTCCGTACCATGTATGACCTGCAGGAGTACCATCAAGGGCGACGCCAAATAAATTCTGGTAGTTTAATTTAAGCAAAGTTCCTTCACTCTTATACATAGCTGAATATTTTACTGTAAATGGATTAATTGCTAATCCTCCGTTCCTATTCCTATCAAAATAATTATAATATAATTGATTGCTCTTGTTTCCGATTCCCTTTATGTGCGTATCACTGTATCCTTCCCACGTATATGAAAATGGCACACTCAATAGAGACCCTATAGAAAAAGTGTATTGACTTCCATTATCCAAATCCAATTCTCCTGTATCGGGAGCCCAATCGATAAGGATATCGCTCGAATAATAATTATCCAATTTTGCTTCAAACGCTCTTGTCGCATACGGAGGCCCCTCATTTAAAGCTGGGAAGGGATAAACTCGTGTGTTTGCCTCTATTATCAGATGATCATAACTTGGCTCAACATCTCTTACATTATAAATTAAATAATCTGTAGTGTGTTTGCCGGCCTGTTTATCATAAAATGTGGTACCTGCAAAATAGAAGTCACCATAAAAAGTATAAGTTTGCCTTATTGAGGCTAAAAGCCGCGTATCGGTATTTTCAGCTACAACAGCAGTACGGGATAATACGGTTTTATATATATCATCTTCATAATCATTTATTAAAGAAGGTATGTCTATATTCTTCAAATAAGTCTTTACCTCTTGTTTTAATTTGTCTTTATTCTGCCTTAAAGATATTATATCTTCGATATTAACAAATGTATAGTCCCCTTTAGGCAATAAAATAATTAAAGGTGTAATGCTTGTGTATTCATCCTGCTTTAAATTAACATCCCCTTCAGAAGTCGTATCTAATGGCTCCACTTTATCAATTTTATTTAAATCCTCCACATCAGTCATATTGTTATATTCTTTGATAAGCCGCTCATCTTTTTCACGCTCTATTGAGAATGGAAGTTTCATTTCTTTAAAAAATGGATATAATTCCACCATATCAATGTTTTCACCATAAATAGCAACAGGTATGTTTTTATTTAATTCATCTTTAACTTTCTCTAAATCATTTATGCCTTTTACATCAAAATTATAAAGATATATATTCTTATATTCAGCAGTATCCTTTGATATTAGTGAGCCTGCAGAAGTCGTTGATCCTGTTACTGACGCTATGCTAGAACCGGATAGCGCGCTAATAATAGCAGCAATTAGCACTATAGCAAATAATAATATTTTTTTCTTTTTGATCATCTTTATCCCTCCCTGTGGACTACTCAAGTTATCCCATTATTACCTGGAGAAATTACAAGCCTCGGAATAACAATATTTGTTACATCTTAAATCAGCTCATTAACATTGTTGCTTCTTTCTGATTCGGATTGTATCATTGTATTTTTATAATTTCAATAGGAAGATATAATTAAAATGCATATTTATCTAACGAACCGCCGTATACCAAACGGTACGTACGGTGGTATGAGCGGGAGGCGACTAGTCGCCGCCTCCTACTCGATTGCATTAGTTAAGCATTGACCTCAAGATTAGCTTCCTTTTAAGAAACCCAGCAACGATAGCAACGAACCGAAAATCAAGAAAATAAATGCTATAAATAAAAGTAGTTCAGATCCTTGAAGTTCTTCTGACATGTCGATATAAACCAGAGTTAAAGGAATACTTATAATTATCCATTGAATACCAAAAAGGCTAAGCTTAACGGAATTTATGGACTTGAAGTTTTTTACCAAATAATAAATGGAAACTATAAGCATAACTAGCAAAAATAGAATAAAAAATATTAAATACAACAAACTCACCTCCCAAATAATAAGTGCTTGTTAATGGAAATCAACAAAATTTCCAGTGACATTACACTCTGCGAACCCGTCTCCTAAGGTGTACACAACTTGTCAGCATTATCCATATCGTTCACTGCATGGCAGCAAGCTTTAGCTTACATTCCCCTATTCCCTTGCATTCTTTCTTTAATAATCACCCAACGGAATCACCTCCAATGTTCTTCTATGGGTACTTTAGAAAACTCCGAAGGCGCTTAAAGGCTATGTTAAAGGCTCGACTGTTTATGCCTTGCCTCCAACATTCACCTTCTTGTCACCGCTCAAATCTCTTATATTAGTGATTCTTCTAGGTCATGATATCATCCTCCGTTTTCTTCTCTCTATATATGAGAGTATCTTATGGCATAAAAGTTGCATTTTTTAAAAAATTTTTTTAACGAATTTTGATCCGCTTACCAAGAAATGGAATCATCTCCAAATACAATTTAGACTACTCTCGGAAACTCCGAAGGCGTTTAAAATCTATGTTAAAAGCTGTACGGACTACCCTATATGTTGGGAATCTATTGGGTTCCAAGTCCGTTTTAGAAAGCCATTTATTTTATAATTCCTTCTTTTTCAAAAATTTTCTTTGTCCGTTAAGGGGCTAAATAAACTGTTTTCGCCATTCAATCACAAGATACTATCAACGTTCTTTTAAGCAAATAGTTCAAATATAGGAAATTGATACCACAAAACAGAATATTCCAAATAGCTTCGTTCAGGGGTAGCATAAAACTATATGGCACCGGCGAATGATTTATCTAATACGGCTATTTCATTTCTATACGCGTAAACAGTTTTTCTGCGATATACAGCAGCAGGACCAGTGCTACCGGCGTACCGGCGGCAAAAGCGTAAAATGCCGCAACCATGCTGTCCATGGCGACACCTACTATGATAGCCGGCAGTATGGCAGGTAGCATAGACAACGCCTGCACCGCCATGCGTATATAGGCGTACAACACATTTTTTGCATCATAGAACGGCAGGGCTATGTTTATCAGGACACCGCTAAAGAGGGTCATTATATCCACTGAACTTGAAAACAGCCATATCGCTAAAGCTTGATAGATGTTCAGCTTTGCCAGGATCCAAATGGGCAGGACGAGCGCGGCGTTCCTGATCACCGCCTTTGCAGACGAAATCGTATTGATCGCCAGGATTTTATACATCGGCCTTCCCGGCAGCGTATAAATGTATTGCTTTCGCAGCTCATATTGCAAACCGACTGGCATGGCCTCTATAAGCGCCACATACATGACCGCATAAACTATAATGAAACCGGCTACATTGTTAAAATCCGCTGATGCTATAAAACCAAATATTATGCCGACAATCAGCAGGAGCAACTGATCCCAACCTAGTATCATAAACCTCGAGGCTCGCTTATTGGCCACTGCCTGTTTCCATATAAACGCCCAAGGGCCCTTAGCGCTCCAACCCACATCCACATGCCTGCCTTTTTTCTTCGGTTCCTCGCTGCTAGCCGTTGTTTCAATGTTTCCGCTGGAAACAGACTTAACCCATTCGGCAACGCCGATCGCCTCCTCATAATAGTCCACCGCGAAATGAACAGCTAGGACTACGATAATTATTGCAGTCGCAAGTAATCCTAAGAGCAGCGGCAGTGGCGACAATCCGGCTGTAAAAGGCGACATAATCAGGGCTTTTGCCCAGCCTATAACCGGTATATTCGAAAATACCGAGCCGTTGACGGTTACAAGCAATCCTTCCAATATGCTGTCGGCTGTCAATGCCCCCCACGCTGTATATGCCAATAAACCTATGGTCATCAAGCGTATGGCGATTTTAATGATCTTGCCTATACCAAAGCGATGAGACACTGAATATATGAAAAAATTCAACGCCGACCCCAATACCGATATGATTATTATAGTTATAACCGTATAAGCCAGCTTTGAGGCATTCATGGGCAACCCTGCCATCAACGATATGAAAGGCAGGTATATTATGGCAAGCAGTGCCAGATAAAGCGATGAGCCCATCTCTCTCAGCATGGACCATGCATATACCGTGCGCTGGCTGATAGGCGACGGAAATAGGAAATTAACATCGCCCATCGAGTATTGGCCAGGGGCGTATTTAACCGAAGCCTTATTCATACCACTAAAAAAAATCAATACGAGCAAAGCCATTACAGCCGCGCCTAAGGCATCCAAGCTCAAAGCCCACGGCACGGCGGGTTTATTCGATCGGGCAAAAAAAATGGGCAAAAGCCAGACAAACTGTAGGCCGTATTGCAGTAAAAGTCCTACGAGCTTTCCCGGATGCCTAGCAGCATCGACTAGATAATTTTTAAATTTGGCGAAATCCAAAAAGAATAAAACCCGCAGCTCTTTCCACACCTTATTGCTGCTCATCGGCCGTAACCTCCAAAAACAGATCCTCCAGCGTGCTGTCCGCGGACGCTTTCATTTGCTCCCTGAGTTCTTCTACGGTGCCTTCAGCTATCAATCTGCCGTTTTTCATCACCAATACCCTATCGCATAAGCTTTGCGCCGTATCGAGCATATGCGTACTTATGAGCAGTGTTTTGCCATCGGCTTTAAGATCAAAAAAGGCGTTCTTGAGCTGGCGCATTGCCCTGGGATCGATGCCCACCAATGGTTCGTCGAACAGTAGAACGTCAGGATGATGCAGCAAGGCACAGCATATGGAAGTTTTTTGTTTCATGCCTTTAGATAGATGCGCCCCCAGTTCCGTTCGTTTATCGATGAGATCAAACCGCTCCAGCAGCGCTTTGGCTTCCTGCTCCCAATCAGCGAGGTTATAGGCCAGGGCTATAAACTTCATATGTTCCCATACAGTCAGCATATCGTATATATCCGGCGCCTCCGGGATATACGCCAGCCTGAAACGAGCCTTATCATCGCGGTGATCCAGCCCTCCTATGGTTACGCTGCCATCGTCCTTGCGCAGTAAACCGGCTATGCATTTGAGGGTAGTAGTTTTGCCGGCCCCATTAGGTCCCAACAGGCCTATAACCTGCCCTTCCTCCAGAGCAAAGGATATGCCGTCCACCGCTTTAGTCTTGCCAAAATACTTTTTAAGTTCGCGTACTTGCAAAACCATATTGACCTCATCCCTTTCGATCAACATTAATGCCGATATCATTTTACCACGCAAATACATTTTTGGCAACAGTATTTCCCACAGCAAGCCAACCCACAGCCGGCTTGAAATATATGCGCCGAAAGTTCACTCCCCTCGCTTTGGCAGCGGCCAACACCTCTTTAGCAAGGTCAGGCGGTTTTGAGTATCTACGACGACTTTTCCCATGGATGGAATGTTATATTTATCAATACCACGGAAACTACTGCGCCGGCGACCAATGGGAGAAAAATTGACAATCCCCTCGGTAAAGAGATAGTAAAGGGTAAATAAAAAAACACTAATATTAACCAGTGTGAAATAAACTTCATTTTTTTCTTGACAAACAAAATAAACTGTGATAACATGAAGCTAGCTTCATAAGAAGTTTGCTTCATGTTATTAAGGAGGTAGATAATGAAAACAAAAGTAAAAGAATTGCGTACCCGTGCCAAGATGACACAACAGCAGTTAGCTGATTTAGTTCATGTATCGGCAAGAACAATAATTTCCATTGAAAAAGAGCAATATAGTCCATCACTTATGTTGGCGTATCGATTAGCCGAGGTGTTCAATACAACAGTAGAGGATTTATGTTGCCTTGAAGAAAATAAAAAATTGGAGGATGAGCGATATGAAAAGAATTAAAAACACCAGAGCCTTTATTGTAGGTATTATTGCCGCAGTCATTGCTGCCATCTGCTTTGCTGCAAATCTTCTCGATGGAATTGAGCTCCGTTTTCTTGTTAGTGGATTTTGGGCGCTTGCATGGTCTGCGATGAGCTTTTATTTTGCTTTTTCAAAAAAAGGGTTGACGGAAAGCGTTTCAGATAGTATAGATGAACGAGATCAGTACATCACAATGAAAAGTGGTAAAATGGCGCTTCAAATTTTGAATTATATTCTATGGGGAGGTGGCCTTATTAGTAGTACTTTGTATGGAATATTCCGCCAGCCGATTTTCATGATTGTAGCAGCTACTTTGTGCGCTGTTATACTTACGCTATTTATTATTATATTGAGTGTCAATATATACTATGAAAAACATAACTAAAACGCATATTTATCTACCGAACCGCCGTATACCAAGCGGTACGTACGGTGTATGAGAGGGCGGCGGCTAATCGCCGCCTCCGAAGGTGCACAGAACTTGACTGTTCAAGCTATCTCGGCCATTATCCTTTCTACCATATCATACCGTCCAAACGGCGGCATCATATAGACACCGCTAACCATGCCGCGGCATTGCTTTATCAGCTCGGCTGCTATAGCCACACCTTCGTCCAGAGCCTTATCGCCGGCATCTTTCATGCGCTGGCGTATGTCAGGTGGTATGGTTATGCCCGGCACCTCATTATGTAAAAACTCCGCATGTTTGTAACTCCTGAGCGGCAATACACCCATAAGGACCGGTATATTATAACCGGCTATGTTCTTTACCATTTTTTCAACGGTTTGTATATCATATACGGGTTGCGTCTGTATGAAGTTAGCACCATTTTCGATTTTTTTGTTCAATTTCTCAAGCTCTGCACCGAGATCATCAGCATTGGGATTAAAGGCTACACCTATAGCAAAATTTGTGCTGCCCTCCAGGATATTGCCCATATAGTCGCGGCCTCGATTCAAGGAATCCAATATATATACCAGCCCCTCCGATGTTATATCGAAAACACCCGTGGCCTTGGGGTGATCCCCGATAGAAGGCGGGTCCCCTGTTAACGCCAGCACATTGTTTATGCCAAGAACAGCCGCGCCTATAAGCTCGGATTGGATACCTATAAGATTCCTGTCCCTACAGGTGAAATGCAATATAGCATCCAATCCCACCTCCTGTTTTATACGTGTCGCCAGCGCTATAGGGCTTACCCTTACCCTCGCCATAGGGCTGTCGGCTATATTTACAGCATCCACACCGCATGACTTCAAGGCGCGTGCAGCTGCCAATTCTTTTTCTATATGAGTACCTTTAGGCGGATCCATTTCCACCGTCACGACAAATTTTTGTTCTATCTTTTCCAAAATATTGCCAGCCTTTGCAATGCCAGGCTGCGTCGATTCCTGTCGGTTTGTTTCCACCGTAATCATACCGTCCTGCTCGGCGGTCGTATTCGCTGCTTCAAGCCTCGCGTTTTCGTCCAATACTCTGCGCATCGCCGCTATATGCTGCGGTGTAGTGCCACAGCAACCACCTATTATATTTACTTTGAGTTTAATATAGTCCTTTACATACGATGCAAAGTAATCGGCCTTGGCTTTGTATTGAAGCCGGCCTTGCGCATAACAGGCAAAACCCGCGTTTGGCTGTATGGATAAGAATTTAGTGCCATCGATGTATTCCGCAATGAATTTCATGAATTCCACCATGTCGCGCGGGCCGCTGCCACAGTTTAGGCCGACTACATCAGCGTCGCAATGCTTTAGAAACTCCGCCACACTCTGCAGGCTTTCTCCGGAAGAATCAAAGCCATCGGGCAATAAAGAAAATTGACATATCACAGGAATATCGGCAACGTCCTTGGCGGCTTTTATAGCCATTTCAGCCTCGAGCGTGCTGCCCATGGTCTCGGCTATGATAGCATCAACGCCCTCGCCGCACAATGCCTCTATCTGCTCTCTATAGGCTTCATAAATATCACCGCAGTTCGTTTCGTTCACCGGCACCATCGGTATGCCTATAGGCCCGACCGAACCTAAAATCCAAATGTTATCGCCTGCCGCCTGCTTGGCCAATTTCACCGCTTGCCGGTTTATGTCGGCTACTTTATCTCCTAAACCATAAGCAGCTAGTTTAAATCTATTGGCCCCAAACGTATTGGTCTCTATTATGTCCGCACCAGCACTTATATAATCCTTGTGCAAGGTCAGCACCATATCAGGCTGCGATATGTTCACATACTCAAGGCATGCTTCACTATCAGCCCCGCGCTCACGCAGCATGGTCCCCATAGCGCCGTCGCACAACAAGGTTTTATTTTTAAGCGCGGTTAAAAAATCTTTTTCTTTTCTCATGCATCCAATCCTTCTGCAAGGTATTTTTCTTTTATCAGAATAAAATCCTCCCACGCCGGCTTTTTTTTGCTCGGATCCCGCAATATCGCTGCCGGGTGAAAGGTCGCAATAAAATAATAGCCTTTGCGCTCTATCCATTGTCCCCTTTGCTGAGTTATCTTAAAATCGGGGTCTATCAGGTTTTTGGCTGCCGTAGCGCCCAGGCATACTATTATCTTCGGTTTTATTATAGCCACCTGATTGCGCAGATACGGCAGGCATGCCTTGGCTTCGCTCGGTGTGGGAACGCGGTTTTGAGGCGGGCGGCATTTGACTACATTAGCTATATATACCTCCGAACGTTTTATCCCTATAGCTTCCAGCATATTATCCAGCAATTGGCCGGCCCTTCCGACAAATGGCCGGCCTTGCAGGTCTTCATCCTTGCCCGGCCCTTCCCCTACAAACATCAGGCGGGCATTTAAGTCGCCTTCACCGAACACCGTATGCGTACGGCTTTGCGCCAATGGGCATTTGGTACAATTAGCTACCTCTTCCATCAAAGGTTTAAGCTTTAGCAATGCCATCGTCTTATCTGGCTAAGATAGCCCTTTCTTCAGTGCTAAGATTGCTCAAACCGTCCTTTATCATGTCGATAAATTCTTCATTGGAAGAGGTTTTTATAAGTCGGCTTATAAGATATTCGGTCACTTCGGAAGTACCCATAGAGCTCAAAGCTTTGCGTATAGCCCATATACATTCCATTTCCTTCTGTGAAAGCAGCAATTCCTCACGACGAGTGCCGGAGCGATTTATGTCTATAGCAGGGAATATACGTTTCTCCGATAACTTGCGGTCGAGATAGATCTCCATATTGCCCGTGCCCTTGAATTCCTCGAATATAACATCATCCATGCGGCTGCCGGTCTCAATGAGCGCCGTGGCTATTATGGTAAGGCTACCGCCTTCTTCTATATTCCTGGCTGAACCGAAGAATTTCTTAGGTTTGTATAAGGCACCGGGATCCAATCCTCCGGACAGGCTTCTGCCGGTAGGCGCTATCGTAAGATTATACGCTCTGGACAGACGCGTGATGCTATCCAGCAATATAACGACGTCCTTTTTATGTTCCACCAGCCTCTTGGCCCTCTCCAGCACTATTTCCGATACCTTAGCGTGGTGCTCAGGCATTTCATCGAATGTGGAATATATGACCTCTCCTTTTATAGAACGCTTCATATCGGTAACTTCTTCAGGACGCTCGTCTATGAGCAATACTATTACGTGAATATCCGGAAAGTTTTTTGTTATGCTGTTGGCTATCTTTTTAAGCAATATAGTTTTACCGGCTTTGGGCGGCGATACTATAAGCCCACGCTGGCCTTTGCCTATAGGCGCTATAAGATCTATGAGCCTCGTAGAGAGCTCTTGCGGGTTATCATGATCCTCCAGCGTTATCCTTTCATTGGGGAAGATAGGCGTCAGTTCATCGAATGGTTTCCTCCTCAGAGCTGTTTCCGGGTCCTCACCGTTTACGCTGGTAACATAAAGAAGCGCCTGAAATTTTTCGCCTTCTTTAGCCTGCCTGGTCTTGCCTTTGACGAGATCACCTGTCCTCAAACCGAAACGCCTTATTTGAGACTGCGATATATACACGTCTTTATTGCCAGGCAGATAATTTTCAGAACGTAAAAAGCCGTAACCATCCGGCAACACCTCAAGTACCCCCTCGGCATCGCCGTATTCCAATTCCTTTAACGATTCCGGCACTCCTGCAGACCTTTGCTGATAACCGTAAGGCTGACGCTGATAATGATTTGTTTGCGTGCCTCCCCATCGGTTAAAGCGTTCGCCGTTTTGTGGCGAATTGCGGTCGATTCGACCATTAGGCCTATTATCATATCCGGATTGCTCGCGTCTAGGTTGGTCATACCTGGGTTGGTCGTACGGCGGTTGCTCACGTCTAGGTTGCTCACGGTTCGGTTGTTCATATCGCGGCTGAGCATACCTGGGTTGGTCGTATGGCGCTTGTTCGCGTCTAGGTTGCTCACGGTTCGGTTGCTCATATCGCGGCTGTTCAACCTCATCCTCATCTTCAATCTCAGGTTCAATATCCACTTCATCTTCAAGCACCGGTTCTATGGTAATATCGGCCTCGTCGATATCTTCTTCCGGCTCTGCTTGCTCTACAATCGGCTCTGATATCTCTTCTATCGAAGCTTGTTCCGGCTGCGCATTTTTATACTCCTGGCGCATTTCATCGAGTTTCTGCTTTATCATATCCAGTAACTGCTGTTTCCTATAACGAGTTACTCCTTTTACGCCTACCTGACGACCTATATCGCGTAATTCAAATATACCCTTTTCTTCTAAATTATCAAAATCCAAAAATGCATTCTCCTTCCTAAAACTTGGATTTGACGCCTTCCCAGTCCTTTAAAAACCGCTCTATGCCGATATCGGTTAAAGGATGGGAAAACATCTGCTGCAATACTTTATACGGTACGGTCGCTATATGCGAACCGGCTTTAGCAGCCTCTATAACATGCATGGGATGCCTTATGCTGGCCGCTATTATCTGTGTGGGTATATCATGGAGCAAAAATATATCGGCTATATCCTTTACGACCTGCATACCCTCATTGGCCACATCATCCAATCTCCCCACAAACGGGCTCACATATGTCGCGCCCGCTCTGGCCGCCAAAAGTGCCTGGGCTGCTGAAAATATAAGCGTAACATTGGTCTTTATGCCCTGTTGGCTCAATATCTTGACGGCCTTTAATCCTTCCGGCAGCATTGGTATTTTTATTATGACGTTCGGATGCACAGCGGCTAATTTCTTAGCCTCTTCCACCATGCCTTCATGTTGTGTGCTTATAACCTCCGCGCTTATAGGGCCATCGACTATACCACATATTTCTTTCAATACTTGCATGAAATCACGGCCCTCTTTGGCTACAAGCGACGGATTTGTGGTAACACCGCATATAACGCCCCAATCATTAGCCTCTTTTATCTCATCCACATTTGCTGTATCTATAAAAAGTTTCATCGAAAAATACCTCCTGATATTATTATTTTTTATACTTATACTTATGCTTGGCCTGAACAACCGAATAGACGCATTTTGTTTCTTACTGTTTCTACCATAGTTTCTTTGGCTGCGCCCAATATTTTACGCGGGTCATATTCTGCAGAATTATCGGCAAGAATTTCTCTTACGGCTTTGGTAAAGGATTGGCGTATCTCGGTATCGATATTTATTTTGCATACCCCTCTTTCCACAGCCTTTCGTATGCTGTCGTCGGGAACCCCTGAAGCGCCGTGAAGCACTATCGGAATATCCAACATACTTCTGATCGTAGCCAATCTGTCGAAGTCCAGCTTAGGCTCACCTTTATAAGGGCCATGAGCGGTGCCTATGGATATTGCAAGACTATCTACCCCGGTTTCTTTAGCGAATTGCACTGCTTCCTCCGGTTCCGTGTACAACGCCTCTTTCTCCGAAACGGTTATATGGTCCTCGGTACCGCCTATCTTACCCAATTCGGCTTCTACCGAAACATCTACGGCATGGGCTATCTCTACTACCTTTTTGGTTATAGCTATATTTTCTTCAAATTGATATTTTGAACCGTCTATCATCACTGAAGTGAATCCGTGACGTATACATAACATAATCAGATTAAAATCCGTGCCATGATCCAAATGCAGGGCCACAGGCACTGAAGCTTTTTGTGCGGCTAATCTGCCCATCGCTTCTATATAATCTACTCCTGCGTATTTCAATGCGGCCTGGCTGGCCTGCACTATAACCGGTGCATTTTCGATCTCGGCTGCTTGAACGATAGCTTGGAGAATCTCCATATTGCTCATATTGAATGCACCTATAGCATATCTCTTCTCGCGTGCTTTGTCAAGCATTTCTCTAGTATTTACTAACATTTGTATAATTCCTCCAATTGTATTATATATTTTTATTTATATTAATTCGGCTTTTTGCACAATGGCAAAGCCGAATTATAATTGCTATTGTAAAAAATCTGAAGAACGGTCATTGCATATATTGAACTTATATAGTATGGCTTGAACTATGCGCTCGGATGCATGTCCGTCTCCATATGGATTTATGGCGTTCGCCATGCGCTTATATTCATCGGCGTCGTCGAGCAGGCGTGATGTTTCCTTTATTACAGCGTCAGCATCGGTGCCCACTATCTTTACCGTACCGGCCTCTACCGCCTCCGGTCTTTCGGTAACATCGCGCAGTACCAATACCGGTTTGCCGAGTGATGGTGCTTCTTCCTGAAGCCCGCCCGAATCTGTCAATACGAGATAACAGCGGGCCATCAAATTATGCAGTTCCTCGGTATCCAGCGGATCCAACAGCATTATGCGTTTTACATCGCCGAGCATAGAAAATACCGTATCGCGGACAGACGGGTTTAAATGTACAGGATATACTATATGAACATCGGCATACTTTTCAACGATTTTTTTCAATGCAAGGCATATGTTCTCCAATGGCGCGCCGATATTTTCACGCCTGTGCGCCGTCACTACCAAAATGCGTTGATTTTTGAAATCTAACCTTTGGAGCTGCGGCGTTTGAAATTCATATTCGTCCTTAACGGTGGTAAGCAAAGCATCTGTAACGGTATTTCCAGTTACAAATATATTATCGGCAGATATATTCTCTTTTATCAGATTTTTTTTGGCATTAGCGGTCGGCGCAAAGTGCAGATCAGCTAAGGCAGCAGTCAGCTTTCGATTTATCTCCTCCGGAAATGGGAAATATTTATCATGTGTCCTCAGTCCAGCTTCCACATGGCCTACGGCTATATGCCTGTAAAATGCGGCAAGCGATGCGGCAAATGTGGTAGTGGTGTCTCCATGCACCAATACAAGATCAGGATTTATCTGTCCGTAAAGATCATATAACCCTTGAAGCGCTCTTACGGTTATATCGGCCAACGTTTGTCTGTCCTGCATTATATTCAGATCGAAATCAGGTTTTATATCGAACAGCCTTAAAACCTGATCCAACATCTCCCTATGTTGAGCTGTTATACACACTATATTTTCTATATAATCAGGATAACGGTCCATCTCCTTTATAAGGGGGGCCATCTTGACAGCCTCCGGCCTCGTGCCGAAAACCGACATAATTTTAAGTTTCTCCTTACGCAAAGCATCACCCTTTCTTCTAATCATCATGCTCATACTCTTCATCTTCCGAATCGGACATCGGCTCCAACCTCACTTTAACGAGATTGCCGCCTTCGAAACGGACCACATCTATACCGGCCTCGCGCAACAGATCCATGGCCAGCTCATCTGGATAATCGCCTTCGTATACTATGCGGGTTATGCCGGCGTTTATTATCATTTTAGCACATATGGCACACGGCTGCGTTGTAATGTAGATAGTGGCATCCTTTACGCTTATGCCCATCATAGCCGCCTGAGCTATGGCATTTTGCTCGGCATGTATGGCACGGCATAACTCCTGGCGCTGGCCCGACGGTATATGCATCTGCTCCCGCAGGCAGCCAACCTCATCGCAGTGCCTTACACCCGTCGGCGCACCGTTATAACCGCTGGCAAGCATGCGCTTATCTTTAACTATGATAGCGCCTACCTGCCGCCGCAAACATGTCGAACGGGTCTTTACTATTTCCACCATATTCATAAAATATTCATCCCACGATGGCCGCATCTTTATTCCTCCTCAGTACCATCCTATATAAAGCTTGAACAACAGCATGCCGTAACACACGCCCAGCACCAGCAGCGTCGGTATCACGGCTTCCTTTAGCCAGTATTTCCAGCTCACCGGCGTATCTCTACTCTTTAAGAGGCTGTATGCCACCACATTGGCCGATGCCCCTATAGGGCTCATGTTGCCGCCTATGTCCACACCCAGCGCCAGCGTCCATACCATAAGCGGCAGCGGCAGGACCCCCGCCTGCGATATGCTCTTGATAATATAGGCCATTGCCAAAGCCAGCGGTACATTGTCTACCACCGCACTGGTTATGCCGGTGCCAAAAAGTAGTAAAAATATCATGCCCACAGCGCTGTCGCCCGCCAAGGATACCAGCCACCGGGCTATCATCTCTATGGCACCCGTGGCCTCAAGACCGCCTACGATGACGAATAAGGCCATGAAAAAAAGCAGTATATCATAATCCAAATGGTCTATCACCCTGTGCGCGTGTTCGCCTAGAAACGCCAAAGCTATGGACGCCGGTAAAAGCGCAGCCACCGCCGAGTTATACTCCACGCCAAACCATGCCTTTATCGGTTCTTTGAATATCAAGCCCGCTACCGCCGCTGCGAAAGCTATAAGGCCCAACCGTAAAAGAAAGGTGCTCTTTATTGCCGATGCCGGATTCATGCTTTTCATATCCTCATTAACGGCATCCTCGCCGTCACTGGCGAATAAAGACCTGTGCGTAAAATAAAGGTAAAACATCAATACTACTATCGCTATTACCGATATAGGGCCGGTATTAGCGACAAAATCGCTGAAACCATAGCCCATTATGGTACCTATTATAACATTTGGCGGATCTCCCACCAGTGTGGCAGCACCGCCTATATTGGCAGCCATAACCTCGGCTATAACAAAAGGAACCGGATCGGTTTTAAATAACCTGCATAACCTCAATGTCAAAAGCGTCAGAAACAATGTAACCGTAACGCTGTCCATAAATGCCGCCAGCAATGCTGCCAGCACCGGAAAGGCTATAAATATCCATCTGGCTTTATAATGGAACAATCTGGCCGTCCACAACGCCATAAAAGAGAAAAATCCCGCTTCCGACAGCAATGCCACCAAAGTAAACATACCCATGAGCAGGCCTATCGTTTCCCAGTTTATATAATCTATAGCCTGCTCAAAACTCAGTATGCCGAAAACTATTAATGTCAGCGCCCCTATCATGCCGATAACCGAACGATGTATCTTCTCGCTGATAATCAGCGCATAGGTGACGACAAATATCGTCAATGCTACCCCACAATGCTCATCCCCTACAGCCTTTATTTAGTGCCGAATAATCTATCCCCCGCATCACCTAATCCCGGTACAATATAACCGTGCTCGTTTAGTTTTTCGTCTATAGCCGCCGTATATACAGGTACATCCGGATGCTGCTGATTTATGTATTCTATGCCTTCGCGCGAGGCTATAAGGCACACCAATTTGATGCTCCTGGAACCTTTCTGCTCGAGCAGCTTAATCGCTTCATCAGCCGATCCGCCTGTAGCCAGCATAGGATCGACCAGTATAACATCGCGCTCCTGTATATCTCCGGGCAGCTTGCAATAATAATCCACCGGCCTCAGTGTATCCGGATCGCGGTAAAGACCTATATGCCCCACTTTAGCGGCGGGTACCAGACGCAGTATGCCGTCGGTCATACCGAGGCCTGCCCTTAATATGGCTATGACCGCCAGCTTTTTACCCGATATGACACGGCTGCGGGCCTTGCCTACCGGTGTTTCTATCTCGACCTCCTTAAGCGGTAAATCGCGCGTGACCTCATAGGCCATAAGCATGGCTATTTCATCCAGCAATTCGCGGAATTCTTTTGAACCGGTGCTTTTATCGCGCAACAGGGTCAATTTATGTTGTATAAGAGGATGGTCCAGCACTATAACATTATTGCCCATCTAGTTTCTCCTCGCTAAGGCATCGGCCATATTTTTTATCCAATGCCGCAATCTTGTCCACGCGCCGTTTGTGCCGGCCGCCGAGAAACGCAGCCGCCAGCCATGCGTCGACTATCTCGATGGCCAATCCGGGACCGGTCACCCGCTGGCCCATGGTAAGTATATTAGCATCGTTGTGCTCCACCGACGCCTTGGCTGAAAATACGTCGCCGCACAACGCCGCGCGTATGCCTGGCACCTTGTTGGCTGCTATGGATACGCCTATGCCGGTGCCGCACACCAATATGCCTTTATCGCACTGCCCTTGCGCCACAGCAAGTGCCACCGTCTCGGCTATATCCGGATAATCCACCGATTCGGGGCTGTAACAGCCATAATCCTTATATTCTATGCCTTTTTGTTGCAAATGGTCCTTTATCTCCTCTTTGAGAGGAAATCCAGCGTGGTCGCTGCCTAAAGCAATGATCAAATAATACACCTTCCTTCGCGGTTTTACAACAGATATATTCTATAATATTTGCAATAAAAGCGCAAGGATAGCATAGAATTTCCTTCAATTCGTAATATGAATAGCGGCGCGCCTTGACTGCCTGAGCCCGAGATTATGCACTGAATTCTTTGGATTCTGCTATTCATAAAAAACATATTGACTCGCTTATGTATTAGCCATATAATACATTTATAAGATGGATTCGGAGGTGAGAGATTTGTGCTGCGGTTTGACGATATCGAGCTCAACAACAGGGAGCCGGTTTATATGCAGATCGCTATGTATGTCAAACGCCAAATATTGCTCAAGAAGGTCGCAGATGGAGAACAGCTTCCGTCGCGGCGGGAGGTTGCCGCACAGTTGAGTATAAACCCGAACACCGTTCAAAAGGCGTATAAGCTGATGGAGGACGAAGGGTTCGTCACAACCAGCGGCAATCAGCGCAGCATACTCCACATAGACGAACTTATATTCTCGAGGATCGATGATCAGCTTACACGGGACATGATAAAAGGGTTTATAAAATCGGCCAAGGGGATAAACCTGTCCTTCAAAAGGGTTGTCGATCTGATAAGCGAATTATGGGGAGATGAATGACATTCTTCAAGAGCGTATCATATATATAATACATGGGGGTGTTAATAGGTGAAGCATTTTTATAGACTGTTGAATTATGAATTCTCCAGACTTTTTGCTTCGGCCGCCTTGCTCTACTTCGGCGTTATAGCGACGCCTCTGGTGTTTCTCAACATCGCGGCCAAAAAAAGCGGCAATATATATGGAAGGTTTGAGGATTTATATGCCGATTCAGGCTCAATAATCATCTTTGCCGTATTCTTTGCCATACTATGTGGTATTTTCATAAAGAACATCTATTCCGATTATTGGGGAAGCAAAGGGATATATACCTTATTATCGCTGCCGATCAAAAGGGAATACATATATTTCAGCAAGCTTATCGCTTTCTTCATAGTATCCATAGGCTTTATAGGAGCCCAGCTTGTCGGCTACATGATAGCATATCGGTTTTTTGCTCCGGATATTATATATGATTCGGCAGGAATGACCATCCCCAGAGAGATGCATAACGGTTTGTTTCTAAGCTTTATACGCTCGGACTTTATGCGGCTGTTTCTCCCGGCAGGTCATGAAAGCATCGTTTCATCATTGGCGGCATTGACAGCCGTGGTTTGCGCCGTATATTACGGTGCCCTGTGCGAACGCTCGAGGAGATACTGGGGTTATATATTTATAGTCTTTGCTGCAGGATTGATAATATATACGTTTAATTATCGGATGCAGGCATTATACTACAGCGAATACATCAATATGTATCCATATAGCGCGGTATTGTTTCTATTAAGCGGCTTTTTCATATGGCATGGTATCAGGCTGGTAAAAAGCGGCGCCGTTGCATGAAGGGGGATTGTATCATGGCAGTATTATTGAAAAGGCATATGGCCATAATCGCGGCTTTTGTATCGGTGACAGTGGTTCTTTCGGTTTATTCGCATATATATGCTTCAGCGGGTCGGGCTACGGTTTATATCGAGGATATATACGGCGACCAGGCTGAACTCAACGGCATAACGGTGAACGGCGTGCTGCAGGACCGCTATCACAGGCTCATATTCGATGTGAAGGACGGAGAAACTAAAACCCGCACCGAATACAATCAGCATTATAAAGATATTATTCCGCCATACTATAATGTTAACTATAATGCTAAGATGTTCGACGGGATACAATATACATACGAGTTAGAACCAGGCTGGAAGATGAAAGTTATGATCTCCTATTTCGATCTCAGGAGTATGGATCAAGAGAATTGGATGAATTACAGCCTGGATTTTACAACGGATGTAATAGGCCCGGGCGGAAACCAATATTCGCTGACCAACGATACCGGATATGCTATGGCAAGTACGGGGGGCAAGATTTATTTCACGGTTCCGACCACGCGCGAGTACACAGGAACGAACGGGATATACGAGATTGTCAAATTTTACAGTATGAGCGATCGGCTGCTTATGGAAGCAAATAATCTCACTTCACCCAAGGATGCTGTCCGGACGGTAACCACCTTCAGCCTTGACGGCAATAAAGACGGCGGGCCGACCATCGAGGTGCTGGGCCTTGAAGCCGCCGGAGACAAGCTTGCTTTGATATTAGCTATAGACGGCATGCTGGTAGTACGCACATACGACCCGAAAAGCGGCGCCATGCTCGGCGAGGTCGCGTTGGATGATTTCAGATTGGTTGAGTACAGAGAAGGGTCTGAGGACCGCGCAAAAGCGTATTACCCTCCATATCACGCCTTCTCTGACAATAGATCCCTTAATCTGTGTTTCAGGAGCAGCGCATCGACACAGGATGCGGATGTGTTTGCCATATTGAGCTTTGATGTTTCGGAAGGGATCACCCTTGAAAGCAATATCGAAGAGCGTTATACCGAAGGCGAGCCGGAACGGTTTTGGGATATAACCGCAAAAAACGGCAAATTGTATGTTGTTGTGCTTTTAAGGGAACGCAGAGGACAAAGTTTCGTGACGTATGATGTGCTGTTCCCCAAGAGGCTGCTCCTTTATGCCTATAAAGCCGGGACCTTGGTCTACAAAGGGGAACTCGTCACCGACATGGACGATGATGTGGCCCTTGAGCGACAAAGGAATATATCGGGCGACTTTATCTATGACGTACCGCGTTACAGGCATTTCGCGGACGTGGAATTAAGGTGATAGGCATGATAGAATTAAAGAACGTTGCCAAAAACTACGGGCTTAGTGCCCTCGGCCTTTATAGTGAAAGCGCAATCATAAATACCGGTGAGATAGTAGGGATCCTGGGCGAGAACGGCTCGGGCAAAACCACCATGCTCAAGGCCATAATGGGGTTATGCGATATACAGTACGGGGAGATACTGATCGACGGCAGGCCCGTTTTCGAGCAATATGACAGGATGGCTTTCATAACCTGCGAAGGGAGCTACTTTCCCAACATGACGCCTTATGAATATGGGAATTTTTTGGCCGAATTTTTCCCGTCCTTCGATATGGATCGCTACTGGAATCTCATTAAGTTCTTCGATCTCGATTATTTGAAGAAGATCAAAACCTTCTCGGCCGGGCAGAAAGCAAAGCTTGAGGTGTCGGCGGGGTTTTCCAAAGGGGCGAAATACATCCTCATGGACGAGCCGTTTCTCGGCAGCGATATGTTCACAAGGCGGGATTTCTTAAAGCTGTTGGTATCGGATTTCAGGGAGGATGAAACCATACTTATATCCACGCATTTCATAGATGAGATAGAGAATATAATCGACAGGGCCATAATCTTAAGGTATGGCAGGATAAAGGCCGATTTTTATATCGATGACATAAAGAATCAAGGTAAAACACTCGCCGATATAATGACGGAGGTAAAAAAAGTTCTTAGCAAGAGCAAGACATGAAGTCCTATCCAACCGCTATGCCCAGGTGAGCAGAGTTGCTGAACAGCAATCTTTGATTGCGTAGCAGTTCAGCTTCACAGCCATGGAGAAGTGTATATGTCAAGCCTATAGCGGGCGTAGGCTTTACATCGTTGCAGGCACTGACTTGCCATATTACAAATTGAAGAACCTATCTTAGGCTTTAAAATAGTCGTTCTCCTGAGATGATTGTATGCCATGGCCTTATATTTTGCAATTTATCACATAATAAACGGCCACGGCATATTTTATAAATAGATTATATCCTTTGATTTTAAAAATAAAGGGTAAATTCAGGAGGTTAAAATCTATGTTTTATCCACCATATTCTCCGGGATATCCCGGTCAAAATCCATGCTATCCCAGCCCCGGCATGCCCTATCCGCCATGCGGCGATCAGCGCCGGCTCATGATGCAGGCGATGGATATATTTATGCGCAACGAACCGCTAATGAAACAGATGCACGAGAAAATACACGCCATGGTGCAAAAGCCTGAATTGGCCAACGATGCCACTTTCCAGGATATGATGATGCACTTCAGGGAAATGGGCGATTACGGCAATAAAACCGCCGGCTACATTGCCGCGCTGCTATGCAAATCTTCGGGCGGTTATATGCCACCCAGTGATTGGTATTATCCTCCCATGCCGACTCATGATTGCTCGCACATGTGCATAGACGAGATGATGAAAAACTATGTGCAACCGATGGACGAACATCATCAAGCCGTTAAAGCTGATATAGAAAGCTTGAAAGCCAACCCTCGCTTTTCTCAAAACAGCGATTTTATGGAGTTCGTATCTCTATTCGAGCAACATGACGCGCTCAGCCAACAGCTCATGAATATACTCAATCAGCTGGCGGGCGGGACGATGCCGCCTATGTACCCTCCTCCGGGAGCGATGCCACCCAACAATATGCCACCAATGTATCCGCCGTCCGACATGGGTTATATGGGGTATTGAGATTATATTACAGATGATATCACTATACCCAGTATGATGCCCGCTATGGTGCCCATGCTGGGTATTCTGCCTCTATACAGCTTGCTTGACTCGGGCAGCAGTTCGCTGCACGTTATATAGAGCATGGCGCCGCCGGCAAATCCGAGACATACAGCTATAAATGTAGGCGACATCTCGCCGAGATAATATCCTGCTATGGCACCTATGCCCGTCGGTACGCCGGCCAACACTGTGCTTGCAAATACCAGACGCTTCGATATGCCGCCCATCATCATCGGTGTGGCCATGGCTATCCCTTCGGGTATATCATGGAGCGCTATTATCATGCTTAACGCCAATCCGTACCGCTCATATACTGTAAAACCCGAACCTATGGCTATACCCTCGGGCAGATTATGCACTGCTATGCCTATGCCTAATAGTACGCCGGCTTTCAAATAGCCCGAACGCACATCGCTTATATCTGTCCTTAACGCTTTGGGCATAAAACCGTCGAGTATGACTATAAGGCCGACGCCGAGCAGCAAGCCGGCCAATCCTTGGCCAAGCCCTCCTATACTGAAGGCTTCGGGCAACAGGTCGAACGTTACCACCGCTATCATAAGGCCACTGGAAAAGTTCATTATGGTACTCAAAAAGCGCGGGCTGGGGTGCCTGAACAGCAAGGTTATAGCCCCTCCCAATCCGGTGCCTATTATGCCTGCCGAGCACCCTATAATGCTGTACAGCAATATATTGTTCATATATGACCTCGTTTTTATTTATATTCAGCTTATATGCGAGAATCTCACTGTACAATATATTAGCATCATAGAGCATATATGATATTATGCCAGATTAGTGAACTATATCGCCAATAAATCGGCGGGTTTCGGATTCAAGATGAAACGATGTCCATTCTGTCGGTATATCTCAGACGTGCCCAAGCTAATCCTACACAGATACTTCTTCAGTATATTGTACACCCCAGCGCAATCTGCATTGTGTTCTTTACCCTCACTACATGCCCCTATATGGCACCGTATAAGCTAGACAACTCCTCTACATCCCACATTGTTAATATAAACCTGCTTATTATCTTATTATTCGCAACGTAAAATATGAGCTTTACATCCCACGTTGTTAATATAAACCCAACCGCTATCGGGAGTACTATAAATGCCTCTATACTGGCTTTTGTGGTATCCTTACAAATCTGTTCTTTTATTAATTTTTGCAGCAAGGTAGCAATTGTAGTTGTGCGCTTAAGCAAATAATAAAAAAACCGGCCAATGCCGGTTGTGGATCAATAGTATTCGCTTTCATACTGTTTCTGTATAATATTGCGGCGCTCGCGCCGGTCTATATGACGCTCCAGCTCACCGCCCTTGAACTTCACTACCGGCAGGACAAACATAATACCCGTATCCGGTCTGTTCATATCTCCAAGCACCTTCGACACTGCCGCCATAGCATCGTTTACCTGCTCTTCGCGTTCTATAACCGAAAATATAGTTTTACTGACTCCATAATTCCCCTCCATGCTGCGCATGAAGCTGCCTATAATGGGCATACTGGAGAATTCCTCTTTCATCATGCTGCCGGCCCCTACCGAATCTATAACGGTCGCACCGCGCACGCCAACATCTTTTAGTGCCGCCAATACCTTTTTCAGCTTATCCACATTATTTAACACTATGAACAACACATACATAAATCCTTCCCCCTCACTTACCCACAGCCTTTACCACCGGTACATAAAACATTATGCCGGTACCAGGCCTTGCCATATCGCCTACAACGCTCTCTACGGTTTCCATGGCCTGTTGAGCCTTCTCCTCATCCTCTACAAGCATTATCAACGTCTTGTTGTATATTATACCGCTGTCATCGTCAGCCATGCTCATACTGCCCACCACTACCGGCACATTATAGCTGGCAAATGTATTCGGGCTGTAAAAATTAATGTATTGATTGGCGCTTATACTGTCTATTACGGTACAGCTCAATCCCATATCTTCTACGGCTTTCAGCACATCTTTAAGATATTCGGTTCTATTGAGCACAATAAACAAAGCCAACATAAAGCTCCCTCTTTCTCATACAATTAATGGGCTGCGTTCCCGGCAGCTATCGCCGGTTTCTCTTTGAATGATATCTTCAACAGCGGCGGCGTGACCAATGTGCTTATTAATATCATCATTATTATAGCCGCATACACATCAGGTCCTATAATGCCCATGCTCTCGCCTAAAGATGCCACTATAAGGCCGACCTCGCCGCGCGACATCATGCCTATGCCCACCTGCAGTGATTCTCTAGTATTGAATCCCGATATTTTAGCGCCTACCCCGCAGCCGACAATTTTGCCTATCAAAGCGGCCAATGTCAAAAGCGAACCGAATACTAATACGTCGCCCAATAATCTGACATTCACGCCTAATCCTATGTTTATAAAAAATATGGGGGTAAAAAGATTATAGGCGAGGATTTGAGTGCCGTTGGATATGCGGTTTTTATAAGGTGTGGCCGACAATATGAGGCCGGCTATATATGCGCCGGTAATGGCCGCCACTCCCACATACTCGGCAAAAAAGCCAAATATGAATGTGAATATCAAAGCCAGCGTCAGCAGCGATTCGCCTATGCGTATCCTGCTCAAGACCAGTCTTGTAACCAATCTGTAGAGTATAATGCCTACTACCACTGCTCCAGCAAAAAACAATGCTATCTTGCCCAGCAGCAACCATATATTCTCTGTTGCTCCGGGGCGCACCATTCCAGCTACTACAGATAACAGTATAATACCCAGCACATCGTCTATAACAGCCGCTCCCAGTATGGCCACGCCCTGTTTGGTCTTGAGCTTGCCTATCTCGCGCAGCACCTGCACCGTTATGCTGACGCTGGTAGCCGTCAATATGACGCCTATGAAAATAGCGGTCATCATGTCCATGCCCTCCATCATAGACACCAAGGCTCCAAGCACCAGCGGTACCACTACGCCTATAGACGCTATTATCATAGATGCCTTACCCGAATCCCTCAACTCATTGAGATCGGTCTCCACGCCTGCTATAAACATGAGCAGCATTACACCTATATTAGCAAACTCCTCTATCAGCGTCGTGTCTGATGTTATAAAGCTTATGTTTAAAAGCGACGGCCCTATTATTATACCTATAATGATCTGCCCCAGTACGCTGGGCTGATCCACCTTCCTTGATATATAAGCCCCTATCAGTCCAGCTATCAGTAGTATAGCCAGTTGTAAGAGATACGTTGCGCTCTCCACGATTTTCTCCTCTCTCGTATAAATTTTCTGGAGCCATCATCATCGACAGCTAATTTGCTCATGCCTCGTCGCATGTGGCAGCCATCAAACAGCCGCTTGAGACAGGCGCTCGGCCTGATCAGCCGTTATAAGGGCGTCTATCATCTCGTCCATATCACCGTTCAAGAAAGCCTCGAGCTGGTATATGGTAAGCCCTATGCGGTGATCGGTTACCCTGCCCTGCGGGAAATTGTATGTGCGTATGCGCTCGCTGCGGTCGCCGGTACCGACCTGACTGCGCCTGGTCTGAGCCAATTGGGCATCCTGCTCGGCTTGAGCTATGGCCAACAGGCGCGACTTCAAAACGCGCATAGCCTTATCCTTATTTTTAAGCTGCGACTTCTCATCCTGGCACGTTACCACTATACCAGTCGGTATATGCGTTATGCGCACGGCCGAATCGGTGGTATTTACGCTTTGGCCTCCATGCCCGGTAGAGCGATATACGTCTATGCGCAGATCGTTGGGATTTATTTCCACTTCTACCTCTTCGGCCTCCGGCAACACAGCCACCGTTGCAGTAGACGTATGAATACGCCCTCCGGCCTCGGTAACCGGCACGCGTTGCACGCGGTGCACGCCGCTCTCATACTTGAGCCTGCTGTATGCGCCCTTACCCTCCACGGCAAATACTATCTCCTTTATGCCGCCCAGGTCGGTATAGTTGGAATCCATCACTTCTATCTTCCATCCGCGGCTCTCGGCATACAGCGAATACATCCTGAACAGGTTGGCAGCAAAAAGCGCTGCTTCCTCGCCACCAGCGCCGGCCCTTATCTCCATTATGACGTTGCGATCATCGTTGGGATCTCTGGGCAGCAGCAAGCGCTTTAATTCTTCTTCTAGTTTATCTTGGCGCTCTTTAAGCTCATCCATCTCCTGCTGAGCCAATTCCTTCAATTCGGCATCGCTGGTTTCCTTAATCATGGCCAGCACATCGTCCCTTTGCCTTACCACTTCTTTGTATTCCCTATATTTGGTTACTATTGGCTCCAGATCGGAATGCTCTTTGACCAGCTTTCGCCACACATCCTGCTGAGAAATAACCTCAGGATCGGACATCTTAACGCTCAGCTGTTCATATCGCTCCTCAATATTATCCAGTCTATCCAGCAATCTATATCACATCCTCATATACTACTTCCATTTATACGCCAACACTATGCGGTCCATGCCGGCAAAATCCTTGAGCACCCGCACATCCTTAAAATCGCATTTTCTCAAAATATCGCTCACTGCCCGCCCTTGGTCATAGCCTATCTCCAATGCTAAAAAACCATGCGGTTTTAGCAGCTCACCGGCATGGCATAACTTGCGGTAAAAATCCAATCCATCTTGGCCGCCATTTAACGCCAGCTCAGGCTCGGAACGCACCTCAGGCGCCAGCTCCATTAAATCGTTCCGAGCTATATACGGCGGATTGGACACTATTATATCGAAAGCCATGCCCTTGACGGGTTCAAAAAGATCGCCTTCCAGCAATGCCACGCGCTGTTGCAAGCCGTATTTTTCCACGTTTATGCGCGCCACAGCCAAGGCATCCAGTGATATATCCACTGCCCACACGCGGCAGCCGCTCATATACCTGGCCAGAGCTATGGCTATGGCACCGCTACCCGTGCCTATATCCAATATCTGCGGAGGTTCCGGCATCCCTTTAGCCTCCTGCACAACGGCCTCCACTAATAATTCCGTTTCGGGACGCGGTATGAGCACGCGCTCATCCACGTAAAGCTCCATATCCATAAACCACGCTTTACGCAATATATATTGCAGGGGCATCCTGGCGCAGCGCTGTTCTATCCATTGTTGGAATACCATCTCCTGTTCGGGCAAAAGCGCGCGATTTCTGTCGAGATATAATGCGCTGCGATTCATGCCTAGGAGCTCCTGCAGCAATATCTCCACATCCCTGGCTGCCGTATCTATGCCGCTCTCCCGCAGCATATGTCCGCCCCATTCGAGCGCTCGAGCTACATCCATACATCCCCTTCTGCCACAGCATTGAACGCTGCTATGGCCACCTCCAACTGCTGATCGTCAGGCTGACGCGTGGTAAGCTTTTGGAGCATAAGCCCCGGCCAGCTTATTATGCGTACGATCAATGCATCGCTGCTGCCCGCCCAGCGTATCAATTCATAGGCCAATCCGGCCACCACCGGCAGCAAAAGCAGGCGCCCTACGGTACGCCACAATATATTGCCCCAGCCGAGGAAAGCAAACAATACTATGCTCACCACCATCACCAACAACAGAAAATTAGTACCGCAACGCGGGTGCAAGGTGGTATATTTGCTGGCATTCTCCACTGTAAGCTCCTCTTCATGCTCGAAGCAATGTATAACCTTATGCTCGGCTCCATGATACTCGAATACGCGTTGTATATCCTTCATGCGCGTAACCAGCAGCATATAGCTCAAAAACAAGGCAATGCGTATAACGCCTTCTATAAGGTTCAATAACAGCGGGCTGGTTATGGCCTGCTCCAGCAAACCGGCAGCATACGTGGGCAGCAATACGAATAACGCCACGGCCAATATAACCGCTATGATCACAGCGAAGGCTATGCCTATATCGTCGACGCTCATACCGGTTTTTTCCGATAAAAAACGTTCAAAGCGCGACGGCTTATACTCTTCTTCCATGCCTTCACCGTATATTTTGGCCGAATCGGTCAACGACGTCATGCCGGTTACAAGCGAATCCACAAACGATGCCATGCCCCTTATTATGGGCAATTTCAGCAACGGATGGCGTTGCGATAAGGGCACTGACGGTTTTTTTACCACCTCTATGGTGCCATCGCTCTTTCTTATCGCCATGGCCATGCTGTGCGGGCCTTTCATCATAACGCCCTCTATGACGGCTTGCCCACCTATTTTGGTCTTTTTCAAAGAGGTCTACCTTCTCCCCATGTTCACTAACAAAATAATATTAAGAAAGGCTAGAGAAAGGATCTCTAACCTATCATACCGTCAGACCTACTGGTCTTCCTTCAAGCCGTATCTTTGCCTGAAACGCTCGACACGGCCACCTGTATCCACCAACTTCTGTTTGCCGGTAAAGAACGGATGGCACTGCGAACACATCTCCACATGTATCTCCTTTTTGGTGGAACCTGTTGTAAATGTATTGCCGCAAGCGCATATCACCTTTGCATCCTTATAATAAGTTGGATGTATATTCTCTTTCATCATATATCACCTCCAGAATCAGCCTCATTATTATAGCACAAGTCGATGAACAATATCAATGGTTATGCGCATAAAAAAAGAACCGGCTTTGTGTCGGTTCTCTTTTACTTCATTCCTAATCAGCCTAGTATCGCTTTAAGGTCCTCTTCCGGTGTGGTGATAGGCTTTATGCCGAAGTTATCGACCAAAACCTGCAGCACATTGGGCGACAAGAAGGCCGGCAGCGTCGGGCCGAGCCTGATATTTTTAACACCAAGCGCCAACAATGAAAGAAGTATGCATACCGCCTTTTGCTCATACCATGACAGCACAATCGAAAGCGGCAAATCGTTTACGCCCACGCCAAAGGCTTCGGACAAGGCAAGCGCCACTTTTACGGCACTGTATGCGTCGTTGCACTGCCCCATATCCATGATGCGCGGCAAGCCGTCTATCTCGCCGGCGTCGATATCGTTGAAGCGGAATTTGCCGCACGCCAACGTAAGCACCACGCTGTCTTGCGGCGTCTGCTTTACAAATTCGGTGTAATAATTCCTGCCCGGGCGTGCGCCATCGCACCCGCCGACCAGAAAGATGTGTTTTATAGAACCGGAATTCACGGCATCTATAACCTTGTCGGCCACCGAAAGCACCGCATTGTGGGCAAATCCGGTGGTCAAGACATCGCCGCCGTTTATGCCGGTCATCCTCTTATCCTCGGGATAGCCGCCTAGTTCGATGGCTTTGTCTATGAGCTGTGAAAAGTCCTTATAACCGTCCTCATCCTCGGTTATATGCACCGCGCCCGGATATGCCACCACCGACGTCGTAAATACCCTGTCTTTATAGTTATCCTTGGGTGGCATCAAACAATTAGTGGTAAACAGCACAGGCGCAGGCAGATCCTTGAATTCCTTCTGCTGATTTTGCCATGCCGTCCCGAAATGCCCTTTCAAGTGGGGATATTTATGCAATTCGGGATACGCATGAGCCGGCAGCATCTCGCCGTGCGTATAGATATTTATGCCCTTATCCTTGGTCTGCTCGAGCAACAAATACAGGTCGTGGAGATCATGGCCGGTGACGACTATAAACGGCCCCTTCTCGATGTTATAAGTAACCTTAACAGGCGAAGGATTGCCATAAGCGCTGGTATTAGCCTCGTCAAGCAGTTCCATGCACCTGAAATTTATCTTTCCGAATTCCATCAGCAGGCCCAGCCATTCATCTGTTGAATGCTCGTTTGCAAGCTCCGAAAGCCCTTTGTAGAACCATCCGGTCACCTCATCATCGGTCTTGCCGAGTATGCGCGCATGATGGGCATAGGCCGCCATGCCTCTCATGCCGAAAAGCAGCGTCGAGCGCAGCGATACTATATCGGTATCGCCCTCAAAAAGCGGCCTGTCAAACGGCTGCCCCCCAAGCCTCTCCCTTTCGGCTTTTATCTCGTCCTTTAAGTAGGAAACGGTCTGCTGATCGAAGTTAACATTAGTAACAGTAGTAAACAAGCCGTCAACAATCAGCTCATCGGCTTTTTTGGTGCGGCCGGCAGACAACGCCGCGCGGGCAAGCGCTATCATCTCGCGCGTAAGGTCGTCCTGAGCCGCCGCCGTAACGGCATCCTTTCCGCATACGCCTACATTACGGCAGCCTTTACCGCCGGATGTCTGCTCGCACTGAAAGCAAAACATATTTGACATATTCTGTTCCTCCAAATTTCCTCTTGATTTCGTACTGTTATTATAATATATTTTAACTATAACTTCGGTTGCCATAGCAACAAAATAGAAGGAATAGAATATGATAAGTTCATTAAATATAAAATCTCCGCTGTTTGAGGGTATTGGGGACGATGATCTCGACTCAATGCTTTGCTGCATTGGCGCAAATATAGCATCGTTCGCCCGCGGAGCCAATATAGTATGCACCGGTGATGAAATCTCGAACATAGGCGTCGTATTGTCCGGCGAAGTGCATGTTTCCAAGGATGATGTTTTCGGCCGGCGACAGATAATGGCAAATCTGAAGCCCGGCGATACGTTCAGCGAGGTATTCGTCTGCTCCGGCATAGAGGAAAGCCCCGTTACGGTGACTGCCGCAACAAACGCCGATATACTTTTTATCGATTATGCCTCCTCTATAAAAAGGTGCACCAAATCATGCACATTCCATACAAAGCTGATAGAAAATATGCTCAGCATTTTAGCGCAGAAAAATATCGCGCTCAGCACAAAAATCGATTATCTGTCGACAAAAAGCCTGCGCAGCCGTATTGCGGCCTACCTGCTCAATGAAAGCAGAAAGCAGGCCAGTGATCTGTTCTGCATACCGTTCAGCAGAAACGGCCTGGCCGAATACCTCGGAGCAGATCGCAGCGCCCTCTCGCGCGAGCTCAGTCGTATGAAGGCTGACGGCCTTATCGAGTATTGGAAAAACAGCTTTAAGATTATCGACAAAGATGGTCTGCGAAGGGTTTAGAAGTACAAATCGCGCTGACCCTGCTCTATGAGCTTAAGGCGTTCCTTTGTGATCTCGCGTATGCGGTCTTTGCCTATATCCTTCAGATGCTGCTCGATGGCCTTCTCCCCTATCGCCTTTGTCTGCGGCGACGCGTAATCTTCAAGGTATTCCTTGAATGTCAATATGGCGTTGGGCAGGCATACATTGTGTATATTGCCCGACTTGGCAAAGCTCATAAAGCGGTCTCCAACGCGCCCTTTCCTGTAACAGGCCGTGCAGTAGCTCGGTATATACCCGCTCTCGCATAACGTGCGTATTATCTCATCGGGACTGCGCAGGTCTTGTACCTCGAATTGGGCAGTATTCTCTTTTTCTTCGTGCGGCCGGCCGCTCAGGAATTCCTCCCATTCATCCTTATAGCCGCCCACACCGGTACATGAACCGGCGCTTATCTGCGATATGCCGACCGATATAACATCATCGCGATAACCCGGGCGCTCGCGCGTCGTAAGTATCATACCGGTATATGGCACCGCCAGGCGTATAACGGCCACTATCTTTTTAAAGTCGCGGTCAGACACCAGATAAGGGAATTCGTTCATCGTGACGCTTTCGGCTGCCCTCAGCCTCGGCATCGATATGGTATGCGGCCCGGCACCGTAGGTGCTGTCGAGGTGCATGGCATGATACAGCAAACCCATTACCTCAAAGTGATAATCGTACAGTCCGAACAACACGCCTATCCCAACATCGTCTATATCCCCCTGCATAGCCCTGTCCATAGCCGTGGTATGATAATCATAATCGGACTTGGGACCGGCCGGATGCATCAGCTTATACGTCGGACGGTGATAGGTCTCCTGAAACAGCACATATGTGCCTATACCGGCCGCCTTGAGTTTGCGGTAATTCTCCACCGTAGTGGCGGCTATATTCACATTCACGCGCCGTATAGCGCCGTTATCCTGCTGCACCGAATATATGGTCTTTATAGCATCCAACACATAATCTATGGGACAATTCACCGGATCCTCGCCGGTCTCCAATGCCAGGCGCTTGTGCCCCATAGCCTCCAAAGCCCGCACCTCGTCGGCTATCTCCTCCATCGTCAGCTTTTTGCGCGCTATGTCGCTGCCGTAGTGATAACCGCAGTAACGGCACTTATTAACGCAATAGTTGCTTAGATAAAGCGGCGCGAACAATACCAGCCGTTTGCCGTATATGCGCTCTTTTACCTCGCGAGCCGTCTTGTATATGCCCTCGAGCAGCTCATCGTCGTCCACATATAGCAGCGCCGCTACCTCTTCGGGATCCAGCCCCTTGGCCAAAGCCGCCTTGTCTATTATGCGCTCCACATCCGCTTTGGTGGCCTTCCTGCCTTTCTCCAACGTACGGTTTATAGTATCCTCATCTATAAAGTCCGCCTTCATCCTTTCTTCTACCATAAAGCATCCTTCTTTCTAAAATAAAAACCTGTCCCGCCTAAGATGCAGAACAGGTTCTATGTACCCCCTCTGACCTCAGGCTCAAGCCCTTGATCTCAGCATTCAAATATATTCTATTTTGTCAAAGCCGATTTTACATTTACACCCGGCAAAGCGCCCAGCTGACCGGTCAACGAACCTATTTCATCGGTCGTGCCGTCCACTATAAGGGATATGACCGACAGTCCGCGCTCTTTATAGGGTATACCCATACGCCCCACTATTATATCAGCGTGCCGGCTGAGTATGTCATTCAGCTTAGCCGCCACCTCTTCCCTATGCTCGACCACTATGCCTATAACGCCTATTCTATTTTCCACGCCGCCACCTCCGGTTCTTTCTTTATGTTAATATTTTAACATACTATGGCCCAAAAAACAAGAGCGAATCTGCGAGTTGCGCCATGTGAATGAAACGCGTGATATAAAGCGATGCAAACGATATAAAGCCGGAGAACGCCTTGAAATATTGCGTTAGCTTGCTCAAGCGAAATGAATTGTAAGTATGCAATCATTACGTGATATAAGGCTGGATATATATGCTGAGCGGGCTTTTGAAGCGTAGGACCACAGCAATCTTTGATTGCGTAGTGGTCCAGCTTCACA
>NZ_JAIHAU010000059.1 GCF_020054945.1 Mahella sp.
CTCGGAATATAGATGGGATAAAATCCCATCAAGGAGCATTAGCGTGAAATAATGAGGTAGGATACGCTACAGAAATTCTACGACGTTTGGGACAACCTCTGATATCATCCTCCGTTCTCTATCTTTATATATTAGACTACCTTATAGCGTAAAAAGTTGCATTTTTTAAAAATATTTTTTTGGGAATCTATTGAATCCCCAGTCAGTTTTTGAGAGTCTTTTATTGTAGTAATGATTATATTTAATAAAGCCGTTATTTATAAAGAAAAATATCATCACTATTTCCCTTATAATAAACAACGCTGAGACACTCTTACTGACCATCTCTATTTTACCTCTCTAAACAAATATTTGCAATATATCTAAAGATATATTTTGGCATTTTTCATAAACGCCCGTCTTTAGTGGTTAACACCATGTTTGTTTAGGAATAGTTTATATGTTTACGGCCTTGAAGCCAGCGCAATTACGCGCTTTTTTTGTTGTCAAAAATACTTTCAATATGACATTATCATAAAATTATAATAGCTCCGATTTACAACCTGGAAATCATCGAAGATAACTGCTATAATATCAAGTATAGGGACGATGATATAGGTAGGAGAGGAATTGTATTGAAAAGACTCGGTTTTTTAGGACCGGATGCCACATTCACACAACAGGCGGCCTTGGAATATTGCCGCTATAATCCCAGACAGATGGTCGAGTATGCCAGCATACCCGATGTTATATGGGCGGTAGCTTCCGATAAAGTGGACGAAGGATTGGTACCTATAGAGAATTCCATAGAAGGCGCGGTTAACGCTACTATGGATATGCTGGCCCATGAGGTGGATTTATTTATAGTGGCTGAGCTGGTATTGCCGGTACATCAGTGCCTTATGGCACGTCGAGGCGTAGACATGGGTGATATCACCGATATATTCTCTCATCCGCAAGCGTTAGCTCAATGCCAGCATTTTATACATAGCAATATGCCTGATGTCAACGTGCATAATGCATACAGCACCGCAGCAGCCGCCAAGCTGGTAGCGGAGAGCGACAAACCATGGGCGGCCATCGCCATGCCATCGGCGGCGCAGCGATGGGGCCTTGATATACTGGTATCGGACATACAGGATATGCCCGGCAATGCCACGCGTTTCGTGGTTTTAAGCAAGCAGCTTGCTCAACCGGGCTTGCATAATAAGACATCTATAATTTTCAGCGTCGAGGATACCCCCGGCAGCCTGTATCATACGCTCAAAATATTTGCTGACAAAGGTATAAACCTCACGCGCATAGAGTCTAGGCCGGCTAAGAAGATGTTGGGGCAGTATCTTTTTTTTGTTGACCTGATAGGGCATAGCCGGGATGATATAGTAGGCGAATGTTTGGAAATAATATCAAACAACAGCAGTTTCTATAAATATTTGGGTTCATACCCTGTATGGGAAGGGACAATCGCCTGACCGTAAAGCAAGCGTTTTAGATCGCTGCGGTTAGGCCGTAAAAGAAGATCAGATAGGATTTGCACATTGAAAGGAGCGTTTATGTCTGACAATAAAAGCGGCCGCGTTTTACTGGAGGTCATAGGTTATGGCGCATTAGCGGCGCTGTTATGCCGTGCATTGGCTGTGGCGCCGCTGATTAATTGCGTATTGCTGCTTACCCCTGCGCCGTTTATTATGATAGCCGTGCGCCGCGGCTGGCTTTGGGGCGCGGTATCTATAGGCGTGGCTTTAGCCGTATTATATTTGACAGGCGGTACTATAGCTGTACTGGTTTTCGCAGCGCTGGTTATACCGACAGTCGTTATACTGGCTTGGTTTTTCAAGCGCAAATCGGATGCCTTTTATGCCGCATTAGCCTCGTCTGTGGCGGTGGCGGCAGCCGGTATACTCCTGGTGCAGGCCGTGAAATGGTCTACAGGCCGAGAAATATTCGATTATATTCAGCAAGCATTAGAGACGCTGTTTAGCACGGCCGATATGAACTCCGATATATTCGGCATGTTGCAACCTCAACAGGGCGAGGCGATATCGCCGGAGGATATGGCCACGGCGCTTACTTCTATTTTTAATATAATGTTGCCGTCTATGATCATGATACTCTCCTTGATCGCAGGCTTTATCAATATGACGGCAGCCGGTCGGTGGCTGAAAAAATATGGAGCCGATATATCGGATATACAGCCGTTTCATGAATGGGCATTACCCAACGATGCTGCAAAGGGATTGCTGAGCATAGCTGTAGTGGGGTTGGTAGGCATGCTCTTTGGCATATCGGGTTTCGATATGGTTTTTGCCACTATAATAGGTGTGCTGAGTTTCATATTCGCTGTACAGGGACTGGCAACGCTGGATTATATAATGATAATGAGCAATATGGGCGTTGCCGCCAGAGTGACGCTTATGATACTGAATTTTGTTATATTCCAGCTCATGCTTACCATGCTGGGCGTTGCCGAACAAATATTTCATATAAGGCGTAATATAAAGAATAGATATGATGGCGGGATGGATTCATGAAAAATAGATGGAATAAATGGCTTGAAATCCCAGAACTGAATATATACCTGCTTATAATACTGGCTTTAAGCCTTATACTGATGCTGTATGACAGGCAGGTAGGAGCGATAGCTCTGGCTATGACGCTGCTGCTGGTTCTATATAACTGGTATAGCAGCCGCCGGCGCAATATGCGCTGGAGCGAGTATATCGAGGGCCTTTCCAAGGACATGAATTGGGCGGCTAAGAAGGCTGTATTGTCAGCGCCTTTGCCCATGCTGACCATGGAGATGGACGGAACGGTGATATGGTACAATAAGCATATGGGCCAATTGTTCAAAGGCTTGCGCTTGATGGGCGAAAACATCGCATTTTATATTCCGGAATTGGATGCTAAAAAGCTTACTGTCGATGAGCAAACGCATATGTGCCGTGTGGTGTGGAAAGACAGACATTACGATGTGATGTACTATGTGACACAGCGCGGCGACCGCGATGACAGCGACAAAACGGTATTGATGCTTTATTGGATAGATGTCACTGATTATGCCTTGCTTCAGCAGGATTATGCCGCTAAACAGCCGGTGGTAGGCCTGGTATATGTCGATAATTACGACGATGTCATGGCCTCGGCTGAAGAGGCCAATCGTCCGGCTATCGCCGCTGAGGTGGATAAAGTAATCACTGAGTGGATAGCGTCTTTGAACAGCGCCTGGTGCAAATACGAGAGGGATAAATATATGCTGGTGTTCGAGCATATCCAGCTCGACGAGTTGGAACGTAGGCGCTTTGATATATTGGATAGTATAAGGGAGATAGCTATAAGCAATCGGTTGGCGCCGACCTTGAGCATAGGCATAGGTATACAGGGAGAAAGCTATGCCGAGGGAATGGCAATGGCCAGAAATGCCATAGATCTAGCATTGGGGCGCGGCGGCGATCAGGCTGTGATCAGGGATCGCGAGAAATTCTATTTCTATGGCGGCCGGAACAGGACTGTGGAGAAAACGTCCAAAGTAAAGTCCAGGGTGATAGCTCATGCTTTGCGGGGGCTTATGGAGCCGGCTTCAAAAATATTCATAATGAGCCATGAACTTGCCGACTTCGACTCTATAGGTGCGGCCATAGGGATCTGGCGCGGTGCCGCAAATGTCGGCAAAAAAGCCCATATCGTATTGGACCGCGGGAATCCGTCGATAAGCACATTGCTGGAAGAAATAAAACAGCATGAGGAATACGCCGATATGCTTATAACCAGCGAACAAGCCCTTGATATTGTATCAGATGATGCGCTGGTCATAGTGGTGGATATACAAAGGGCGTCATATACCGAGTGCCCGGAGTTGTTAAAAAGCGGCGCTAAAATAGTGGTGATAGATCATCACCGCAGACCGCCCGACGGCATAGAAAACCCTACTTTGGCTTATTTGGAGCCTTATGCCTCGTCTACATGCGAGATGGTAACCGAGATACTGCAGTATATAAGCGATAAGATAAAGGTAGAGCCATTGGAGGCCAAAGCACTTTTGGCCGGTATCATGGTAGATACCAAAAACTTTGCTTTTAAGACAGGCGTGCGCACCTTTGAGGCGGCATCGCTGTTAAGGCGCATGGGAGCTGATCCGACGGCCGTCCGGCAGTTGTTCCAGGATGACCTCAATACATTTACGGCACGGGCTAAAGCCGTTACGCAGGCCAAGATAGAGTTTCCGGGCATAGCTATATCGGTATGTCCCGATGAACTGGATGGTTCCAATATAATAGCAGCGCAAGCGGCAGATACATTGATAAATATAAAGGGTATTCACACTTCGTTTGTATTGATGCCCGTAAACGGTGCAGTGTATATAAGCGGGCGTTCAATGGGTGATGTAAACGTACAGCTTATATTGGAGAAATTGGGCGGCGGCGGTCATATGACAATGGCCGGGGCACAGCTCACAGGCGTGGATATAAACAAGGCAAGGGAAATGCTCATCAATGCTATAAAAGAGTATTTGAAGGAGGATAACTCAAAGAAATGAAAGTATTATTAAAAGAAGATATAAAGTCCATAGGTAAAAAAGGCGAGGTAGTAAATGTAAGCGATGGTTATGCGCGCAATTATCTTCTGCCGCGCGGTTTGGCCGTAGAGGCCGACGAGGGCGTTATCAAGGCCGTGAAGGCGCAAAAACAGGCTGAAGATACGAAACTGCAAAGAGAAAGAGAGCGCGCATTGCAGCAAGCCAAGTTGATAAACGAGAAACCGCTTATTATAAGGGTGAAATGCGGAGAAAACGGCAAGCTGTTTGGTTCGGTTACCAGTAGGGAGATTGCCGACGAGATGGATAGACAAATGCATATAAAGGTGGATAAAAAGAAAGTGGAATTGGACGAGCCAATAAAAAATATAGGGAGATTTAAAGCCAAAGTGAGGCTTTTCCCCGGCGTAGATGCATCTGTAACTGTGGTAGTAGAAGGCTTGGAGTGATCATACATGGAACCTGCTATCGATCGTATACCGCCTCATAATATAGAAGCCGAGCAATCGGTGCTAGGGGCTATGCTGCTGGATAAAGAAGCGGTGGCTGCCGCTACCGAGGTACTGCGTAAAGATGATTTCTACAGCGAGGCCGACAAAGAGCTGTACGACGCTATGGTATCGCTGTATGAGACAGGGCAGCCGGTGGACCTGGTAACGGTAACCGAGCAGCTGCGCAAGCGCAATACGCTGGAAGCTGTGGGCGGCTTAAGCTATATTACGGCGCTTTCGGCGTCGGTACCCACTACGGCCAATGTGGATTATTATATACGTATAGTGGAAGAGAAGGCTATATTAAGGCGCCTGATACAAACGTGCAGCCTTATAACCAAGGATAGCTACGAAGCAGCAAAGCCCGTGGAGGATATAATCGACCAGGCCGAAAAAGGTGTATTCGACATATCTCAGAAGCGCCACCACGGCGGATTTATACCCATAAGCCAGGCGCTTATAGAGGCGTTCGATCATATAGAGGAGCTCTATAAAAATAAAGGGCATATAACTGGTATACCGACGGGGTTTGCGGATTTGGATTACAAGACGGCGGGATTTCAGCCTTCCGATCTCATACTTATAGCCGCCCGGCCCAGCATGGGCAAAACGGCCTTTGCGCTGAATATCGCTCAATATGCTGCTGTTAAGGCCAAGATACCGACGGCAATATTCAGTCTGGAAATGTCCAAAGAACAGTTGGTCAATCGCTTGTTATGTGCCGAGGCCAATGTGGACAGCCATAAGCTGCGTACCGGCAACCTCGATGAAGAGGACTGGCCGCGTCTGGCTGCGGCACTGGCGCCGTTATCCGAGGCGCCGCTGTATATAGATGACACGCCGGCCATATCGGCGCTGGAGCTGCGTTCCAAAGCCCGCCGGCTTAAGATGGAGAAGGGATTGGGCCTTATAATAATTGATTATCTACAGCTTATGCAGGGCAGGCAAAACGCCGAGAACCGTCAGCAAGAGATATCCGAAATATCCCGCTCGCTCAAAGCCCTTGCGCGCGAGCTTAATGTCCCTGTAATAGCGCTATCGCAGCTTTCGCGCGCGCCGGAGGCCCGTACCGACCACCGCCCCATACTGAGCGATTTGAGAGAATCCGGGGCGATGGAACAGGATGCGGACGTAGTGGCGTTCTTGTACAGGGACGAATACTACAATCCTGATACCGATAAAAAAAATATTGCCGAAGTCATAATAGCCAAACAGCGCAACGGCCCGACGGGCGTAGTGGAGCTGGTATGGCTGGGGCAATTCACCAAGTTTGCCAATCTGGAGCGTCAGCGCACTCCTATGTGATAAAGGAGGCAAATACGATGATAAAAGGTATAGGAATAGATATGGTCAGCGTAAGCCGTATGGAGGATGTTATATCGCGGAGCGGCCAACCGTTTCTCGATAGGGTCTTTACGCATAAGGAGCAGGAATATTGCAATATGGCCAAAAGCCCATTTGAGAGGTATGCTGCCCGTTTTGCGGCCAAGGAGGCTTTCTTTAAAGCATTGGGCACCGGCTTGCGCTATGGTATAAGTTGGACAGATATCGAAGTGACGGCGAACGATACGGGCAGGCCGTCTCTACTGGCATATAATGCAGCCTTATTGAGAATGCAAGAATGCGGTGCCGAAAGAGCGTGGATATCCATATCGCACGATGGAGGCTATGCCATAGCGCAGGTAGTGCTGGAGTAAGGGTGGATATCATCTGCTCTTGCCGTGAGCAATGATTTGATTAATCGGTACTCCATGCCCTATGCCAATTGCTTTCTTATATCCTCGCCATAGAACTTCAGTATGGTATAGTGGCCTATTATACGCGATATAATGCGCTCGGAATAGGCATCGTTGAGCTGGGACAGCGTTAAATTAGTCGATATTATGGTCTTTTTACCGGCCAACAGGCGCGAATTCAGCACATTGAACAGCTCGGAACTTATAAAGCTGTTGTTAAGCTCGGTACCAAGGTCGTCTATGATCAAAAGGTCCACGTCGAGCAGCATATCGAATCGCTGAGGTATATAGTCCGATTTGTTGAGGCTGAATTTATACTCGCGCAGTATCTCGAATATGCTGAAAGCGGTCTGATACAGCACCGTTTTGCCTCGATCAAGTAATTCACGCGCTATGCAACTGGACAAAAATGTCTTGCCTAAACCGGTAGGACCGTAAAAAAGGAGGTTTTCAGGCGATTGGTCAAAATCCTCCACAAAAGCCAGGCATGCCGCGTATATCATCTCCATATTTTCGCGCGGCGTCATGGCCTCACCATCTATCGGCTGATCGGAATAGCGAGTTATATCGAACGTATCGAATGTCTGTGTCTTAAGCATTTGGCCAAGGTTGGACTGTGCATAAGCCCGATCTATCAATGCTTGTCTCAGACAATGGCATTTTTGGGTACCTATATAGCCCGTATCTTGGCAATCTTTGCAAATATATTGAGGAGAAAGATAGTCCTTGCTGTAGCCGGCGCTTATGAGCAGGCGACGTTTCCTGTCGCGCAGCTCTTCCAGCTTATGTTCAAGCTCATCGACCGCTTGTTGACTGTTTATCTCGTGATTGAGCATGGCCTTGGATATGCTCATGCCGAGCTGCCTTATTTGGTCGTCTATTTCTGCTATCTCGGGTATGAGCTTATAGATTTCATCCTTGCGTTCTATGAGCAGCCTTTCGGCGCGATCCCTGCGTTGTTGATATTGCTGAAGTATGTCGTAATAATCCCTGGCGCTGGCCAATAATATACCTCCTCTAACCTTTGAAGCGTTTCAAATTATTTTCCTGTATCTGATGTTCCAGTTGTTTGAAATCATAATCCCGCTGAGGGAAGTTATGAAAACTATTCTTCGTTTGTGTCTGCGTTGGTTTTTTGTTGCCGGATGTTTTGGCTTTTTTGGATTCTATAAAGCGCTGTATCGCCTTCTCGGCATCATCCACCGTGCATACTCCCTCGTTGCGCCAACGCTCCAGTATGGCATCTATATACGCAAAGCTCGGTTCGCGCGTATTTACGGTCTGATCACAGGCCAGTAGCACGACATCCAGCGGCATGTTCCATTCGTATAACCATTTATCCATATACTCGGCCTGACGTTTGGTAGGATTACCGTATATACCGAGCTGTTCGCATACCTTCTTATGTTCGATATTGCGCTTTTCGAATCTGCGCAGGTGTTGTTCGGCTTTCTCTATGCTGTCTATGCCGTTTTGCGCCCATTCCACGGCCACTTTCTCTATGTACCTTATATTGCGCTTACCCAGGCAGCGGCAATGCTCCAGCAGCATTATTATGACCTCTACGGGCAACCCCAGCCAGTCGTATAAACTGTATATGACCTGTATGTCGTTTGTGCTGAGCAGACGCTCTAATTTCTCTTCGGCTATTTTGAACAGCAGGGCTATCTCATTGCTGCTCTGTATGCTGGCATTTATCTCGGTGGGCGTGTAAGATGGCCTGTCATCGAGCGATATATCGCTTTGCACCGACGGCGATCTCGATGGGGTGGTGAAAAAGCCGACCTGGCACCAGTAGCGCTGGGCTTGGCGCACCTTATCCCTGCTTAAGCCGGATAGATCGGCTATAACGCTGATATCAGGCATGTTACCGCTTATAAGGTATTGCCTCAACATGCAGAGGTATACCTTCACGTAGTCTCCATCGACGTCCTTTATATAATTATCTATAAAATTATTCTGCACGGGCGTAAAACCCATAGCATCCGAACTGCGCTTTTCTATAGCCATATTCCTTTACCTTCCATCTCTGCATGTTATTTTGTCCATCGTTCGTTTCTTATACTCTATCATAGCATATTTTTTATAAGCTGCAAGCTTTGTTATGGTCTAAAAATGTCGTTCATGGGTAAATATATTGCTAAAGCGACGATTTATAGACCGGCACGCATGTTTGCAAA
>NZ_JAIHAU010000060.1 GCF_020054945.1 Mahella sp.
TTTTGTTATATTGAGCATCAGAAATTTTCAGTACGAGCTAAGGTTGAGCATCCATTTCATATTATCAAGAATACATTTGGTTTTAACAAGGTCTGCTACCGTGGTATCGCCAAAAATCTTAACAGGCTGTATCTGCTTGCAGCGAGTGCGAATCTTCTGATGTGCGCCCGTAGTGGCAGCTGGCGAACGCAACCAGCATAATTTGTGGAATAAGTGTGCCTATTTTTAGGAATTTTCTCAAATGAGGCAGAAAAAATTAGTGGATTTGCCGACTGAAGTAGACATTATTCCCTGAACGACCCTATTTTACAAACATTTGAGCCTATTAATCAGCGTTACCTTAAATCAATTTATCATTGAAGGAATGATAATGGCTTTTATAGCTTCAATTATTGCTATCATCTTTAGCTGCGGCACAGTTCTTTTAATTCAAAAATATCTTAATGAAAATATGTATATTCTTTTTGAAGCTGATTTCATACTTCCGAATTTATTGTTACCTGTTTTAGTGGCAATTATATATGGATTTGTTTTCAGTATTATACCAAGTTACTACGGCTCAAGAATCAAAGTTACAGATTCATTAAGATTCGAATAATAATAAGAACCGAATAAAAGCAAATATATGGCTTTCGGAAGGGGGCGAAATGCCTGCTGTAAATTTTCATGTTTCACCTCTTGTACCTTTGCCGTCAACGCTTTACCAACAATACCGTATGTGGTATAATCAAAAAAAACGGAGGATGAGGTTGAATTGTTGGAATCGCTTAAACAAATGGTACTCGATGCAAATAAAGAACTGCCTAAGCGCGGCTTGGTTACATATACATGGGGCAATGTCAGCGGCATAGACAGGGACAGCGGTCTTGTCGTTATAAAGCCCAGCGGTGTGCCATATGATGAGCTGCAAATGGAGCATCTGGTCGTCGTGGATCTGGAGGGCAATAAAGTAGAGGGGCAATTAAACCCGTCATCTGACACACCTACACATCTGATATTGTACAAGGCCTTTCCCAACATAGGCGGAGTCGTGCATACACACTCGCGTTGGGCTACTGTATGGGCACAGGCCGGCATGGATATACCGGCTCTTGGCACTACTCATGCAGACTATTTTTATGGAGATATTCCATGTACCAGAAAGATGAAACCGGACGAAATAGAAGAAGCTTATGAAGAGAATACAGGCAAAGTTATAGTGGAGACTTTCAACAATATGAATGCGGATGATGTACCTGCTGTATTGGTGCACAGCCACGGGCCGTTCGCATGGGGCAAGGATGCGGCAGAAGCGGTGCACAATAGCGTTGTGCTGGAAGAAGTCGCTATGATGGCGTATCACACATTGACGCTGAGCAATATTGCAGGGGTTACCCCTATAGATCAGGCTTTGTTGGATAAGCATTTTTTGAGAAAGCACGGCAAAAACGCGTATTACGGTCAGAAACAAATATAGCGTAGAATTTACTGCTTGGTATATATGCACTTCCTGAGCGGCGTTGGATATATCCGTTCAACGCTGGACGGATGCCTAGATATAGGCGTCTAGGCTGTAAGACGGCTGTGCAGGATATTGGATATGGCGTTGGCCTGCTCGAAAGGAAAGCGTTAAAATATGAGAGTAAAGAAGTTCATGGTTGTTTTAGCATATATTATGATCTTTCTATTTCAGCTTGGTTGTGCTAATTCTTTGGATAATACCGACATAAGTCAGGCGGGGTTATATGATGCCGGCAGTGCGATCGATGAAGTATTTTCACTCTTTATTATGGATCCGAGGCAAGAACCGATAGATCTGTCCAATACTGCTGTTGGTATAAAGGTTTCAAAATTGACAGGGGTTAAACTAAAGACTGAATATATAAGCAGCAGTGATGAGAAAACAAAGGCTAGCTTTATGGTGGCTACCAAGGACTATCCGGAGCTTATAGCCCCGCATAATGAATACGCTACATTCAAAGCCGCCGGCGCGCTGGTACCGCTGGATGATTATATAGATAAATATGGACAAAATATAAAAAAGATTTACACCGAACAGGAACTGAATATGTTGAGGGATCCTATAGACGGGCATATATACTATTTAACGCCATATAGAAAAAATAGTAGGCTTCTTTATCCCTCATCGGGTTTTTATCTTCCTATAACAGCGCTAAGGGAGCTTGACTGGCCCAAGGTCACCTCGTTTGATCAATACTTTGAGATAATAAGGAATTATGTAAGAGCCAATCCTGTCTATAACGGCGAACCGACGATAGGCTTTACCGCATTAACCGATAATTGGAGGATATATACGTTGTTTAATGCTCCGAATTATCTGGCTGGCAATCCCAATACAGGCGGAGTATGGGTCGATAAGAATTATGAGGCGCACTCCTTTATGTTGAGCGATTGGGCATATAAGTATTACAAAAAACTCAATGAACTTTGGAACGAAGGCTTATTGGATAAAGATATGTTTACCCAAAACTATGACGCTTATAAGGCTAAAATAGCGTCGGGCAGGGTTATAGGCTTTTATGACGAGAGATGGCAGATACAAGACGCTATTGATATGTTAGAAAAGCAAGGCTTGTTTGATAGGGTGCCTATAGCTATGCCGGTGGTATTTGATGGTGTGAATAAGGAGGCCTATAACGGCATAAGTGTGATGGGGACGGGAGCCGGCATATGCATAACCCGGAATTGTGAGGATCCGGAGGCCGCATTTAAGTTCATCGATAAAATGGCCTCGGAAGAAGTGCTGAAAGTAGTCTATTGGGGATTTGAAGGTGTGGATTATACTGTTCAAAATGGCAAATTTACTTTGACGGATGCGCAATTGGAGCGGATGAATGATCCGGATTATGTACGCAAAAGAGGGCTGGGTTCTTTTTGGCTATTTCCTCACCCGGATGGAGGGGCTAAATTCTCCGATGGCAACTATGTATTTCCTCAGGATACGGCAGAATATATGAATTATAAATACAAGGACTATGAAAAAGAGGTGCTAAAAGCATATAATTTAACCAGTATGGCTGATCTTATGGCGCCGCCTTTGGAGACACCTTACGGTTTCGTTTGGGATATACCTATACCTGACAGTGAACCTGAGATAAAAGCTGCAAATCAGAAGGCTTCTGACATAGCGCGGAAGTATACAGCGCGTCTGATAATGTCTGCTCCTGAGCAATATGATCTATTATGGCAGGAATATGCTGACGAGATGGAAAATGCTAATTATGATATGGCTGACCAATTTTTGACCGGCGAGATAAAACGAAGAGTGGTTGAACGCGATAAATGAGAGCAGGCGAGGATATAAAGGATGAAAAAAGCAATTAAATTTCTCAGGCTAGATAACATAAAGGTCAAAAATAAGCTGCTTTTGATATATATCCTATGTGTATTATTGCCTATAGTAGCGACAGATTATGCGTTTTTCAATTATACTAGGACGCAGGTAGAAAAACAGCAGCTCCAGCAATATAAGGCATCGTTGCAGCGCTTGAGCCTTGTTATAAATAAGCAGTTTGAGGATGCTATTTATGTGGCTTATAATATGATGACAAGCTATATATACCAGCAATACTACCATACCCGAAAGTGCGGGATATAAGCATTTGCCGCTGGATGTTGAGGATGAGGAATGGTATAGATATGCCATAGAAGATCCGTATGGTTTTTCAGTTGTTAGTTACTATAAAAGCGGTCGATGGTATGTGAGCTTGATAAAAGATTTGAATTATTATAAAAAAAACAACATAAAGAAAATACTGAAAATCGATTTTAAGAAATCCGAATTTGTCGATATATTAAAGACTGAAGGGCAAGTGGGCGCTATATATATTGTGGATGGTTTCAATAAAGTTGTTTATTCCAACGATGACAAATACAATAGCGGGTTTTATACGCTGAAAGACATAAATATAACAAACAATGACCATGTATTAGAGCAAAACATGGATAAAACTATAGGTATGGGCTTGTGGAAGATAGTAAATGTGGTAAGCGATAAAAACATTGCGGCGGCTATGAACCAACCGATCAAATTTATAATAATGCTGGCGCTTTTAAATGTTATCTTGGCATCCTGTGTCATATATGTTCTGTCATTTTCATTGGAATATAGAATTGATATTGTTCATTCTCATATAAAAAAGGGAAGACATCAGCATTTTGATATCATAGAATGTGATGGGGGAAAGGATGAAATAGGGGATCTTATAAGGGAGTTTAATAGGATGGCGTCTACTATTGAAAGCCTTATAAAGAATGTATATGAAGCTGATCTGCAGAAGAAGAGCATTGAGGTTGAGAAAAAGCAGGCGATGATAAATGCCCTACAAAGTCAGATAGACCCGCACTTTCTTTTCAATACACTGGAAAGCATACGCATGAGAAGTGTTGTTAAGGGCGAAACTGAAACGGCGCAGATGATTAAGTACTTATCCAAGATTTTCAGGCGTATACTAAGTTGGGGGAGCGACGATGTTACGATAAAAGAGGAATTGAATTATATAAAGTATTTTTTGGAAATACAGAAATACAGATTTGGCGATAAACTCGACTATAAAATACATGTGGACGAAGATGTTTTAAATTATATCATCCCTAAAATGGTTATACAGCCGTTTGTTGAAAATGCGTGTATACACGGCATAGAGGGCAGCAGCGACAATGGATTGGTTGTCGTAGAGATAAAGAGATCCAATTCTTTCGTTGTTTTTACAATAAAAGACAATGGCATAGGGATGAGCGAATATACGCTGGATAATATTTATACAAGCCTAGAGGATGCAAAGGATGCTTCAGGTAGTGTGGGCATAAAAAATGCATATAGAAGGTTAAAGCTTTTGTATGGCGACGACTTTAGATTTCGCATAGACAGCCGGCGCGATGCAGGTACTGTTGTGACTTTGATGATTAACATAGACCAATTAGATAGAGTTCAAGATGGGGAGGCTGAGCAGGATGTATAGGGTGATGATAGTAGACGATGAACCTTACGTACGCGAGGGCTTAAAAGCTATAATCGAGTGGGAACGTTACGGCTTTCAGGTATGTTATGAATCGGAAAATGGTATTGATGCCATAAATAAAGTAAAACAAGAGAGGCCGGATCTTGTTATAGCCGATATAAAAATGCCTCGTATGAATGGCTTGGATATGATAAAGTATTGTAGAGAAGTGCTTGATGTACACGCACAATATATATTGCTCACCGGATATGCTGAATTTGAGTATGCCAGACAAGCTATACGCCTTGGCGTGGCCAGATATTTGTTAAAACCCGTTGACGAAGATGAGCTGATAGAGACGCTGGCGGATATAGCACGAGATATTAAGAGGCAACGCAAAGCCGATGTGTTCAACTTTAGTAAAACAGTTTATACAGAGAGTATGGAAACTATAGCTTCTGATGATGTAATGGACAAAGTGGAAGAATATATAAAAACACACTTTAACGAGGATTTAAACTTAAAAAGCATAGCTGATCATTTTTATGTTAATTCTGTATATTTAGGACAGCTATTTAGAAAACGCTTTGGCCTTTACTTTAAGGACTATTTACACAGGCTGCGCATGGAGGAAGCTAAAAAACTTCTAAAAGGCACCGAACTTAAAGTATATGAAATAGCTGCTGCGGTAGGATACAGCGATCCGAACTATTTTGTAAGCAAATTTAAAAAGATTACGCAATATACGCCATTGGAATATAGGGAACGTGCATTATAAAGATCTTTAGTTTTCAAAGGACTTTATAAACTTTTTCTAGTTTATAAAGTCCTTTATTATTCTATAATATCACTAGATTTATTAATCAAATCAGCTAAAACTTAAACTTGTAAAGGGGGCAGGAGCTGTGCGGTTAAAAAGGGCTACAAAAATAGTTGCTATCTCGGTTCTATTGGTTTTTTCATTAACAGTATCTGATTTCATGGTTCCGCAACCGAATATTTCAAAGGCGCAGGATGAGGACGAACAAAGCTTTACGCCAGGGAATATAAGGGATGATTATGAAATATATCTAAATGAGCATAAAAATGCACCTTATCCAAAGGAAAGCATAATAATAAATGCAACCGATTTTACCGATGCTAGTCCGGCCGTTGAAATAGTTACGGGCTTGGGCGATGCACCGGGCGAGTCTGTCAAGACAGATGAAGAAGGTTACATCGAGTGGAAGGTAGATATTAAAACGGCAGGATTGTATAATATCAAAATTGAATATTATCCTGTCGAAGGAAGGGGCTCATCGATTGAAAGAGAGGTGCTGATAAATGGGCAATTGCCGTTTTTTGCAGCTGGTCACCTTACTTTTTCCAGAGTGTGGGCTGATGGGGGTGCAGTCAGGCAGGACAACCGCGGTAACGATATACGTCCCACGCAGGTTGAGGCTCCCAGATGGGAACAAAGCTATTTTTGGGATTATATGGGGTACTATAATGAGCCTTATTACTTTTATTTCAATGAGGGTGAAAATACCATAAGGCTTGTATCGGTTAAAGAGCCAATGGCTATAAAAACCATCACGATAGAGCAAGCTCCGAAAAGCCCAACTTATGAGCAAGTGCTCGCCACATATCAAAAAGAAGGATATAAAAATTATAACGGTGCACCTGTTAAAATTCAAGGTGAGGATGCCGATTTAAAATCTGATCCAACGCTTTATCCTTTAAACGACAGGGCATCGCCTACTACCGAACCGTATGACCCCGCTAAAATACGTTTGAACACAATAGGGGGATATAGATGGAATCTGCCCGGCCAATGGATAACATGGACGGTCGATGTACCCGAGGACGGATTATATAGACTGGCTTTTAAGGTGAGGCAGAATATGGTTAGAGGATCGTTTAGCAACCGACGGCTTTTGATCGATGGACAAGTTCCATTTTCAGGAGCAGAAGATTTAAAATTCGAATATAAAAACGATTGGGTAATGTATGAGCTGACTCAAAACGCTGAACCATGCCTGTTTTACTTAACAAAAGGCAAACATGAGATAAAACTTGAGGTTACGCTGGGTGATCTGGCGGAAATTATACGTACTATAGAATCCAGTTTATATCAGCTTAACGAGGCTTATAGAAAAATAATAATGGTAACCACCCCTACACCGGATCCTTACAGGGATTATCAGTTAGATTTACAAATACCGGATGTAATAAAGGAACTGGATAAACAAGGGGATATAATAGATGAAATGGCACAGCAGCTTATAGCTTATACCGGACAAAGAGGCTCTCAAAGCGCTATACTTTATCGTTTATCATATCAACTGAAAGATATGGTAAGAAGGCCTGATAGGATTCCTAGGATGTTGAATGATTTTAAGACCAATATAGGAAGCTTGGGTACATGGATACTCTCGGCCAGGGAACAACCGTTGGAGATAGATTATTTATGGCTTGCTTCTCCAGAGCAACAACTGCCGGACACTGGTACTGGTTTTGGGCAAAAAGTGCTTCATGAAACGAGGGCACTTATAGCATCCTTTACCGAGGATTATAACAGCGTAGGTAATATTTACACTGGCGAAGCATTGAAAGTATGGATTCAGACTGGCAGGGATCAGGCTCAGGTATTGAAGCAGATTATAGACGACACATTTACGCCGCAAACCGGTATACCGGTGAACCTAGAGCTGGTGCAGCCCGGTACGCTGTTGCCGGCAGTAGTGGCAAATATAGGCCCGGATGTGGCGCTGCAATTAGCCGTAAACGATCCTGTTAATTTTGCTACCCGTAATGCCGCTATAGATCTGGCACAATTTAAAGGTTTTGATGAAGTGGCCAAACGCTTTCACGAGAGCGCTCTGGTACCATATGAATTTAATGATGGCGTTTTTGCTCTTCCGGAAACGCAAAGTTTCCCCATGCTCTTTTATAGAACGGATATACTTGAAGAACTGGATTTACAGGTGCCGCAGACGTGGCAAGATGTTTTTAATATACTGCCAGTTATACAAAAGAATCATATGGATTTCGGAATTCCTATATCTACTACGCAGACCCCGGGTGCCGGTATGACGTCGTTTACAATGCTTTTGTATCAAATGGGCGGTAAACTTTATAAGCAAGACGGTATAGCCACTGCACTGGATGAAGAGGAAGCTATCGAAGCATTCAAGATGTGGACGGAGCTTTATGTGAATTACAAATTTCCGGTACAATATGATTTCGCGAATAGGTTTAGGATAGGAGAGATGCCTATAGGCATAGCTGATTATCAGACGTATAACTTCCTGTCGGTATTTGCTCCTGAAATAAGAGGGTTATGGGATTTTGCGCCAGTACCAGGAATGGAAAGGGCGGACGGTTCTATAGATCGATCGGTGCCAAGCGGTGGTACGGCGGCTATGATGGTAAGGGGGGTAAAAGATAAAAATGCGGCATGGGAGTTTCTGAAATGGTGGACCGGCACAGAGACGCAGGAGCGTTTCGGCAGAGAAATGGAAAGCCTGCTAGGGGCGGCAGGGAGATATCCGACCGCTAATATAGAAGCCTTGGAGAAACTGCCATGGCCGGTCAAGGACTATAAGAACCTTATGGCACAATGGCAGTGGGTTAAAGGTAATCCTGAAGTGCCTGGCGGATATTTTACGCCGAGGCATTTGGATAATGCTTTTAGGAAGGTTATATATGACGGGGAAGATCCAAGGGAAACTATACTGGATTACGTAAGGGTAATAAATGATGAGATCACCAATAAGCGCATCGAATTCGGTTTGCCGACGATGGAAGATTTAAAAAATGAGGCAGGAAGGTGAGAAAGATGGCTTCCAACATACTCCCCAATACAAAAATGTCGTTTAGCGCAAGAATGAACAATACGTGGGCAGAGATGAAAAAAAACAAGGTATCATATATGTTCCTTGCGCCATACGCGATAATCTTTGCGATATTTACTATAGTGCCGGTATTGACCTCTATAGGGCTGAGTTTCACGTATTACAATATACTCGAACCGCCAAAATGGATCGGATTCCAGAATTATATAAACTTGCTCTTGGACGATGAGGTGTTTTTGATAGCGCTTAAGAATACATTTATATTTGCTGCTATAACTGGTCCTATAGGGTATTTTGCCGCTCTGTTTTTTGCATGGATGATAAATGAACTGCCGCCCAAAATAAGGGCGATAATGGTGGTTATATTTTATGCCCCTACTATCTCAGGACAGGCGTATATAGTGTGGAATACATTGTTTAGCGGCGATGCTTACGGTTATATAAACGGTATGCTTATTCAGTTGGGTATTATATACGAACCAATTCAGTGGCTTACCGATCCTACGTATATGAAAACGGCTGCTATAATAGTGGTGCTGTGGATGAGCCTTGGGACCGGCTTCCTTGCATTTGTAGCGGGGCTGCAGGGTATAGACAACACCCTTTATGAGGCAGGGTATGTAGATGGTATTCAAAACAGGTGGCAAGAATTATGGTATATAACGTTGCCTTCCATGAAGCCACAACTGCTATTCGGCGCTGTGATGTCCATTACTTCATCATTTGCCATACATGAGGTATTAGTTCCGTTGGTGGGATTTCCAAGTACCGACTACGCGGCTCATACGGTCGTGTCTCATCTGGTGGATTATGGGAATATAAGGTTTGAAATGGGTTACGCATCGGCTATAGCTACGCTCTTGTTTATAGCTATGGTAGGCACCAATCAAATAGTTCAGCGATTAATAAGAAAGGTGGGGAGCTGATATGGCTAAGACAAAGGCCAAGGCGAGGCGGAGAAAACCTAATCGCTCGCTAGGCGGCGACATAACAAATATAGTGATAGTAAGGAATCCTTCTCTGGAAAATTTCCAAGACCTGTTTATATTGATGCAGCAATCGTGGGTTCCTTTTTCCAGGTATATTTTGAATACCGTATTTATAACGGCCGTAGGTACAGTAGGTCATGTTATAGTAGCATCTATGGCGGCTTATGTTTTGGCAAAACATAAATTCCCAGGCAGGGTTTTGTTTTTTAACATTGTGGTATTATCGCTTATGTTTTCCTACCATGTGACCGCTATACCGAGTTACCTTACCATGTCTTTTTTAGGGTGGATAGACACCTATTATGCCATAATAGTGCCGCAGCTAGCATATTCATTGGGCCTGTTCTTAATGAAGCAGTTTATGGAACAGATACCCGATTCGCTATTAGAAGCGGCTCGTATAGATGGTGCCAGTGAATTCCGCGTATTTTGGCAGATAGCCATGCCTACGGTTAAACCGGCATGGTTGACGTTGGTTATATTCGTGTTCCAGAATTTGTGGAATACGACGGGCGGTACTTATATATACAGAGAAGAGTTGAAAACGCTGCCTTACGCATTGCAACAGATACTGGCAGGAGGCATAGCCAGAGCGGGCGTGGCTGCTGCCGTGGCTTTGCTTATGATGAGCGTCCCTATAACGTTATTTATCATAACCCAGAGCAATATAATTCAGACTATGACTACATCGGGTATAAAGGAATAAAGGAGGGATGCGGATATGATGAAAAAAATGTGTGCTTTATTAATTGCGATAATATGTTTATCGATAGTTTTCCCTGCTTTTGCATCTGCAGCTCCACCATATGAAAGCTATACATATGATTATTGGGGAAATATTTTATACGCTCCCTATGCATATCTTCCCGACAGGGTAATAGATGGGTCAAGCTTGGGTATAGGGGATTTTAATACACCGGGAGATTTATTTGTTGGTAAAGACGGCAAGATATATATAGCCGATTCAGGTAATAATCGTATAATAGTTGCGGATAGCAAATGGAATGTGTTAAATGAAATCAAGGTGTTTGAACACGATGGAGCAAGCGATACATTTAAAAACCCACAAGGGTTATACGTTACCGAAGAAGGACATATATATGTCGCGGATACTGATAATGGCCGTATAGTAGAGCTGGGGACTGCTGGTGAATTCATAAGGCAGATAGGTGCGCCTAAAGCCGACATAATACCTGCCGATTTTGTCTATAAGCCTATGAAACTTGTGCTGGATAAGGCTAAAAGGATATATGTTATAGCTCAGAATGTTAATCAAGGTATAATAGAGCTAAATGCCGATGGCACGTTTCAGGGGTATATGGGTGCCAGCAGAGTAATACCCAATATGATTGACTATATATGGAAGATGATATCGACCCGGGAACAGCGAGCCGGAATGGTTTTGTTTATGCCCACAGAATACAATAATATTTATATAGACGATGAAGGATTCTTATATGTTACCACCAGTGCTTTGAACGATGCTGATATACAGAATGCGATTAATTTCGATGTATCGGTAGATAGCGCCAGCGGTATATATAGTGTTTTAGATAGAAAAAGGGGACGTATATTTACATATGACGATGATGGTAATCTCCTCTATATTTTCGGCGGCATAGGGGAGCAGGCAGGAACATTTAAAAGTCCGACAGCTATTGAAAGAATAGGGAATCAAATATTGGTATTGGATTCTAAACTAAACAGTGTAACGGCATTCTCCATAACAGAATATGGTTCTCTTGTAAATGAAGCCCTCTCTCTACACCACAAAGGTCACTACGATGAAGCGGCCGACCGGTGGCAACAGGTTCTACATTATAACTCTAATTACGAATTGGCTTATATAGGCCTTGGTAAATCGCTGCTTAGACAAGACCGGTTTGCGGAAGCTATGAAGAATTTTAAGCTGGGCAACAAACGGGACCTTTATTCTAAGGCATTCCAGTACTATAGGAAAGAAGTGGTCGAGCAAAACTTTGGTTGGATAGTAGGGGGCATAGCCCTTGCTATAATAGCCATGTGGCTCATATCCAAGTATAAAAATAAGATATTCAAAAAGGGCAATAAACTTTTGGATAGCCTTGGTTATTCGTTTCATGTGATATTCCACCCGTTTGACGGATTTTGGGACTTGAAGCATGAAAAAAGAGGAAGCTTATCTGCTGCTTTTATAATAATCATATTGCTTATAGTGACATTTGTTTTAAGAAGGCAGCTTACCGGCTTTGCGTTTAATACTAATAATCCTAAAACGCTCAATATATTTACTGAAATATTTAGTGTTGTAATACCATATGGGCTTTGGTGCGTAGCCAATTGGTGTCTTACAACATTGATGGATGGCGAAGGCAGCTTTACTGATATCGTTATAGCCACAGCATATGCGACGGTGCCGCTTATACTGATAAATTTGCCGCTTATACCGTTCAGCCATATCATAACGGCTGAGGAGGGCGCTTTCTATACATTTTTTGCTCAGCTTGCCGTGTTCTGGTGTGGACTGCTTATAGTGCTTGGCACTATGGTTACACATCAATATACTATAGGTAAAACCATAGGGACATCATTGCTTACAATTGTAGGCATGGGCATCATAATATTTATCGGGCTATTGGTATTCGATTTGCTTCAGCAAATGATAACCTTTGTATACACGATATATAGAGAAATAACGTTTAGGATTTAAAGGGGGGTCGACTATATGAAAAAGGGCTTAATAGCGATAATCATTGCTATAGCGTTTATTATGTTATCCACCGATATAGCTTTTATGGCGCCGGATACGCCCAAACAACAGCAAACAGGCGATACGTCGGCCGTACAGGATCCGGTACCGTCTGAAATGGAACTTGTAGCAGAAAATGAATTTTTGGCTATGTATTTTAATCCGGCTACTACAGAAGTTGCTATAAAAGATAAAAAATCCGGGTATATGTGGTATACTAATCCGCCCGATAGGGAACAGGATACTATTGCTACAGGTGCAAATAAAGGAAAGCTTGGGTCACAAATAAGTATAACTTATTATACCCCTACTGCTCAGCAACAGCAGATGGATAATTACAACGACAGCATAGCGCATAATCAATTTAAGGTCGATAAAACAAATAACGGCGTAAAAATAACATACACGATAGGGCGTGTGCAAAAAGTGCTGGTGGTGCCTCAGGCCATAAGCGCCGAGAGATTTGAACAAATACTGAGCAAATTATCTGACGATGCTGATAAAAATCTTTTAAAAAGAAGATATAAGCTTATATCGTTAAACGATATAAAAGACGAGGGAGAAAGGAATGAAATGCTGGCTAAATATCCCAAGCTTTCCGAGCATGATATCTATGAATTGAGGCCAAATTTAAACGATCTCGTCATGCAGCAGTTGGACGAGGTATTTAAAAAGGCTGGTTGCACCATAGACGACTTAAATAAAGATCATGTGGAGAATAATGTGCCACCTAAAGAGGCTAACAAAGATATATTCACAATACCACTTGAATATAAACTGGATGGCCAAGACCTTATCGTGTCTATAGATGCAAAAGAAATAAAATATGATACATCATATCCATTGGCCCAAATAAGAGTGCTCGAGTTTTTTGGTGCAGGCAATAGCGAAATGAGCGGGTATATGCTGGTACCAGACGGTTCAGGGGCAATTATAAATATGAATAATGGTAAAAACGATGCCCGTCCATATATGGGATACCTGTATGGCAATGATCGGGCTATAAGGCAGGAAGAAGTATTTGAAAAGGGTGAACAGGCATATTTACCGTTGTTTGGTATTAAACATGGGGATAATGCATTATTTGGTATAATTGAAGAAGGAAGCGCCTTTGCTTCTATTGTGGCCGACGTGAGCGGCAGAATAAATTCATACAATACTGCTTGCGCTGAATTTATGACATTGCCTAACGACACTATAGATCTGACCGCTATGGCGGGCAATAATGTGGTAAGGGTGTATCAGCCAAGAATATATCAAGGCACTTTTAAAATAAGATACAACTTTTTATCTGGCCAAGATGCAGGTTATGTTGGTATGGCAAAAAGCTATAGAGAATATTTATTGAACAAAGGACAACTCAAGAAAGCAGAAAATAGGGCGGAGTTGCCGTTCTATCTTGAACTTATAGGAGCCATAGATAAGATAAAACCGGTAGCCGGTGTGCCTGTAAGAGGTATTGAGCCGCTTACAACCTATGACCAGGCTATAGAGATAACAGACAAACTGATAAATAGCGGCATCTCCAATATAAAGTTAAAATATACGGGCTGGTTTAATGGAGGCATAAGGCATTCTTTGCCCGATAATATAAAATTGCAATCCCAACTGGGCGGCAAGAAAGATTTTGATAGGTTAATAAGCTTTGCCACCGACAATGGTGTAGAGATTTATCCTGACGTAAGCTTTGAATATGCATATAAAGATAAGATGTTTGATGGCTTTAGCGCACGTTCCGATGCGGCGCGTTTTCTAGACAGAGAAGTAGCGCTTGTATATGATTTTGATCCGGCTACCAATAGATACGATAACACAAAGGAACCGTATTATATAATAAACCCGGCCAGAATAAACTCGCTAGTATCATCTTTTTTAGAAGATTATGAAGGCTTAAATGTAAGCGGCCTATCGCTTGCTACCATGGGCAATGATCTTAATTCTAACTTCCGCGAGAATGGATTGGTTGATAGGGAGCAGGCTAAATCTTTAATGGTAGAGCAGATGGAGGCATTGACACAGAAAGGCATAAGCCTTATGGCCAGCGGTGTTAACGATTATGCTTTGCCTTACGTTACCCATATATTGAATATGCCTATGGATTCCAGCGGTTATAGTATTACGGATGAAAGTGTACCGTTTTACGAAATAGCATTCCATGGATATGTATCATATGCCGGTGAAGCTATAAATCTCGCGGGCGATTATACTAGATCGGTGTTGAAAGCCGCAGAAACTGGATCAGGATTATATTTTACATGGATATATGGCGAGAATTCATTGGTGAAAGATTCAGATTATAACTATTTATATTCGGTCAATTATGAAGCATGGCTTGGTAGAGCAGTAGAATTATATAACCGCATGAATGCAGCGTTTTCTGATATACAGGATAAGGCTATTGTCGATCATCAAAAATTACGCCAGGATGTTTATAAGGTTACATTTGAAGGCGGAAAGAGCATTATTGTGAATTATAGTGATGCTCCTGTATCTATAGATAATATCATTATAGAAGCTAATAATTTTAAGGCGTTTGAAGGGAGCAATAGCAGATGAATATTAAATCTAAACATCGGCTCACATTAGAGGGTAAAAAGGCTATAACCGGTTATATGTTTATAGCGCCGTTTTTGGTAGGGCTATTTGTATTCTTTATTTATCCACTAATACAATCGATTATATTCAGCTTTCACGATTTGGAAGTAACGGCGACTGGTTATAAGCTAACCTATGCGGGGCTAAATAATTTCAGAAGGGCATTTTTTGTAGATCCGGATTTCAGAAGGATACTTGTAGAATCTATAACTCAGATGATAACCGATGTGCCCCTCATAGTTATGTTTAGCTTCTTTGCTGCTACTTTGCTCAATCAAGAATTTAAAGGCAGAGCTTTTGCTAGAGCAGTATTCTTTCTACCTGTCATATTAACATCTGGTGTAATAGTAGCCATTGAAAACAGCGATATGTTACTGAATATGGCGAGGAGCAGTTTCGAAGAAGAAGCTACCACTGGTGCGGCTGCTTCTGTAGTGCAAGCTTTGGAATTAAGACGCTTGCTCATGCAAACGCGACTGGATCCGCGATTTATTGGTTATATAACCGGTGCTATAGATAATATATATCAGGTGGTAACGGCGTCGGGCGTTCAAATATTGGTATTTTTGGCCGGACTGCAAACCATATCTCCATCGCTTTATGAGGCAGCTATAGTAGAAGGTGCTACAGGATGGGAAAAATTCTGGAAGATTACATTTCCGATGATAAGCCCGCTTATCTTGGTTAATGTAGTTTATTCCATAATAGACTCATTTACAAGGCCTACCAATCAAGTGATGCAGATGATTATGGATGCGGCTTTTAGGCAATCATCATATGGTTACAGCTCGGCAATTGCATGGGTATACTTCATAGCTATAATGCTTATTTTAGGCATAGCCGTAGGTATAATATCCAGATGGGTATTCTATCAAGAATAACGATAGGGGGTTGAAGTATGAGCTCTATAGCGATGGAACAGCGGAATGTGACAATATCCAAAAAAGCCAAACGTAGTTATTTTTCCATGTATAGATTGCGTCAATTGATGTGGTCTATAGTAAGGACAATTTTAGTTATCGGCATATGCTTTGTTATATTATATCCGCTTATAGTAAAGTTTTCTGTATCAATAATGGAAGAGAGGGACCTTTATGATATAACAGTGCGGTATGTGCCGAAACATTTTACATTGAAGAACTATCAGACTGCATGGACATATATGAGATATCCGGAAGCATTTATGAACTCTGTAAAGTTATCTCTGTTAACCAGCTTGATGCAGCTGATATCGTGCACATTGGTAGGCTATGGTTTTGCAAGATTTAATTTTCCATTGAAGAATTTGCTTTTCGGATTGGTTATAGCCATACTGGTGGTACCACCGCAGACTATAATGATACCGCTGTTTTTGCATTTTAGGTTTTTCGACATATTTGGTATTATATCTGCTTTAACCGGTCATACGCTGAACCTTTTGGATAGTTACTGGCCATTTATATTATTATCTGCCACCGGCATGGGCCTAAAAAATGGCTTATATATATATATAATGCGCCAGCATTTTAGAGGAGCACCTAAAGATCTCGAAGAAGCGGCGTATATAGATGGAGCCGGTGCCTTTAAGACATTTTATAGAGTTATGTTGCCGGGAGCCATACCGATGATGGTTACGGTATTTCTATTTTCTTTCGTATGGCAATGGACAGATACCTTTTATTCGACGCTGTTTTTGCAGAAGTTATGGGTATTACCTACTGCCCTAAGCTCGCTGGTGCCCAATGTATCGCAAGCTTACTCATCGGCGCAACTGGGCATTATGGTGTATTTAAGCCCAGCCTATTCGTCTATGCTCAACAATACAGGCAGCATACTTGTTATAATACCGCTTATTATAATATATCTGTTCACTCAACGTTACTTTGTGGAGAGCATAGAACGTTCAGGGCTTACGGGTATGTGATTTATATGGATTCAAAGGAGGGGGTGATTGTATTGCTTGCATATATGAAACACTAGTTTAATGCTTATGCCAAGATAGTATAAAATTTTAAGGAGGAATTGCAAATGTTAAAGAAGATAGCGATGTTGCTGGTAGTTGTTATGTTAATGACGGGTGTAATGGCGGGCTGCGGAGAAAATGAGCAGCCGGCTGCTACTAATGATGAGCAGGAAACGCCAGATCAAACTGCTGAGAAACAGGAGTCCGAACCTCCGCAGTTGGATTTCGGCGGCAGGACCATACGTTATAGTGCTTGGTGGGATCTTACACCTCAACCTGGTTCTTCTGCAGGTGCTGACAGGCAGATAGCTCGCAGGACTGAGCTGGAGAAAAAATACAATTGCAAGGTAGAGTATGTGAATATACCTTGGGACCAGTATCTTCAGAAATTTATAACGGCAGCTATGGCTGGTGACTCTATAGCTGATGTGGTTACGTTGGATAGTCGATGGTTTTACCCGACGGCTGTAACCAACGGGTACCTTTATGACCTCAATGAATTCGCGGATAAAGGTATTTTCGATTTTACTGAGGAAAAATGGAATAAAGATACTCTCAAATGGGCTAATTTTGATGGGAAACTCTATGGTTACAATATAGGCAAAACATACCCTCGCGAGCTATTATTCTGGAATAAAACGCTGTTTGAGAGAGAAGGTCTGCCTAACCTCTATGATCTGTTTTTCAACTATCAATGGACATGGGATAAAATGCTGGAGATTGCTAAAAAAGCCACAAAAGATACAGATGGCGACGGTAAGATAGATCAATGGGGGTTGTCCGGTATAGATCTGGGATTTGGTTTTGTATTTTCCAATAATGCTGAAAGTGTGGATGTAACAGACCCATATCATCCGAAATTTGCGCTTAATTCTCCTAACGCGTTGGAAGGGCTACAGGCATGGCAGGATTTCACACAGAAGCATAAGGTGGTAGAGCTAAATCCTGAGGGCGCGGCATGGGATTACCCGAGGCAGAGTTTCTCTGACGGTAATGTAGCTATGCTTTATACACAATGGTATATGGTGGACGATATAAAGAAGAATATGAAGGATGAATATGGTGTAGTATTGTTCCCCATGGGACCTAAAGCTGATGAATATGTATCCCGAAGTGTAAATAATGTCAATACCATACCATCGACAGTGAAAAACGCTGATCAAGTGGCCATATTCGAGAATGAAATGACAGAGCCGTATCCAGATGAAGCTCCGGATGAATGGAAGGATTATTATATTGAAAGATTATATGATGAACAATCGGTCCAGGTTATAGAAATGCTCATAGACAAAGGGTTGAGCAAAACCGAGTGGTTTCTTTCTTTCGATGACGTTGTGCAGCTATCCTATACCTTCATGTCAGAGATACAAAACGGCAGTAAGACACCCCAAGTAGCTATAAGCGAAATAGCGCAGCAGGCACAGACATTGATGGATAATGCGCTGAAGAAGAAACCGGAAGAGCTCATAAAGACCGACGAAACAGCACAATAATGCGGCAGAGGTCTCTTGCTTGCATGCAGGAGACCTCACAACCTAGTAGAGGTGGAAAAGATGAAAAAGTTTGCCGTGCGAGTCATATGCCTCTTTATGATGATTATATTGCTTTTTGTTTATGGCTGTGGCCTTGATAATAGTGAATATTTAAGAGATAATAATAGTAATCAGTCTGAAGAAGGGGGCTCAAGTATGGATAATGCAACAAATAATAGAGATATATCTGATATAGATGGTGCAGCTGTCGAAGGACAATATGACCCGGATTTTGGACTGTTTTTTGAGGCCGAGGATGCTGCGGTTACAACCGGTAAAGTGCGAATTGAGAATACTCACCTAGGATTTTCTGGTAAGGGTTATCTGGTCGGCATAGAAGGCGAGGAGGATACTGTTACTTTTTATGTTACTATACCTGAAAGCGGATTTTACGATTTAAACTTCATCAGTTCAAGCTATGATGGATACAAAGAAAATAACGTATATGTAAATGGAGAATTTGTAGGAGTGGCAAAGGTTGAAGGAACTGATTTTCAAGATTCTATTTTAAAGAGAGTTTATTTAAAAGCGGGTAAAAACGAGATAAAAATGACTAAGAGTTGGGGGTGGATTCGATTGGATGCATTAAAAGTTACAGCTTCTTCTTCAAATGAAGAAGATATTTATAAGGTATCTGCAAAGTTAGTTGATCCTGAAGCTACTGACAGGGTTAAAAGGCTGATGCAATATTTGTGTGATATGTATGGTAAATACATAATTTCAGGTCAGTATTCCGATGGAGGAATAAACGGCCCTGAATTTAAAGCAATATATAACGCAACGGGGAAATATCCCGCTATACTTGGGCTCGATTTTATAGATTATACGCCTTCAAGAATAACATACGGTACAACAAGTAAAGCTGTTGAATATGCAATTGAGTTTGATAAGTTGGGAGGTATTGTGACGTTTTGTTGGCACTGGAATGCTCCTGAACCTTATCTGTACAATACTTCAGAAAATCCATGGTGGAGCGGATTCTATACCAAAGCTACCAATATTAATTTAAAGGCTATTATGAACGGTGAAGATCCACAAGGCTATGAGCTTCTATTGAGGGACATTGATGAGATTGCTAAATGTTTAAAACGGCTGCAGGAAGCTGACGTGCCTGTTTTATGGCGCCCTCTGCATGAAGCCAGTGGCGGCTGGTTTTGGTGGGGAGCATCTGGGGCAGAGGCATACATCAAGCTATACCGACTGCTTTTTGACAGGCTTACAAAAGTTCACTGTATTCATAATTTGATTTGGGTGTGGAATGGACAGCATCCGAACTGGTATCCAGGAGATGAATATGTTGATATCATAGGGATAGATATCTATCCGGGTGAAAGGATATACAGCCCTCATACCTCTAAATTCTTTGAGATGGCCGAATGGCCT
>NZ_JAIHAU010000061.1 GCF_020054945.1 Mahella sp.
TCGATCGGGCTAATAATAGTTTATGCTTTAAGAAACATGCCGAAACAGTTCCTCGAAGACGTGCTTGACATATCCGAAGGGCTGGAACACCGAATAAAGGGAGCCGCCATGCTGGCCGGCGACCTGCAAACCCTTATAAATTCTATAAAAACCAAGCGCTACACGCAAACGCGCATACAACGTGCCATTATCCACGCCATGCTCGGTATGAGCAATGATGTCATGTATGAATTGACTTCCAACGGAGGACCGCAATACATACGCGTGCTCGGTTTCTCAGAGAAAGGAAAACAACTGCTGCCACATATAAGCTCCAAATCTTCGCTACCGCTATTGTCCAAAGCCGCCGATTATCGGAGTATTTTATCGCCACCGGGCCGCAAACTTTTTGAAATAGAAATCAAGGCCACTGATCTTTATTCGCTCGCTTATATGAAACCGGCATTGCGCCGCGCCGGCAACGAATTCGTGAATGATATATATCATATTTGGTAAATACCGCAATATATTTATCTATATAACTGCAAATTCGCAAGGTATATATAGAGATTGAGATGGGAGGCGACGGCGCATTCCGCTCCACCCTACAGAGGATGGAGTCTGCTGCGCCAATTTTTGATGAAAAAAGCGGCTGGCGCATATATACTGGCTATATCGGCCTCGTTGTTGGTATTTGCTATATTGCTTTTCCCGCAGCAATCCTTTGAGGCATCGCTGCAGGGTGTACATATATGGTTTGAAATAGTATTTCCATCCTTACTACCTTTTTTTATAGGCACTGAAATACTCATATCCATAGGCGTCGTCAATTTCGTGGGGGTCATATTGGAACCCGTTATGAGGCCCCTTTTTAACACACCCGGATGCAGCTCTTTTGCATATATTATGAGCATAACGTCCGGCTATCCCACCGGAGCGCGCATCACTGCAAGGCTGAGGCAACAAGGCATGGTAAGCAAAGCGGAAGGTGAGAGAATGTTAGCATTTTGCAGCACATCCGGTCCGCTGTTCATATCCGGCGCCGTAGCCGTAGGCATGTTGGGCTATCCGTCGGCCGGATGGATACTATTGACGTCGCATTATCTGGCCAGCATAACGGCCGGCCTTATATTCCGCTTTTATAAGCGCAAAGAAACACATATAGATACAAATAGCAAACCGTCGCACTTGTTGTCGAGAGCAATATCCGAACTATATAATACGTACATGCAGAACAAAGAGCCGTTAGGTCAGATGCTGAATCGCGCCGTAAGCAGCTCGGTGCTGTCTCTGCTCAGTATATGCGGCTTTATAGTATTGTTTTCGGTGCTTATAAATATACTCGATTTAACCGGTATATTGGATATAGCAGCTCTAGTGACAGACGATTCCGCTGTGGCCAAACCGTTTTTAGCCGGATTGATAGAAATGACCATAGGATCAAGGATGCTCAGCCAGCTTCGGCTACCATTATGGGACAAATTACCGCTGATATCATTCATAATAGCATGGGGCGGGCTGTCAGTGCATGCACAAGTGGCGGCTGTCACATCTATATCAGGTCTGAGCCTCACTCCTTATATCTTTGCCAAAATTATACAAGCAATAACCGCCGCATTGTACGCTTCGATATTTACAAATATAATTCAACCCGCATATCAGCCCGCTTTCTCTGATGCACAGTCATGGCTTACGATCGCAGCGCATTCCGGTAGGCTTTTTATAATCGGCGTTATAGCGGTATTAACCATATCGATCGCAATAGCATTACTAAATCACATAAAGATTATAAAGCTATGATTGATGGTGTCCTTTTTTTAATTCAGCGCGGTCCTTTCGGATATTATCCAGCAATCGAGAAATGTAAACGTCCAGTTTGCCTAATACCTCATCCGCATAGTCATTAGCCCCAAGCCTTATCTCTCTAGCGTTCTTTTGAGCGTTACTTATTATCTCGCGGGCCTGCTCATAGGCTTTTCTGGTTATCTCGTGCTGATCGACCATAAGCTTAAATTGGTTTTCAGCATCTTGCAAAATGGCTTCAGCCTGCCTTTGAGCATCGGCTATTATGCTGTTTTTTTCGGCTACGACAACTTGAGCCTGCTTGAAATCATCGGGAAGACGTATACGTATCTCTTTTATAAGCTCGAGACATTGCTCTCTGTTTATCATAGTTTTTGACGTAAACGGTAAATTGTTGCCGCTTTCGAGCTCATCTTCAAGCCGCTCCAGCAACGCCATTACATCATCCATCTGTATTATTCTCCCTTCTTTCTAAGCGCGCGTACCACTTCCGCAAGTATCTCGTCCGGCACCAGCCCTTTTATACAGCCACCTAATCCGGCTACCTCTTTGACCATGCTTGAACTCAAATACGAGTACTGACCATTTGTCATCATAAATATGGTTTCTATATTATCATCCAGCTTTTTGTTCATCAAAGCCATTTGAAATTCATGCTCAAAGTCCGATACCGCCCTTAAGCCCCTTATTATAACCGACGCCTTTTTCACATGCATATAGTCGATGAGCAAGCCGGAAAAACTATCTACTTCAACGTTGTCCATGTCGGATAAAACCCTTTTTAAAAATGCTGCTCTATCCTCCAACGTGAAAGCAGGCTGTTTGTTCGGGTTGGCTACCACAGCCACTATAACCTTATCGAACATGCGCGCTGCCCGCTGTATTACATCTATATGCCCGTTTGTAACAGGATCAAAGCTTCCCGGATAAACACATATCTTCAATCGTCTTCTCTCCTTATAAAATCCAATATAGTATCACCATACGCTCTTTCCTTATAGGTAGTCCATCCAACACCGTCAAGTCCCAGCCCCTCCCTTTTACTGCGCTGCACCACCAATATACCGTCTTTATTCAATATATCCGTCGTTATAATGGCTTTGAGTGTTTTAATTATATATCCCATTTCATATGGTGGATCCATAAATATTATATCAAAATGAACTTGCTTGCGACTTAATAAATCTACGGCAGCGATAGCATCAGCCGATATTATTTTAACCTTATCGGACACTCTCAATAAAGAAGCATTGTTTTTTATCAGTTGTACACACTGCCGTTTGTTATCTACAAAATAAACCTCACGGGCACCGCGGCTCATAGCCTCCAAGCCGACGCTGCCTGTCCCGGCAAATAAATCTAAAAATACGGTTTCATCTATATATGGCGCTAAAATATTAAAGAGCGCCTCTTTTACTATGTCGGCCGTAGGTCTTACCTCTGCGCTTTTGGGCCCGCTCAATCTATGACCCTTAGCCGTTCCTCCGGTTATCCTCATAATGCATCACCCATGCTCTTATTTTAACATATATCCTCAAGAAATAACACCGTATTTGAAAATTTATGTATAAACACCAGTTTTGACGGCAATAATATTATTGTGTTAAGCATGGAGGATCGTTTAACACGGATTCCCCATAGAGCTCTTCCTTCAATTTCTCCTCTCCCGATATTGGTGACATGCTTATGTCACCAATTTTTTTATGTAAAAAAGAGCGGCATAGATATAGCCGCTCTGGTTTGATTTCAACAGTAATAAACCATTATTACAGCTTGCCGCCTTTATTCATAAGGGTCTGCTCGGCCTGCTGTATCATTTTCTTAACCATGTGACCACCTACTGCACCACAGTCCCTAGACGTTAAGGTTCCCCAATAACCATCTGCAGGAGTCTGAATCCCCAGTTCGTTTGCCACTTCATACTTAAATTGCTCCAAAGCTTGTTTAGCTTGAGGAACAACCTTCTGATTGCTATCATTATACTGTCCTTGTGCCATACGTTTCTTCACCTCCTGTTTTTGTTGTGCTATTAATTTATCCAAAGTCCTTATATTTTACTCTAGTAATTTATGTCAACATTAATTGAATGTTATTTCGTCGATGTTATTTAAAAATTGGCGTTTTATGCGCTGTTCCAGCAGAATCTTGCTGCGCTGATCCAGAATCATAGTTCCCTCGGCTAGCATCTGTACCGCCTCTTTGCTTTGCTTGAGCAAGGCTATATCGCTGAATATATCGGCCAGCTTTAGCTCGGATATGCCATGCTGCTGCAATCCTAAAAGTTGCCCCGGCCCGCGTATCTGCATATCTTGCTCGGCTATCTTGAATCCGTCATGAAGCTTGGTCATTATTTTTAAGCGACGTCCCGCATCGGAATTACCAGCATTTGAGATTAAAAAACAATATGATTTATGCCGGCCACGGCCTACCCTGCCGCGCAACTGATGAAGTTGTGCCAATCCAAAGCGCTCGGCATTTTCCACTACCATAACGGTGGCATTGGGTACATCTACCCCTACTTCTATTACTGTGGTACCGATTAAAACGCTTATTCGGCCGTTTTTAAAAGCCTCCATGACTTCATTTTTGTCATTTGCAGACATTTGTCCATGTATCAGACCGATACTATCTCCAAAAATACCTTTCTCTTTTAATTGATCGTATAGTTCTTGTGCCGACAGAGCATCGACAGCATCCGACTGTTCTACCAATGGACATATAATATACGCCTGATGGCCATTACTTATCTCCTGATTTATAAAACTGTAGAGTTTATCGCGCATAGAAGGCGGTATAAAGAAGGTTTCCACCTGTTGTCGTCCGGGCGGCATCTCGTCTACTATCGACACATCGAGGTCTCCATAAAAAATAAGCGCCATGCTGCGCGGTATGGGTGTGGCCGACATCACCAACACATGCGGATTACCGCCTTTTTTCTCCAGCACCGCCCTTTGCCTGACACCGAACCGATGTTGCTCATCTGTTATAACCAGACCAAGACGATGAAATTCTACATTATCCTGTATAACGGCATGAGTACCTACCACTACATCTATACGTCCATCCTTTATAGCTTCCAACATTTCATTTTTCTTGTTCTCTCCCATATTACCGCTTAATAAGGCGACGCTTATATCGTATCCGTCAAAAAATTTCTGCAGTGTCTGAAAATGCTGTTGGGCCAGCACCTCGGTCGGCGCCATCATAGCGCCTTGATAGCCGTTAGACGCCGCCACATATAAGGCCAGCACGGCTAAGATGGTCTTGCCGCAGCCCACATCGCCTTGCACCAATCTATTCATAGGCCTGCTATTCGACATATCAGCCAATATTTCATCCAACACGCGTTGCTGGGCACCGGTTAATGCAAAAGGAAGCCTTCTTATGAAGGCTTCCAATCCTATATCACGTATCCTGAATGGCGTACCCGCCTTTTGCGCATCGTTCTTTTTCTTTATGCTGTAAAATCCCAATTGCATACAGAAAAGCTCATCGAAAGCCAATCTTCTACGCGCTATATTCAGCGACTGAACATCTGCCGGAAAGTGTATATTGTTTATGGCAAAGTTTATTTCGGCGAGATCGTATCTTTTTCTCAATTCTACAGGAAGGTATTCTTCCCATTGACCCTTTATGAGTTCCAGGGCGTTTTTGATTATATTTCTCAGAATCTTCTGCGACATATCGGCCGTAGACGGATATATAGGCATGAGCCCCTCGTCGCCTTTCTCATCAGGAGAAGATACCTCCTCCCATTGGGGGTTTAGCAATTGTACCTCCCCATATCCTATATTAACTTTACCACGCATAAAATACCATTTGCCTGGCACAAATTTATCCTCGATGAATTTTTGATTATACCATACCGCATACGCTGAGGATGTGCCATCTTGAATGGGGATCTTGCTTATGGTAAGCCCCGACCTCGGTTTGACGCGGCGCGGTGTCCCCGATATCTCGCACACGATATTCACTACTTGCCCGCTTTGCCAACGGTTTATAGGTATTATTTCAGTGCGATCTTCGTAGTCGCGCGGAAAATGATATATAATATCCGCCAACGTATAGATGCCCAGCTTATTCAATAGCCGAGCACGCCTTGGACCTACTCCTTTTATATATTGGACCGGCATATCCGGAACAATATCCATCAAAATTCTATTCCCTCCACTATTACATTAACTGTAGTAGGTTCTAGACCTGTCAGTTCCTTTATATCATGCCTTACTTTATCCATCACCGCTTGGGCAGTCTGTTCTATAGCCATGCCAAATTTTATTATAACATAGATATCTATAGTCAATTGATCTTCCTTGTTATTTACACGTATACCTTTGGTCACGTTCTCCATACCCAGCAACTCTACTATACCATCTGTTGCCCGTTTGGATGCCATTCCCACTATACCGTCACATTGACTGGCACTTATACCTGCTATTCGCGCTATAACCTCATCAGCTATTTTTATTTTCCCTAATTCATTCACTATATCCATTACCCTTTCCTCCCCTATATAATAGATTTCCATAATATTGTACTCTTTAAATATACTATTGTCAAATGGCCGAAATAATGATACAATAAGGATGTTTTTGTATAGAGGGAGGGTATGGATATGTCAAAGGAATGCGCGATATGCCATAAGAGCGTTGCTTACGGCAATGCTATAAGTCATTCGCACAGGCGCAGCAACAGGCGTTGGGAGCCCAATTTGAGAAGGGTACGCATAGTTGTAAACGGCGCCCCTAAGCGAGCATATGTATGTACGCGTTGCCTCCGTTCAGGAAAGGTAGAGCGTGCCATATAAATAAACGGGAAGATGATTTCTTCCCGTTTATTTATTTTAGTGCGCCATACCCCGGGCACACCAAGAAAATGTACATATCGTAACATGCCGGTGAATGTATCACATTGATAATCGTATAGACCTAAATGTTGCTTCATATACCTTATAGCTATTTTTATGGAAAATCTTGAACCATATATTTCTATTATAGTTTCCGCCGATAGATTCAGATCGTATAAGCCATAAAATATTTAATAACTGGTTTAGAAAAACAGTCTTTGAAGCATACTAATAAATTGTAAATACTATAAATTTTATTTTACCTTAAACCAATTCCCAACTCTCAATATCAAAAATATCAAAGCATATATGGCAATAAAAATGCACATCATATCTGTCGTAAATATATAACAAATAATTGATGCTATTGCACAGGCTAACCAAAACAGCAGGATTAAAACTTCATACCTAGACTTACTTTTTTCTTCTTTGTTTTTTTTATATCTCTGTAAAGCATCAAACCAGCTTATAAATATAATTACCGGAAATACCAACACATTATATAAATTATCCATTGTTAATTCCTTTTTAGCAATATATACCAATATAGATATAACCGATACAATAAGACAAATACTTGTAGCCCAAAAGGCATACTTATTAATATATATATTCTTCTTGTTCAAAAGTAATCACCGCCTGTACTATTAAAATAAGAGACCTAATAAGCTTAGTACTGCATAAATTCTTAATAGTGACGCTCCGCTACTTATACTAACTTTTTTCTTGATATGTTATAATTTAGGTAAATAGGCGGAATCATACCAAGCGCTATACGCACCAAAGAAAGCAGATATATCTGCTTTCTTTGGTGCGTAATTCATCCTATCGAAGTTAGCATAGTTTAAATTATGCCATATCCATTATATATTTTCAAGCTTAATATTTGCACAGGGTATATGGGAAAGTGTAGGTTAGTAGGTTTAATCCATTAGCAAATATAGGATTTTATCTCCACAAAGGAGTAAAATCACTAGTATCAAAGCTACCTCTATATCTCTCCTCTCCATATATATATGATCTATTCCATGACTCGTATGTATTCATCATAACCGGAACATAATTGGTTGTGTACGAAGTCAAGCTAGTAATCTTAATACCTGTTTGAAATTCGCCGCTACTATTCATGTTGCCTGCATTGGCAATAGCATCTAACTCCATTTCAGTGAGATCTGGGAAAGCGAACCCAAATATTTGATCCACAATAAATTCTGCAGCTACAACTCCAATAACATAATAGTTCATCACAAATGTAACAGCTGCTGAATATGTAAGATGCGCGATTGTACCTCGCACTTCTCGGATTGAATCTTGTGATACCATAATATAATATCCCTGTGCTTTTTCAGGAGTAAGATAGACAATCTTATCGATGTTAAAATATACCCCATCAGGATCTGGTGATGCAATATCCCATGTCCAAGAACCACCGCTAGGCGAATAGTAAGAATCTAAGTTTTCTTCTACCCTTAATGTATAACTTCCGGTCCGTGTAGAAGAATAATGCCTTACTTTTACATAATAATCAGTATTACTGTTAAGACCAACTTCTAATCTGAAGTTAGTACCTGACCCACCATCATCATTACTGCTTATTAGTTCATATTTACCGGATAGCGTCTTTTTATATAGTTCTCCATATGTGTCTGTACTGCCTGTTGAATAGATATTGTATGCCCCACTGCCCGTGCTAGTTTTAAACACAAACCAATCAATTTGTCCTGCAGTAGCTATAGAATCAGATATAGAAGTGTTGACATAAATTCGTTGTGCACTATTTGCGGTAGCCCCTCCCATTGGTTCAATTAGATTATCCTCTATACTATCCTTTGTCTTGTTATCCGGTTTATCATCTATGCCATCATAAGGCGTTGCAAACTCTTTAAATTTACTAGTGATTGATCCTTCATCAAACGGCAGAAGTTCAATGCCTCTTTCTTTTGCAAATAGTCTGGCTTGTTCATACATACTTAAGCTAGATATGCCTTGTTTATTAGCTGCTTTAGGTTCCTCGGCTGCAAAAACGGATGATGTTATGGTAAACATCATTACAGCAACTAACATAATCGAAATTACTTTTTTCATAGATTAAAACTCCTTTCGTGTAAATACCATGCCAATGGTTTCCAATAATGCCCTGTTGGTTCCATACCTATAATAACATTTTCAAAGCCACCTTTCTGCTTTACATCCAGTATTTTT
>NZ_JAIHAU010000062.1 GCF_020054945.1 Mahella sp.
GTAATAAAGACATAATGAGATAAAAATCAAATTTTATTGGACGGCAAGGCTAATGTACTGTTTGATTTTGAGCGAAAATAGGTACAGCGCAAATAGCTCTATAAGTTTTGCCCTTGACAGAGCGATGATAATGATGGGAATGATAATAAGTTGAATTATTATGCCCGGAATTGCATTCAAGAAAGCGCCCGCTATAAAAAGCTCCCATGTAAATGCGGTCCCGCTCAACCCATACAGGAATAAGCTGACAATTCCCCAGATAATTCTCCCGCAAATCATAGAAATAATCAATGATACAAATATGTAAGCATTCTTTTGCGGTAGTAATTTATACAGAAGACCTGACATGCAACCATATGTAGCCAGTTCGAATGCCATGGCGACAGCAGTGGGAAACATCGGCGGCATACCAAACAGCATGCTCCTAAATACGGGTACGATGAAGCCAACGATCAAGCCATATGGCCATCCGCAAACAAAGCCACAAAGGAAAACCGGAATGTGCATTGGCAACAGTCTATTCCCTATACTTGGGATTTGTGCTGTTAAAAATGGTAGTATAAGTCCAAGAGCAAGAAAAAATCCGGATAGCACTAAATTTTTTGTTGACAGTTTTTTCATATTCTTCCCTCCAAATTAAAAATACCAGCAAACATCGCTCGTATAGTTTTTGACGTCTGCTCATAATTATGGTAACTCTATTATGGGCATATAGTCATTGGCTATAAGTATATAACTTTGTTTCCGTGTACCCTTCTTTATCAGCTTTTTTTATTATACTTAAAAACATAATCATTTAAGCTGACGTTAAGCTTTTGGGATATTATAGGGCACTTTGCTTTAAGCAGGAAAAATTCCTCTTGCCTATAATCTGAAAGGGCTTCAAAGTTTCCTTGCCCTTTGCTGATCACGATATCCGCGCTATTAAATATGTCTAAAAATTCCTTATTGCATTCTTCAGGAATGGCTCCCGGAGCACTACAACCTGTAGAAATAATTTTTGTATAATCGCCCAGCCCTGAATCATAGGCATCCTTAATAGTAGCATCGTTAATAATCGGCTCACTTCTGACTGCATATATGATTTCAAGTTGTGATAGGTGCTCGGCCAGCACCTTATCAAACACGGTTTCGCCCGCATTGTCACCAATAATCAAAAGTCTTTTGGCTGTTTTCAGTTTATTTTCGAAGACATCGATATCACAGATTGAGAACTCTTTTTCTAGTTCTTTCTCAATAGAGTCTTCAATATTTACGTTATTATTGATTGCGGAATCAATAATATTGCCTACAGCCGCTATTTTTAAAGCCCAATAAAGATTATTTTGCTTTTTTTGCAAAAAACGCATGAGTAGAGGATATACTTTTTTCGCTGCTTTTATATCTCTATCTTTAATCATTGCATAAGGGTCGGAAACACCGGTATATTTCTTTACGGTTTGATGCATTGCCCTGCCTATATCCGGCGAACATCTATATCTTTTATAATCTGAAAGGATTCTTATTGATTCCTCCATGATTTTTTCCTGTAATTCAGGCTTGTCGGTTGCCATCCGGGATGCTTCGAGAACCTGTCTCAGCATACATGGCAGACAATCAAGAAATATTTCCATATAACAACCTCCACAATTTCAAATATCATTTATGTTTCTTCTGTAAAACTTTTTCCCTTCATGTAAATATTCAATGATTATATCCTGTTTTATTAAATTGTCTATTACTGTATTATCCAAATTTCTTTTTTTGAGCATTTCGTTAACAATTTCTTCTCTGATAGGATGCACAGATGTAATGCTTAAAATATCATTGACTATATCCTCGCTAAAGAAAAACCCTTCCTCTTTTTCGTCGCCGGTTATGCATTCAACATCCACTCCGGATATGCTGTGAACCATTTCAGCGGCATTGATAAGGCTGTCTTTTGAAGGCCTTTTTACGTTATTTTCTGCTGGTGGCCGAGTAGGAACTAATAAATAAGCCTTTTTTGGGAGTATCACAGCCAATTGTTCCGCTATCCCTTTTATGCATGCCTCATGATCATTTATACCGTCTACAAGCATTGTTTCAGTGACCAATGTGCCTTTATATACTTTTGAAAATTCAACAATACCATTCAGAATATCCTGGTGTTTCAATGATCTGTGCGGCCGGTCTATTTTTCGCCAGGTATCTTCATCTACAGCATCTATGCTGACGGATATCCAATCCGCTTTCATTAAATCCTCCTTTACATCATCCATCCATATGAGTGACGCATTGGTTATGACTGCTATTTTTATATCAAAACATTTTAGCATATCAATTTCTGTTCCCAGATTTATATCAAGAGTCGGTTCCCCGTCAGGAACAAATGAAAAATAATCGGCATATTCATTTTTATTATTAAGCTGTTTAATTTTTAATTTAGCTTCATGAAAAATTTCCTCCGGCTTATAGAATTCATGTCTATTTACCTGCATCCTGTTGGTTCTGCCTAGTTGACAATAGATGCAGGAGTATGAACATGACTTTGGCGGAATATTATTTATTCCAATGCTTTGGCCTAGACGTCTGGATGGCACCGGCCCGTATACGATCATTTATTTTTACCTCCGATATTAAAGTATTTTGATTAATCATAGATTCCGGTATAACCTTGTCAATAAACAAAACACCGTCAAGATGGTCAATTTCATGGCAAAGAGCACGTGCCAACAGCCCTGTGCCTGTCAAATCAAAAAGCTGCCCATTTTCGTCAAGAGCTTTTACAATTACTTTTTCTGGGCGTATCACCCTGCCATAAATACCCGGAATGCTCAGGCAACCTTCCATCTCTCGCTGTTCTCCGGCAGTTTCTATTATAATAGGATTAATAAGTTTAATAAGCCCTGTTCCATCGTCAATGACAATAAGCCGTCGCAATATACCCACCTGTGGGGCTGCCAACCCGACTCCGTCTGAATTATACATGGTTTCAGCCATATCTTTAAGCAATGTCAGTATCTTATTGTCGATTTTCTCTACTGTTCTTGCTTTTTTTCGCAATATATCATCGGTCTGATAGTTCATAATGTTTCGCAGCGCCATATATATCTTCCTTTACATGTATGAATAATTTTATAAGAAAGAGGCAAGTTTCTTCCGCGATGCACGCAACACGCTCGATGCACTCGTTGCTCGCAATTGCTTTGCCGCCTTCAAACTTAATAGCTCCAATATTTTTCTTTGCTTACATTAGCAGCTATAGGCTCATCCCCATTGATAAACGCTGTTGTAGCACAAAGTATAGTTATTGGCCTATGTCTATAACTATATTAACTCTATTATGAACATATGTCAATAACTATAAGCAAAATTTAGACGATAATAAAAAGGGAGCCCTACGGCTCCCAATACTAAATACTTCAATACTGTAAAATGTAGCTATTCTGCTATTTAGCGCAATATGTGAATATACGGTACATCATTCCATATGGCAAGCACCTATGTACATGCTGCAGATTTTAAATGTTTTTCAATGTTTTTGCAACGGCTTCGGCTGCCTTAATCAATGGAAATGCAGCAGGAGAGGCTGTTAACAATGGTTGCGTGCCAATCTGCGTCATCAAAAGATCATGAACGGTCATATGATTTTGAATAGCTATACCCATTGCGTTTGTCAATTCACCTGCACATTTTCCGCCCATTACTTCGCCACCTAGAATTACACCTGATTGCTTTGATACAATCAATTTTACTGTTTCTTTATGCGCATCCGAAATTTTAGCAGGATGACGGTTTACTCCTGTAAATATACCTGTTAACACTTTAAATCCTTCATTTATCGCCTGTTTTTCAATCAAACCGGCTACACCAAAGGCTGTTTCTCCAATGCATGTCGCATAGATCCCTACAGTGCCCTTGAAAGTGCTAAAAGTATTAAGCTCATAAAGATTTAAACCTGCTGTTCTTGCTTCCGTACAAGCTGTTGACGCCAGCATGATCTTGCTCAACTTGCCGGTTGCAAAATCAACTTTTTCCGCACAATCTCCGGCTGCAAATACATCCGGAATGCTGGTGCGGCGGTATTGATCCGCTTTTATAAATCCAAATGCATTCAATTCCAATCCCATATTTTTTGCCAGTTCTGTGTTCGGAAGATAACCCAAAGACAGGATAACTGCGTCAGCATCCATTACTTCACCATTTTTCAGACGCACTTGACTGACTTTACCATCACCTATAATTTCATCTATACCGCAGTTGGTTTTGATTTTTACTCCGCGTTGGGTCAAGATTGTTTCAGCTTCGCGAGCAAATTCATCATCAAACGTTGCCCCTAATATATTTGGAAGTATTTCAACCAGAGTCACATCTTTTCCGATTTTATTTAACTCATCTGAAACTTCAACCCCGATAAAACCAGCTCCAATGACAACAATCTTATGCAGTTCTTGTAGTTTTTGCTGAATTTGATCCAGATAGTCCTTGTTTTTGGGAATAGTAAAAACGTTCTTTAAATCTGTTCCTTTTAGCCAACTTGGAACAGCCGGTAAAGAACCCGTACCTATGATTAACTTATCGTATACGAGTTCTTCACCGCTTTTTAACTTACATGTCTTTGTTTTTGCATCTACTTCCAATACTTCATTGACTATAATGTCGACTCCAAGCTTGATCAAGCCGTCATCGGGCAAAATATTGTTGTCACTGCTCCCAACAGTTCCAAAAATGTATGGAATTCCGCATGGAATCATCACTTTTTCTTCTTTGCGGATAACCGTTACATTTTTATCCGGATAGTTGGATTTTGCAGTCATTGCCGCTACCAGACCGGTTGCACTTCCGCCGATTACCAGTACATCAGTTTTTTCCATTTTGACACCTCAATAATTTATTTAAAAACAGCTCTTAGTAGAGTGTTCCCTTTACCCAATCTTACTAATTATAATAATAGTCGAATTATGGGCATATGTCAATACTGGATCATTCATTCCAACGCGGTGCCGCAGTTGTAATCTTCGGCAGCTTGGCAGAATGCCTCTATGTTCTCCAGCGGCGTGGCCGGTGGCAGATCGCAGCCGCTACTCAATATGAAGTTTGGCACGCTTTCCATGGCATTAAGCAGCTCTATGGCGCACTGGTATATCTCCGGTGGCGTAAGATTCAACATGACCCGCACTGGATCAAGGTTGCCTATGAGCACCACATTCTCCGGTACCGCCTTTGCCAATGAGGGAAAATTCACCGCAGCAATTTTTTATGAGCCGTTTTGTCTTTATACCTTTCAGCAAAAGAGCTATGTCCGCAGTCAGGGTTCGGCCAGAACACCTTTCGCTTATTGATAAAAAGGCTTGCCTTTCAACTAATTATGGAAGGAAAAACAGCTTGACAAGATTTTTATTTCTGATATACTAAAATAAACTAAATGATAATGTTTATCATTTGCGAATTTAATTAAATACTGATGTAATAAACTTACAATACAAACGAAAAAGAAGGTGGGTAAGATGAAGACGGTTCATACCAAGAAACTTAGCGAATTACCGAAGGGTGCCAGAGGAAGAGTAATTCGTATTGATGCTAAGGGAAATTCTCGCAGACGCATGCTTGAAATGGGCCTTGTACCCAACACGGAAGTTAGTGTTGAAGGTATGGCACCTATGGGAGATCCAATTGAGGTTAGTATAAAAGGGTATCGACTGAGCTTGCGCAAGGAAGAAGCAGCACAAGTAGTAGTGGAGGTGCCCGAAATTGAAAGATAATATTATGCCTCTTGGATTAGTACCCGCTGGCAAAAAAGTTATTGTCGAAGATCTGATGGGAGGCCATACCTTCCGTCGCAAAATTAATGAAATTGGAATTACTCATGGGAAAATAATAAAGGTTATAAAAAATGACTCAGAAGGCGCTATGATTATTGCTCTGGGAGAAGGAAGAATAGCCCTTGGCAGGGGAATGTCCCATAAGATTTTGGTTAAAGAAGTTAGTTAAAAAGAACCTTTTAGAAACTTAAATAGTAGGCAAAATTAGCTAATTAGGAGGGACGAAATGGTAACAGCAGAAGAAAAAGAGGCGGCGAAAATGATAATAGCTCTGGCTGGCAATCCAAATTCAGGTAAAACAACGCTGTTTAACAGTTTAACAGGATCCCGCCAGCACGTTGGTAACTGGCCGGGGGTTACAGTAGAAAAAAAGGAAGGGCAGATGATTTATCAAGGTGAAACCCTAAAAATTATAGACCTTCCGGGAACCTACAGCTTAGGGGCATACTCCGAAGACGAACTGGTTGCAAGGAATTTTCTACTTGAAGAAAAACCAGATGTAGTGATAGATGTGGTGGATGCAACCAATCTGGAACGTAATCTTTACCTTACGGTACAACTTTTAGAAATGGGAGCAAACGTAGTAATAGCCCTTAACATGATAGATGAAGCTGAAGGGAAAAAGATAAAAATTGATATAGAAAAACTATCTAATATACTGGGTATACCTGTTATACCGACAATAGCTACCCGCAACAAAGGAATAGACGAACTGATTGAGAAAGCAGTTAAAACAGGTAACTCAAAACAGAAAAATCAATTTAAGATAGATTATGGCGAAGATATGGAAGAACAGCTACAAAAACTTATAAAACTCATTGCCGAAATACCAGAATTAGAAAAATATCCTCAAAGATGGCTAGCACTTGCTTTGATGGAAGGAGACGAAAGAGTAGAAGAAATATTGCCTAAAGGGGTTAAAACAGAAAAACTTCTTACCCAAAGAAACGAAAGCGTAAAGCAACTCGAAAACAAAATAGGAGAAGACGCCGAAACCATAATTATTGAGCGGCGCTATGGATTTGCAGGCGGGATCGCTAAAGAAACAGTAACCAGGAGACACGACGTAGAAGACAGACTATCAATGTCAGACAAAATAGACAATATAGTAACAAACCGTTATTTAGGGATACCTATTTTTTTAATAGTGATGTGGGCAGTATTTCAATTTACATTTACCATTGGCGATCCATTAATAGGATATATAGAACTATTTTTTGAATGGTTGGGGGCATTGATGGGAGAGGTCATTACTAATGAAACGCTTAACTCCCTTATTGTAGACGGTATTATCGGCGGATTAGGATCAGTAATAGTATTTATACCACCGATATTTCTCCTGTTTTTTGCTATATCGCTTTTAGAAGACAGCGGCTACATGGCCAGAGCAGCCTATATAATGGACAGATTTATGCATACCCTGGGTCTGCATGGCAAATCATTTATACCGATGTTAATAGGTTTTGGCTGTAACGTGCCCGCAATCATGGCAACAAGGACATTAGACAACAAAAAAGATAGGCTTATTACTATTCTGATTAACCCTTTAATGTCCTGTTCAGCCCGCTTACCGGTATATGTACTTTTTGCCGGAGCACTTTTTGGAGCAAACCAGGGGCTGGTTATCTTTTCTTTATACCTTTTAGGTATAGTGCTTGCCATAGTAATGGGAGTAATATTTAAGAAAACGCTATTCAAAGGAGAAACATCCTACCTTATCATGGAACTGCCTCCCTACAGGATGCCGACCGTAAAGAGTACGTTGATTCACATGTGGGAGAGAGGAAGCTCGTTTGTCAAAAAAGCAGGGACAATAATCTTTGCTGCCGTTATACTGATTTGGGTACTGGCAAACCTGCCCGTGGGAGTAGAATATGCTAGCGAAGAAAGCTTGATAGGTAAACTTGGAAACCTGATAGCCCCTATATTTGCACCGGCTGGGTTTGGCAATTGGCAGGCAGCATCTGCTCTTGTTTTCGGATTGTTGGCAAAGGAAGTAATAGTAGGCACACTGGCGGTAGTCTACGGAGCAGGAGAAGCAGAGCTAGGTAGTATAATAAGCAGTTACTGGACACCTCTTTCAGCCTATGCCTTTATGGTTATGACGTTGATCTATGTGCCTTGCGTAGCAACTATAGGGGCTATTAAGAGAGAAACAAATTCGTGGGGTTGGACTGGTTTTGCTGTTGGCTATACTCTAGTATTAGGCTGGGTTATGGCGGTTTTGGTGTTCCAGGTCGGAAGTTTGTTGGGGCTTGGATAGAAACAAAGATTTAAGCAGGGTATGCGAAAGCCATTTGGCATGCCTCCGGTCTGTTATAACAGACCGGAGGACAAGAGCGAGCACAAAACATCATACATTGGCTCCCCACGGCAAAATTGGTATTGACTAATGCCGGCATCTTTGCTATACTGATAAAGCAGTAGACAATTGGGAATGCGGTGGAGAGATGTCCGAGTGGTTTATGGAGCTGGTCTTGAAAACCAGTGATACCGAAAGGTACCGGGGGTTCGAATCCCTCTCTCTCCGCCATATCGAATCGTGGAGAAGTACCCAAGTTTGGTCGAAGGGGCGCCCCTGCTAAGGGCGTAGGTCGGGAAACTGGCGCGAGGGTTCGAATCCCTCCTTCTCCGCCAAGCATGAAAGCGACAGCGGTTACATATAAGTGCGGAAAAACAGTCGTGAAGCGATCAAAATTGTTATAATCCAAAAATATCCTGTAATAATCCCTTCCATATCGATGCATAATACATTTTGGTAACACACCGATTATATAATCGAAAAGGAGGTTATAAATATGCCTAATTTAACATCTAAAGAGCTGATGCAGTTGGAGGATCAATTAAACGGGGAGGCGCTGCTGGTGACCAAGTTTAAAAATTATGTCAACCAATGTACCGATCCGGAATTAAAGTCAGTGCTTCAACAGATAGCGCAGAAACATCAAAACCATTATGCTACTTTAATGAGACACTTGCAATAAAGGAGGAATGCGACAATGCCACAGAATCAGATGGGTTTCGACGATAGGATTATAGCCGACGATTGTTTGACATCTCAGAAAACCGCCACGAGCAATTACAATATTGCTTGTACCGAAGCGGCTTCTGAGGATTTACGCGATGATTTGAGAAATATACTCAACGACGAATTGCAAAATCAAGCCATGATATGGAATGTGATGAACCGCAAGGGTTGGTATCCGGTAAAACAGGCCAATCAGCAGGATATATCCGCTGCTCAGCAAAAATTCCGCAATATGCAAAGCCAAATACAGCAATAAGAATAATAGGGTAGGGTATATGCTTAACCGACATATGCCCTACCTTTTATAATTAGCTGTAATCGATGTTGCAATATAATAATATTATAAAAAGAGGATTGATATTATGGCATACATAATTATTTGCGTCTCCCAACGCTTATTTACCTGTTATCATAGTTCACAGTCCCCACTTCTGCTTCCCTTTATGACGGTACTGTGCTGTAGACCTTTACTTTTTCAAAAAGCGTTCTTCCTGAAAAATTTTTCGGTTTTTTTGAGAAGGCTTTCTATATCATCTTCCGTATGGGCGTCACTAATAAAGCCGACTTCAAACTGCGAAGGCGCCAGATAGATACCCTGTCGCAGCATATAGTTAAAATAGGTGGCGTAGACATTGACATTGCATGAGTGGGTGTCATCATAGCTTTCAACACGGCTATTGGTAAAGAACATACAAAACAGGGAGCCGATGTGATTGACCGTAGCGGGTACATCATATTTCTGAATTTGCTTTGTAAGTTCATCCGCGAGCGTTTGCGTTAGGGCACTTATCCGGCTGTAAATTTCCGGGTGTTTTTTCAGAATGAGCAATTGCGTGATGCCGGCGGCGGTTGCCAGCGGATTCCCACTCAGGGTGCCCGCCTGATAAATATTGCCGCAGGGTGCGACCATCGACATGATATCCCTGCGCCCGCCGAAGGCGCCCACAGGCAACCCACCGCCGATGATCTTCCCGAAGGTGGTAAGATCGGGTTGGATGCCGAACAGTTCCTGCGCACCGCCTGTGCCTAGCCGAAAACCGGTGATAACTTCATCCGCAATCAGCAGGGTACCGTTTTCTGTGCAGAACCGTCTAAGCTGCTGCAGAAAACCCTCTTTGGGCAGGACAAGTCCCATGTTGCCAGGGACGAGCTCAGTGATGACAGCGGCAATTTGAGAGGGATTGTATTCAAACAACCGAGCCACGCTGTCGATATCATTGAACTGTGCGACCAGCGTATCGTTGGCGGTTGCTTCTGGTATGCCAGCGCTGCTCGAAAGTGAACCGGTCATCAGTCCAGAGCCGGCCTTGACAAGCATGGAATCGCTATGACCATGATAGCAACCTTCAAACTTGATAATCTTCGGCCTGCCAGTGAAGCCTCTGGCCAGACGCACAGCGCTCATAACAGCTTCTGTACCGGAGTTGACTAGCCGCACCATCTCCACGGAAGGGACCATTTCTTTGATCAGCTCGGCCATTTCCACTTCAGCTCGCGTCGCGGCGCCAAAGCTCAATCCGTTTCGCGCCGCTTTGCAGACCGCCTCCAGCACCTCCTTCCGAGCATGTCCGAGGATCAGAGGGCCCCAGGAGCCTACGAAGTCGATATATTCCCGGCCGTCTTCATCGATAATACGGGCACCATCTGCCTTCGAGATGAACCGCGGCACGCCGCCCACCGCCTGATAGGCTCGGACGGGGCTGTTGACACCGCCGGGAATGACTTTTTTTGCCCGCTTGAATAGTTCTTCCGATTTTCCCATTATCCAATCCTCCCCTCGTCGATCCACTCGGCGAGCTGCGGAGCATAGTAGGTAATTAGAATGTCGGCGCTCGCGCGGAATACCCCCACCGCCGATTCGCATACGACTCCCGCTTCATCGATGAGGCCCGCGCGCGCGGCCGCTTTGATCATAGCATATTCTCCGCTGACGCTGTACGCGGCGAGAGGGAGCGGAAACGCCGCGCGAATTTTGCTGATGATGTCTAGATAAGAAAGGGCAGGCTTGACCATCAGGATGTCCGCGCCTTCCTCCACGTCGAGCGTGGCCTCTTTGATGGCCTCGCGGCTGTTGTGATAATCCATCTGGTAGCCTTTCCGGTCACCGAAGCCGGGTGCAGAACCCGCTGCATCGCGAAACGGCCCATAGAAGGAAGATGCATATTTAACCGAATATGCCATGATGGCACGTTCGGTAAAGCCGTTTGCGTCCAGTGCCTGGCGGATTGCCCTGACCCGTCCGTCCATCATGTCGGAGGGAGCGACGATATCCGCGCCCGCGTAGGCATGGGAGAGCGCCGTTTTGGCAAGCAGTTCGAGCGTCTTGTCGTTATCCACTGTTTGTCCATTTAGGACCCCACAGTGTCCGTGACTGGTATATTCGCAAAGGCAGACGTCGGTTACGACTTTGAGCTGCGGATACTCTTTTTTAAGCACCCGGACAGCCTGTTGGACGACGCCGTTGCCGTCCCATGCACTGCTGCCTACTTCATCCTTCTCTTTCGGCAGTCCAAATAGCAGTATGCTCCCGATGCCAGCCTTTATGATCGGCTCGACTAGACGGGGAAGCTGGTCGGGGCTGCATCGTTTCTGTCCTTCCAGCGACGGAATATCCTCGATTAGATTACTGCCCTCCTTCACAAAAAGGGGATAGATTAGCGCTTTTTTTGAGATGCGCGTTTCGCGCACAAGGTTCCTTATTCCGGCATCGGTACGGAGCCTGCGCGGCCGTTTTGTCAGTTCCATGATTTCCTCCTATCTCAATATTTTAATTATATTTCGCCCTCATCCTCAGAATTTCTTCAGATTTCTCCGTTTTTCATCGATTCTGAAAGTGAGAGTGTTTGCCC
>NZ_JAIHAU010000063.1 GCF_020054945.1 Mahella sp.
TCCTCCCCTTATATTGTGATAAGGGAAGTATACGTTTTTTATCCTAAGGGGTCAATATTCAATGATAATAGGGGGTCAATATTTATTGTAAATCAACATACCTGTTCTGATCGGAAAAGGGTTAAGTAAAACATATCCTCTGGGTTCCACAATCAGAATTGACGACCCTGTGCTTCAGAAACCAATTACTCTAAAAGTCCAGGGGGTTTTGAAACAAAATGAATATCATTCCAATTTTTATGCTCTCAGTTCAAAACAGTATTATAATTTTTCTGTTATTTTGCCTGTTAATGAAGAATTCATTAACAATTCAAGCATTGACCTTCAACTCAATGGACTTTTTGATATTATACTTCTTCAAACTTCGAAAGATAAAATTGAAGATTTAAGCAAAGTTATTCAAGACAATTTAGGCTTGAAATTTAATTTTTATACTCAACAGGAGAATTATGATTATTTTAATGAATACTATTTCAGTTCACTAAAAATTATAGCTATAGTAACTACAATTTTGCTTTTAATTGTAACTTGTCTTTCTGTTTGGAGTTCATTAGTCAGTATACGTTTGATGATCAAAGACTTTACAATTAATTTATTAGTTGGATTAAGTTATTCAAAGTTACGAAAAATCTTTTATGGTTATTATGGAATATTGTTTTTTATCAATTTAATAGTTTTGTTTTTCATAACTGCTTATTCAAGATACGGAAATTGGCTAAGGAAGGATGCTTCTTTTGTCACTTATGGTTTATTTGGTTTAGTAGGGATGGATTGGTTTGCTTTATTGGTAGTACTAATTTCTGATATTATTATTGGGATAATTATTGTCGAAATCATGTTATGGAGAATTAAAAAAGTTCCAATTTCTTTGGGGGTATTGCAATGAATAAAATTATTGATTTAAATATTCAAGAAAAAGTGTATAAGAGTAAAAAATCACAGCTTTCAATTTTAAATAATTTTAAACTTGAAGTTTATGCTGGGGAAAAAATTTCTATTGTAGGAGAATCCGGAGTAGGAAAAACTACTCTGCTCAATATTCTTGGATTGTTAGATGTAAATTATAACGGTACTTATACTCTTTTTGGCTCGCTGACTGATGATTTAAATGCAAGTCAATTAGCACAATGGCGGAATCAAAAGATCGGTTTTATCCTTCAAGAGTCAGCATTAATCAATTCTTTGACGATTGAAGATAATATCAAATTACCTTTACTCTATGCAAAATCTGGTGAAAAGTACAAATCAGAGGATTTTGAAAATATCACTAATGCAATCGGGATTAAATCTATATTAAAAAAGAAACCGCTTGAATGCTCTACTGGAGAAAAATCTCGAGCTGTATTTGCAAGAGGCGTAATTATGAAACCTCAACTTATTTTATGCGATGAGCCTACAGCATCTTTAGATGTTGATAATAAGGAAAGAATTGTGAGTCTACTTTTTAAAATGAATCAGGATTTTAACACTACTATTATTACTGCGACACATGATTTAGAAGTGGCTAATCGTCATGAAAAAGTAATTCATCTTGAGAGGAGGGCATAAAAATGGGTTTTTTTGTAATGATTTTTTCAATGATAATTGGTGTATTTTTAATTGCTTTAGGAATTTCTCTAAAGAAAAGCAAAAAAAGTAGTTTTTGGAATATAGTTGTTAGTGTGATTGGGATAGTATTAGTTCTTTTTGCTATTTGGTTAGGACTTCCAAAATAAAATCTGGTTTTGTCAAATAAAGTGCAGTCGGATAGTACTCCCTATATGTTAGGATAGTTGTCGTAAAGAAAATAGTGTATAATAAACGCGACAAACACCGTGGAATAAGTTGGAGCGACCCAAGTAGTTTTTACTGCTTATGCCGTAAAAACTACTTGAAATGCACAATTTTATGCAAAGCTTTTGCCCATGCCGGTGGGTGCAACACACCCACCGACTGCCCAGCGGCGAGCGTCAAATTTCTAAGGCTCTTCTATAATTATCCCTGTAATACTTTTTAAAGCTCACAGTGACATTTTTATAGGCTATTGACAATAAAATTTTTGCTTCTTTATCGTATAAAATAAATGTAGTATAATAACATTAAATACATATAGACTGGAGCATTAAGCTTATTATGGAAGGCAACGCCGCTAAAAGACCGACGGTATTGGGCGTAAACATATTATTTCTGATAGTAGTGATTTTATTTTTCACTGTGGGAGCTATGGCTCAACAATACGATATTTATACGGGCCTGTTGATAACCGAGTTTGGCATAATACTGGCGTCGTCGTTGATTTATATGGCTTGGCAAAGAATGCCCGTAAAATATGTTGTGCGGTTAAATCCCATAACATTGCGGCAGGTCGTGCTTGTCGTGCTAGTTGCCGCCAGTGGTTATGGGGTGGTGACATTTTTATCGCTTATATGGATGTATGTGCTGGATTTGGCAGGCCAATTGCTGCCGCAGCCTATACCTGTTATCGATACCGGAGGAGCGTACTTGCGGGCATTGGCTGTCATAGCTGGTTCGGCAGCCATATGCGAGGAAACTTTATTCAGGGGGGTGATGTTGAGAGGCTATGAGGTTTACGGGGCACGTAAAGCGGTAATTTACAGCGGCATATTATTTGGCCTTATGCACGCTAATATACAAAATTTCATAGGGCCTATATTCCTCGGCATAACCATAGGCTATATGGTGTATATCACCGATTCGATATTTGCGGGAATGATAGCGCATTTTATAAATAATGCGGTAGCTGTAACGCTGTCGTATATAGCTACTGTATTAGCTGAAGCGATGGGCCAAGAGGAGATGGCCCAATCGTTGGCCGAGCTGCCGGCTTCTCAATTATGGGTTACTATGGGCGTGTATGCGGTAATAGGCATTGCCTCGCTGGCGCTATTCATATGGTTTTTAAATATGCTTAAGGATGCAACCTCGAATAAAAGCACGCATATTCCTGCTGACGAGGATATTGAACATCCTAAATTTGTCCATTTTATACCGCTTATAATAGGAATAATATTTATAGCGGCTGAATTGGTGTTGCAGTTAATGATTATTTTGGGGATAATAAATTTAAATAGCGTTTTATAGCAAGAAGGAAGGGGTTCTCATGGAGGATTTAACGTTTTTGGTGGTGGACGACTCGGCTTTTATGCGCAAGGTCGTGAAAGACATGCTTGCGGAAAGCGGCTATGATAAAATATATGAGGCCGGCAATGGCATACAAGCCGTTGAAAAGGCTGCGCAGGTGAAGCCGGATATCGTAACGATGGATATAACCATGCCTGATATGGACGGTATACAGGCGGTTAAAGAACTGCTTAAAGTAAGTCCCAAATCTAATGTAATAATGTGCTCGGCATTGGGGCAAAAGAATATGGTGTTAGAGGCCATGAGGAGCGGGGCTAAAGAGTATGTGATCAAACCATTTGAAAAATCCAAATTGATGGAGGCTGTACGGCGCGTGTTGTATTCCTAGCGTGGCGCTGATTTGAAACAGCTGCGGCGGCGTGCTATAATAAGGCAGATAGAATTTTATGATTGGGGATGATAGTGATGAGGGGCGACCTCTATGAAGTAACTGCACTGAGCAGCCGCTATATATTTATAATACTCATATATATCATCCTGTATCGCACCATAAAAGGGATAAAGATGGAGTATGCGTTGGCCGCTGCCGGGGTTGCCAAACCCTCTATGGAGCCATCATATGGCATATTATCAGTGGTAGAATGCCTTGACGGTGTTTCGACTATATGGGCAGGCATGGAATTTCCTATAAAGGAGCGGAATACTATAGGCAGAAGCAGGGACAATTATATAATTATAGATAGAGATGATGTATCCAAGCAGCACGCTGTTGTATATGTGGAAGATAAAAAAATATATATAGAAGATATGCACAGCAAAAACGGAACGTTTGTCAACGGCAAAAGAGTCAGGAAGGTTACCCGCATAAGAGATGGCGACTCCATCGCCATAGGCCCTGTGATGTTCATGGTGAAAATCCCTGCTGCCATTAAAAATCAGGAGATAGGGTGAATGACTTATCGAGCTAGAGGCAGAGCATGGGATGTATTGACAGCTATAATAATATTTAATCTCGCAGGGTTTATATTGCTGGCCTTTAAATCATCGCCTATAGATGATCAGGCGTTGCATATGGCTATATTTACATCTGCGGTATATGTGATATCTTATATTATCATGATAAGCTTTTTTAAGCAATGCGATAAGTATATAACGTTGCTTATATTTGCTCTGAGCAGCATAGGTTTCATTATGTTGTATAGGCTGGATGCACAGACCGCCATACGGCAGGTACAGTGGTTTATGCTCGGCATATCGGCTTTTTTTGTCATACTGATATTATCTCGATATATGCGTGGTTTAGACCGATACTTTTATATTTACGCTGTAGTATCGGTGGCATTGCTGTTATTGCCCATGCTAATAGGCACGATAAGGGGCGGCGCCAAAAACTGGATAGAAGTGGGCGGCTATACCGTTCAGCCATCTGAATTCGTAAAATTGCTTTTTATTTTAGCAACGGCATCTATACTAAAAGAGAAAAGGAGCATGAAAGAGCTGTTGCCATTGATGGCTTTTGCGGCAATATGCATGGGGATACTGGTATTGGAGAATGACCTCGGCACCATGGTCATATATTTTGCTGTTTTTGTTATAATGCTCTATGTAGCCACCTCCAATATCATTTATGTTTTGGGCAGCCTTATAACGGCAGGTGCGGTCGGTTACGTAGCATATCTGACCTTGGGGCATGTCAGGACAAGGGTGGAGGCATGGCTCAATCCATGGGCGGATGCGACAGATCGCGGTTATCAGATAGTACAGTCGCTGATAGCCATAGGATCGGGCGGCTGGCTTGGCTCCGGATTAGGTTTAGGCCAGCCATATATAATACCGGCCGCTAAGACCGATTTTATATTCGCTGCTATCGCCGAAGAATTCGGCATATTGATAGCTGTGGCGATTATAGCCATGTATTTTATCCTCATTTACAGAGGAATGAAGATGGCTTTGAGTGCGAATGATCCGTTTAATGCGCTGATAGCAATAGGTGCGGCTGCTACATTGGGATTTCAGACCTTTGTTATCATAGGAGGCGTTATAAAGCTTATACCGCTTACCGGGGTGACGTTACCGTTTGTCAGTTATGGCGGCAGTTCTATGGTGGCCAGTTTTATGCTGGTGGGCATCATGCAAAGTACGGTTATCCAGCCTAAGCCTTCCGGTGAGGTTTATGAGAAGGAAATAATAGGAGAACGCTATAGTGAATCGTATTAAGAGGAATACCAAACAGGTGTTGGCCGTTTTCGCAGCCGTATTTATGCTGTTAATAGGATACCTGCTGTACACTTATTTTTTCCAAGGCAATCGACTGGCCAACAGCTATTATAATAAACGCATAACGCAGAAAAGCCAGGAAGTAGTATGGGGCGATATAAAAGATAGAAATGGCGAGATGCTTGCCGTAAGTCGACAAAAGGACGGTCAGTGGGTAAGGGATTATCCGTATGGGAAGGTGACTGCACATGTAGTTGGATATGTGGATCCGAAGCTAGGCCGAGCCGGTATAGAAAATTCTCAAGCCACCTACCTTTTAGGTTTGAACAACGGAGTGCTTGAGCAGGCCGTACAACGTTTCGTATTCCATGAATTGCACGGTAATAACGTTATATTGACGCTGGATTATCGGTTGCAAAAAGCTGCTTATGATGCGCTGGGCAATAGGCGGGGCGCGGTGGTGGCTATGGATCCGCGCACAGGCGAAGTGCTGGCGATGGTGAGCAAACCGGACTTTGATCCGAATAACCTGGCTGCATTGAGCGATAAGGATGCCTTGTATAATAAGGCGTTGCAGGGCACATATCCGCCAGGTTCTGTTTTTAAGGTGGTAACGCTGGCCTCGGCTTTGGAAAATATACAGGATATAGATTCGCAAACTTTCACATGCAATGGTTATATAAATGTGGGGGATTATAAACTAAGCTGTTCGGGTAACAAAGCGCATGGCCAACTGGATATAACCGAGGCGCTAGGGGTATCGTGTAATACCACGTTTGCCAGTATAGGACTACAGCTCGGCGATAAGCTTTTGTCACAAACCGCTGAAACGTTTTTATTCAATAGAACATTTGCATGGGACGATATGACGGTATACGCCAGCAATTTTCCCAAAGAAGAGCAGATAACTGACGATGAGCTGGCTAAGGATGCCATAGGACAAGGCAAGGTGACGGTGACTCCCATGCACATGGCCATGATAACATCGGCTATAGCCAATGATGGGGATATGATGCAGCCGAGGCTTGTCAAGGCGGTGGAGAACAGCAGAGGGCGCATTATACGGCGCTTTAATCCAAAACGCTATGCTCATGTGACAGACAAGCCCATAGCCGACGAGATAACTGATATGATGGTATCGGTAGTAACCGATGGGACAGGCAAATCTGCGCGCATATCGGGCGTCGATGTTGCCGGTAAGACCGGTACGGCGCAAGCCGGCGGCCAACAGGAGGATCATGCATGGTTTATAAGCTTTGCTCCTGCCGACAATCCGTCTATAGCGGTGGCCGTTATAGTGGAGAATGCCGGTACAGGGGGTGTTCAGGCCGCCCCTGTGGCTCGCAAGGTAATGAAGCAGGCTTTAATTCTAGGATATGAGTAAAGGAGAGTACTAATGCATAAGTTGATTATTTTGAGGGATATTGGCGATGAGTATACGGACGAAATAAAAAAAATAATTCCCGATTGGGAGATCGCATTTGCTGTTGGCGATAATGAAGGGATTCCGTTAAGGGATGCCGAGATACTATTGGGCTGGAATAAACATACCGCCGAGCAATGCCTGTATGACGGTACGCCGCTCAAATGGGTACAGACGTGGAGCGCCGGGGTTAACGACATGCCGTTTGAAGCATTTAAAAAATACGATATAATACTTACAAATGCCAGCGGTGTTCACAGCGTGCCTATATCTGAAACGCTTATAGGTATGATGCTGGCCTTTGCCAGAAAAATAAATACATATATACGCAACCAGATGAGCAAAAAGTGGGATCGTTCATCTAATACCGATGAACTGTTCGACAAGACGGCAGGGATATTGGGCGTAGGGGCTATAGGTTTAGAAGTAGCCAGATTGGCAAAAGCGTTAGGGATGAGGACACTGGGATTTCGCTATTCGGGGAAACCTGCTGATTACGTGGATGAGATGTATGGTCCTTCCAATTTGGAAGAATTGCTTAAAAAGAGCGACTATGTCATAAATGTATTGCCTTTGACCAATGACACATTTCATATAATGAACGAAAGGCGTTTTGAAATCATGAAGCCGACGGCCTATTACTTAAATGCCGGAAGGGGTTCGACTCATGATGAGAAAGCACTCATAAAGGCATTAAAAGAAAAATGGATAGCCGGTGCCGGACTGGATGTATTTGAACAAGAGCCGCTGCCATTGGAAAGCCCGCTGTGGGATATGGACAATGTCATCATAACGCCGCATACGGCGGGCGATAATGGGCGCTATGTTGAAAGGGTCATGAATATATTTATACCTAATCTGAGGGCGTATATATCCGGCAGCAACCAATTTATAAACAAGATAGATTTGGATAAACAGTATTGAGGTATTGACAATACACTTGACAAGACACTAATCTTTCTATATAATAATTCCTAGGAATTATTATATAGAAAGGACTTATATATATGAAAACCAAAGATATAGTAATTGCCGGTATATTAACGGCATTTTCCATAATGATACCGTTATGGTTTGGAGGCGTGCTGGCGGTAACCATACCGCCTTTTTCGGCTACCATAGCCTCTCATGTGCCTGTCATGCTGGCTATGGCCGTCAATCCTCTGGTGGCTGTGGTGGTCGGCTTGGGCTCGGCGCTGGGCTTTTTGCTGAAAGGTTTGCCGTTGGTGATAGTGGCCAGGGCAGCCATGCATCCGCTCTTCGCTTTTGTTGGTGCTCGGCTTGTAAAACGCGGTGTGCCGTTTACGAGTGCATTGGCCGTTACGCTGCCTATACATGCAGGCTTAGAGGCATTGGTGGTACTGCCGTTCGGCTTCGATATATATTCGGCCCTTGTGATAGTTGGTATAGGAACGGCGCTTCATCATGCGGTGGATTCGGCCATATCATTGGCGGTATATCGCTCGCTTATAAGCGCAAAAGTATTTCCTTCGGTTACCAAAACCGCGTGATAGGTGATAAAAAAATTTTGTGCTATGGCTATGTCAATAGCCTATAAAAATGTCATATAAAAAGGTTCAATTTTGTTCGACAAAAATGTCACTGCGAGCTTAAAAAAGTATTACAGAGATAATTATAG
>NZ_JAIHAU010000005.1 GCF_020054945.1 Mahella sp.
GTGTTCGTTGAAGTCGTCTATTATGGTCCTGGTTCCGTATGCCGTGGCTTCTATCAGCGCTCTGTATATTTCTTCGGGCTTGGTTATCAGCGTCATGCCTAGTATTACTCCGGTAAGATCGGCGTCTACCAGTATGCTCCTGTTGCCGTTCCACCAGTCTAATGCTAATAGGCCGCTTTGTCCAGGCCTGAGTTTTGATGCTTTTTCAGTGAGAAGTGTGTGTATGTTGATCCCTCTGGTTTTTGCTTCTTCTTGATATTCCGCCGGCACGCAGTTTTCTACAAACCATGCGAATATGTCACCTACGGCTGATTGTCCGGCTTCGTATCCGAACAGCCCGGGTATTATGCCATCCTCTACTACTCCGCATATGCCGGGTACATGTATTTCTTGGTCTCCTAATACCATATGGCATATGGATGTGCCCATTATCATGACCATCTTGCCAGGCGATGTGACGCCTATTGCAGGCACCGATACGTGGGCGTCCACATTGCCTACGGCAACCGCTATGCCGGGTTTCAGCCCGGTCATCTGTGCCATCTTCTCAGTAAGACCTCCTGCTTTTGTACCTACGGGGTAGAGGTCGCGGCTCAGTTTTTCATCTACAATGTGTTCCAGCCGCGGGTCAAGTGCAGCAAAGAATTCGTTCGACGGGTATCCTTCTCTTTTGCTCCATATGGCTTTGTATCCGGCTGTACAGCTATTTCTCATTTCATTGCCTGTCAGCATCATGACAACCCAATCTGTGGCTTCCATGATCCTGTCAGCCGCTTGATATATTTCCGGGGCTTCGTTCAGTATCTGCCACACCTTGGGTATTACCCATTCACTGGATATTTTACCGCCGTAGCGCTCAAGAAAGCTTTCGCCTCGTTGTCTGGCGATTTCGTTCAATTGGTTGGCTTCATCTTGTGCGGCATGATGTTTCCACAGTTTCACGTATGCATGAGGATTATCTTTGTATGCATCTATATCGCAAAGCGGTGTGCCGTCTTTTTTGGTAGGAAGTATTGTGCAGGATGTAAAGTCTATGCCTATACCTATCACATCTTCTTTATCAATGCCTTTTATGACTTCAGGTATTATATGCTTTAGGACTTCTATGTAATCGTCTGGATGCTGCAGCGCCCAATCCGGTGGCAGAGGTATGCCGTTGGGCAATCTTTCGTCCATAACGCCGTGCGGATAGTTCATGGCTGCAGTCGCTACTTCTTCTGCTGTATCTAGATTTAAGAGCAGTGCTCTCGCTGATTCGGTACCGTAATCGATGCCTATAGTATATTTTGCCACATCATTTTCCCCCTTATATTTCATGAATGCCAAATAATATCAAACCAATTATGTTCTATGTTGCATTAACGTTACCGGAAACGTTAATATTATATAATGCACATATCATTTTGTCAATACCGCCGAAAAAATTTTTTTGCTATTTTTATTTTATTTTGAATACCCTATTTATCCCTGGTGAAAGGCGAAGCTTCACGACCATTCTTTCGCCTTCTGGCTGAGCTTCGATAATACGCCCGTTGACCAAATCCTCAATAGCGGTATGACCATCCTTTAATTCCAGACGCACTTCATCATACCAAGGTTGAAACGAATGCAATATAAATGAGTGGTTATCATATGCGAAAAATCCAATCTTTGAAAATGAATCTAAAAGCACAGGAATACATTTGCTGAAAACCTGACGTATGGGCAAAAGGATTTTTCTAGGATAATTATACAGATCACCATAATTCTCGGGTATTGTAAGGATATATAAGCGGCCTCGACCATATAATGTCTTGATCAAGATCGGAAAATTGTTGTCCTCGCCTATACCAGCAATCAATTCCCAAGTATCATTGGTTTGAAACTCCAGCTGCGGGATCAGAATGGCTTTTGCAGATTCCTCACATCCGCCAAAGGAGACACCCCCATCGTTCGAATACGCATAACGGTTCACAAATGCTTTGCGAGCGGTTACCCTTACATTTGCCAGCACTTCCTGAAATCCCAATGGTGTGGCGGCCTCAAGGAAGCCCGAAGTTACGATCACATCTGCCCCATCTATAAGGCTCGTCTGGATTTTAGAAAGAATATCTTCGTCCATTGCTGCGCTTTCGGTTAAAAATACTGTCGCGGCATTATCAGGATAAGTCGGCTGAGGCTCTAGCGGTATACCCAACATACCTATATAGTTGTGGAGATAGTCTTCGCCATGACTATGAAACGGTAGATAACAAGCGGCTCCTATGGGCTCCCCCAGTTCTGCTAGATATTTATCCACATCATCAAACAACTGCCCGTTGATGGGAATGCACAAGGAATATTCGGGATTTAACAAAGAACCGAGGGAAAACATCATTACTTCTTTGGCTTTAGCGAACAAGGTCAAATACGCCTGTTGAGCATAAGATGTCAAGTTATAGGAACATTCGTAAGGATCATACCACCCACCTCCATTGCGCCCCGGCGCCACATTTTCTAAATAGCGCATATTGAAATAACTCAAATATTTAGGTAGATGTTGTTGAGTATAAGTAGGATTACGCGTCTCAGTACCCGTATAAATCCCATCGAAAATGTGCGGTTCATCCTCCAGATTATATCCGCTATCCTGATAGTGTTCATACCAATTTGGATATTTTATGACCATCTTTACTTTAGGATTAATGCGCTTAGCCGGTTTAACGATTACATTTTCGGATATTTCTCGCATTAAATCCAGTCTAAATTGTGCCCATGTCCTGTTTCCTTTTGCCTCTATGCAGGATGGGCATCTGCAATTTGTGAAGAAGAAATCGTCCAGTATGATCTCATCAAACAGCGATGCCGTAAACTCAGATATTTCGGTCAACATTTTAACAGTTTCTGGATTAGTGTAACAAAAAGGATTGAATCCACCTTCAGCATTGGATACGCCATCAGTAGTTATACCGCCTGCGGTCTTTATCCCTTTACTGCGGAAGAAATCGCGGATGCGCTCTATTTGCTGCCGATCGATTGTCAAGCCGTGGCGATAAGTCTCTAGGTAAACCTTTCCTACCTTCACATGCTTTTCAATCCATGCAAAGCGTTCTGCAAATGCATTCAAATCAGTAATGCGTACCAGATCCCCCACAGGGCAGTAAATAGCAGCTGTAAAATTCTTATATCGTTCCATAAATATACCTCCTGATCTTTATAATCAAATTTACCTGTCGACAATCAAATGGTGAAGCTCGCTTGGCCCCCCTCTCTTAAGAATACAGGAATGACATCCAAAGGAGCATCGCACTCCACCGTGCATCCACCCTCATATACCCGGCCGGTATGAGCATCCTTCCAGTGGCTCCCCTTCGGTAAATACACCGAGCGCACGCGCATATTCTCATACATAACGGGCGCCACCAACACATCTGGGCCAAAAAGCTGTTGATCTTCTACTTCCCAGCTATGCTGATCTTCCGGGTAATCATAAAACAATGGGCGGATAACTGGCGTTCCTTTTTCATGGGCTTCTTTCATCAAGCTTTTTATATATGGACGAAGCTCTTCTCTAAGAAACATATACTTCTTAAGTATTTCATAGGTTTCCTCTCCAAAACTCCAAACCTCATTATCTGCTCCAGAGAAAAACAAACCGCCACCGCTGGTGCCTATAGGTTTTTTATAAGGTAAGCGTTCACCATGCATTCTAAATGCCGGACAAAACGCGCCGTATTGGAACCACCGTATCAAGCATTCATGGAAATGAGGATCATTTATATCGCCCCTTAAAAACCCTCCTATATCGGTAGTCCACCATGAGATTCCCGCTAATCCCATATTGAGCCCAGCCGTAAACTGCTCCCGCAAGCCTCTAAAGCTGGAATCAACATCGCCGGACCAAACTAAAGCACCATATTTCTGGCTCCCCGCCCAAGCACAGCGCACTAGATTTATCACTTTATCTTGACCTGCTGTTGTCATGCCATCATAAAATGCCTTTGCATAATAGCGAGGATAGATATTGCTGTTTTGAAGAACCGGTCCTATGTAATATCTGTAAAGTGGAAAATCGTACACTCCATATTCCGGTTCTGCTTCGTCCAACCAGAATACTCTAATTCCCTTGTCATAATAATTTTGCTTTACTTTGCTCCATATAAATTCCCTAGCACCAGGATTGGTAGCATCAAAAAATACTGTATTGCCCATAAATTCCATATGTGTTGTAATACCCATATCATTTTTTACGAGATAATCATTTTTAAGCATCTCATCGTAGTTCTCACTGTTCTTAGCTACTGTAGGCCATATAGACACCATGAGCTCTATGCCCATGCTCCTCAGCTCGCGGATCATACCTTCGGGATCCGGCCAGTATTCCGGATCGAACTTCCAATCGCCGTGATTAGTCCAATGAAAGAAATCCACCACTATCACAGATATAGGTAACCCGCGGCGTTTATATTCTCTAGCTACGTTCAAAAGCTCATCCTGTGTCTGATAGCGTAATTTTGACTGCCAAAAACCCATGGCGAAATCAGGCATCATCGGCGGTTTACCCACTACATCCGCAAATTGTTCTTCTATTTCAGCAGGGGTATCACCGGCTGTTATCCAATAATCCATTTGTTTTGTGGATATTACATGCCATTCTGTAACGTTTTTATCGAAAGAGGCCCATCCAATAGCTGGATTGTTCCAGAAAAAACCGTACCCGAGGCTGGATAATACAAAGGGAATAGAAACTTGGGTATTCCTTTGCTCAAGCATCAAGCGGCAATATTTTTGATTCAAAAATCCGTGTTGATATTGTCCCATGCCGAATAACCTTTCATTAGGATCAGATTCAAATCGAACGGTTAGTGAATACTCATCTCCTCCCAAACGCGGTCTCCATTCTCTGGCGGATATGTTGAGCGGGCTACAGTATCTGCTGAAATCGTTTCTGTTTCTTATGTACTCTTGTAAGAGCACTCTGCCCTTTTGGTTATAAAATGTTATTAAGCCATCAAAGCGAATCACAGCACGTATCTTGCCATTTTGTATAGTAGCCTCTTTTTCACCGATGCTTATCGCGTATTCACCATTATCGTCTAGAACAGAATCGAGCGCCCAATCTTGTTCAATAAATTTGTCCCCTTTTATACTCCTGACGCGTAAGCTGTTTTCCCCCCACGGCTGGATACAAAGTTTCTCGCCATAGATCTGGCGTATCAGGCAATCGCCTTGTTGCATGAATCCGTATTCCATATGCCTCTCCTCCTGACTTGATATTTTGATTTATTTTTCGCCATCATTCTCAGAATTTCTTTAGATTTCCCCGACTTCCATCAGTTTTGAAAATGAAAGCATTTACCCTAACGTTATCTAAATGTTATCATAACCAAACGCTTTATACAAGTAGGTTAGAAGGCTGGTCACATACTATTTGGGCCGGAGATATAATGCCTCTCCGGCAGGGCGTTTATTAAATGGCCGAGTGCAGGAACTCGGCGCTTTTTTGCTTTATGTTCCGCACCGAGTTCTCATCCGTTTTGGGGAATATCACAAACTCGGATGTTTCCCTCTGTATGTTTATGGGCTTTATGGTGAATTCATCGGTTGTCCCGTCTATGTGTTTCCAGTCGCCGCTCAGTTTGAAAAAGCCTTTTACCCTGAAGGCATCGCCTATTATCGATTGCATGAACCGCTTAAACCTTTCTTCGTCCATGCCGCTTTCGGATTTTATATAGATGATGGAAGGCCTGTTGGACGGCGTATTGCAGCTTTGTCTGATCTCAGCTCCTTCTTTGCCGAATACCCGTACCTTATCGAGTATATCGCCGCTTACGGCCGAAAAGCTGGCCACCTCTATGGCCGCGTATGGATTAAGCTCTGCTATCAACCGTTTTACGGCATCTATTTTGCTTGCGTCTACTTTATCCGCTTTACTGATTATTATATAATCGGCATATTTTATCTGTTTCTCGGCCGGTCGGGATACCTGTACAAGCTTGTCTATATTGGCTGCATCCACCACGCATATATCACCCGTGTAAATCAACGGCGCATGCGTTTTATCCTTGATGCTCTCCAGTATGGCATCCACATTGGAAGGGTCGGCCATACCCGACCCTTCGATGAGCAATATATCTACGGGCAAGGCGGAAAACTCGATCAGGCTTTGAGCAAATGTCGCCTGAAGGCAGGAACAGAATATCGAGCCGTTGGTTATCTCGTGCACCGCCAAGCCATCCTTGGCTATAACGCTGCCGTCCACGCCCACTTTGCCGAATTCGTTGACTATGACGCCTATTTTCTTGTCGGGATGCCCTTCTATGATATTTTTTATCAATGTGGTTTTACCGGCACCTAAAAATCCTGTTATTAAATAGACTTTCTTGCTATCGTCTCGGCTCATTTTTTGACCAGATACCTTTCTATCTCCTCGAACAGCTCTTTTCTGTCGGGTATGATCGACGAGTATTTCAGCTCGCCGTTTATGAATATGCAGGGCAGATTCTTTATGCCCATCTTTTGTATCCTGTATATATTTTCTCTGTTAACGGCCTTATATTCGATAAAGTCTATTTTATCGCCGAAATGCTGTTTTGCGACCTTTACGGCGTCTACCATGTAACCGCAGGCGGCGCATGTGGCCGAGTCGATGGTGAATACCTCTATGAGCGGCCTTTCGAGCTTATCGTAATCGGGCAGTTCGATCTCTATTTCCTTCTGCTGTGCACCGATTTTGTAATTCTTCAACATGCCCCTTACGGCTTCGGTATCATCTATTGCCTGGCGTACGCCGACGACATTTTCCGGTGGCACATCATATGGCATATCACATCCGGGCGATATTATAAGGTTATGATGGTCCATGGCATCGAGCAAACCGATAACATATTTCATGTTGTCATATTGAGAGCCGTACAGCATTACTGATGTGAGCGGTATATTGCCGCCTATGACTATGTTGTACCTGTCGGTTATCTTCTTGGCTGACGGCATATCTATATTCTCGTCTATGGATATACAGTCGGGACGGGTCTTGCACATCTCCTCTATATTTCTGGTGGCATTGCCGCATACAAAGAACGACGAAAATACGCCCTTTTGCCTTATAAATGAGAATATGCGCGCAAACCTGTCGCTTAAAAACTCCGCAAAATGGATGGGCGATATCTGCGATACCAGCGGGTCGACCACGGCCACAACATCAGCGCCGGCATCGATGTAATAGCCGGCCATGGCTTGGGCCACATCGGCGGTATAATCGAGAAGCCTTTTGACATATTCGGGTTTGTCTATCATATCCATGAATATATCGTTGCCCCTCAAGTGCGATGCAAGGGTGAAAGGCCCGCATATCAGACCGTATAGAGCGGTATTTTGGCCTATGGCGCCGTTTTTAAGCCTCTTTAGCGTATTTAGCGCTACCGGTATCCGGCCGTCGTATTCCTTCGGTATATAATCGGGGATATCGTCGTTTGACTCCAGCGGGTGTGTCTTTACCGAGGGAGGCGTTTTATCCGCCCACATCAGTTCGCAGCCCAATATCTCAGCCTCTATCTGAAGGTCGAACATTATCGGCTGGCCGTCCGGTTTATAGGTTTCGTTCACCTTCACCAGCGATTCATATAATTTATCCTCATCGGTCAATACGTCGGTAGTGCTATGGCCCGTCAATTTGCCTGCATATATACCTGCAAACGGCACCCAGGCCACCTTGTCTATGCCCTGTTCATGCCTCATAGTACTGTATATGCGTTCTTTTCCTGTCACAAAAGTATCCTCCTGATATCTGTTTTATATGTTATAATCTTAACAATACACAGAGGCATAAACAAGACAGCATATTGTGGCGTTCGGTAGTATTTTGTTGAACTCATCCCTCATCACTGTTTTTGATATTGTGATATTTAATATCCCGCTATTTTTAGGCATGTGTATGGAGTAAAATATTTTTCTCCTATACCTGCTAAGGCGCCATTTATCTGCCTTTTCAGACAGCGCAATTAGCTCTCGACGAACAATTTGCGCTGTACATATTTTTCGCTCAAATATTTACTGAGATAAGAGTGAAAGTTATTTTTTAATTTGACGATTTCACTTCTTATTCCAATTTTTTGCGTGGAATTCGAAAGCTTACGGTAGTTCCTTTGTTAAGTTCGCTAGTTATATCAATTCTATAATTTTCGCCATAATTTAAATAAATGCGCTTGTTTACGTTGCCCAGACCAATAAAATTTTTTGTGTTAAATTCAGCTAAATCTTTACGTATTTGCTGTAGTTTCTCTTCTTTTATTCCGACGCCATCGTCCTGAACTGTAAATAACAAGTCCATCCCTACTAAGCAAACCTTAACTTTAAGGTTTCCGCTGGATATTTTTGGCTCCAATCCGTGGATAATAGCATTTTCTACAAGTGGCTGAAGAATAAAACCGGGAATCAATTCATGATAGCATTTATCGTCTACCAAAATTTCGGTTTTTATTTTATCGCCGAATCTATATTGCTGTATTGTCAAATAATTATTTATATTCCTGATTTCCTCTGTCACGGTAATGAAATCATTTTGGTGCACGCTGGCTCTAAGGAATTCACCTAAGGCCGTTGTTACTATCGTGATATTTATATTATTTTTAAGCCGTGCCATCCAGTTAATCGTTTCAAGGGTATTATAAAGGAAATGAGGGTTGATTTGCATTTTTAATGAATCAAGCTCAGCCTGTTTTCTGGACACTTCTAATTTATAGACCGTTTTTATTAAGTTATCAATGTTTTTAGTCATACTATTAAAACTTTTGCTAAGCATGCCTATTTCATCATTTGATTCAACAACGAACTTTTCCTCAAAATCCCCCCGCCCAACATTTTCCATGCTTTTGCAAAGCTGGGTTATTGGATCCGTAAAACGTTTTATGAAAAATAGAATAAGCCCAAATGCCAGCATTATAGTTACAATATCGGTCAGAAATACTAATTCGACAAGCGCTTTGGTTCCGTTTTTAAGTTCATTTTGGGGTATTAAATTGATCAAAGTCCAACCATTGCTCAGCTGTTCTCCTTTGTATACATAATTTTCTCTTCCATCCAATACGTACAAAGACGACCCGTGCTCGTCTATTAACTCTTTATAATGCGGCAGCTGGCTACCGACTTTATCAGCGCTATTTGTAGCAACAACGATGCCGTTATTATCTAGCAAATAGGTCCCGCTCAAAATCGAGCTTGATATGTTTTTAACTATATCGCTGAAATAGCTACTTTTGAGTACAAGATTCATATATCCGACCGGCTTTTGCGTGACAAGATCCAAAATAGCACGTGCCATACAAAAATTCCCGCTACCATCCTTGTTAAGCCCCCATAAAGCAGACCCGTTGGCCTCATAAATGGCATCCTTCTCAAACAATTGGTAGGTTTTATCTTGGACATTCTGATTAATGGTAAATTCTATACCGTTATCGGAAAAAATACTTATAGAAATGATATCATTGTTATTCACCATATACTTAAAAATGAAATTTTCAATATCCTTAGCAATAAGCGTTTTATCTAAGCCTTCCAAGGGTAAAGCGTTTACTATCTTGAGATTTTTTTGTATCGTACTATTAGTCAAAATATTAAATGTAATTTGGTCTATATCTCTTATGTTGCGCGAAATATTATTAGTTGCCTGACTTGATATGTCGTCGAAATACCGGTCATTCTTGTCGGTAATTACGTGTGAAGCAAATCTTACGGAAGAAATAGATATAACAATGCTTATTGCAATTGTTAAAACCGTAAACAATATTATAAGCTTATTCCTTAATTTCATGTTATGTCACCAGCACTTATTTTCATCCTTTAATATTTGCGGTGCAAAAGAGTAAACAATTAAATATAATTACGAATAGCTACCCTTTTGCACTGCAAAACTTTCTATTGTTATATTATAGCATGAATACCTTTGTTTCAAAAGCTCCAAGCTCAACTTCGCCATAACTTTGCTTGCCAGTGAACATATCAAGCATCGGTTGCTTTAAGTTGATATCAATTTTCCCATCAGTGAAATTGAGTACAAACATGTATTTTTCGTCCTCTTTTTCCCGAATAGCCAGTTCACTTTCAGCCGGAGCATCGATGAACGGCGCAAACGGTGATTCAATTCCTAGCTTTTTTAAAAATATCTCCGCTGTTTTTCCCGTAAATGCCCCTCCAAAATAATAGGCTTTGCCTTTTCCGATGCTGTTAACGGTTAAGCCTGGTTGTCCTTTATAATAATTGGAATCATACGTACCGATAACATCGACAGTATCACAGATGGGCTTGAGTACATCGTTGAATACCGCAGCTTCCAACACCGCATCATCCCAAAGAACATTTACTTTGTCATCGGCAGGTCCTACAAATGTGTATTCCGAAAGGTCAACTCCGCAGATATCAGCCGCATACCCCGTCATATGCCTCATAACGCATTTCCCGCTCTCATCCTTGTAGCCGGTTCTGCATCCCATCAAAAGCGTCCCTCCATTTTCAACATACGCTTTGAGCAGGTCGGCAGTCGCTTTCTTTAAAATCGTGGCATGAGGATATACCAACAAAGGATATTTGGATAGAGTATCAATCGTCGCATCCTCCGTTATATAAACATAATCCATCGGAATATGGGCCAGCTGTGAAGCATTGAACCACCCTTTTTCACTTTCATCTTCCACGCGCCTATGCCACACGTCATACCTGGCATCCCATATATTGTCGTACTCCTTCACGATAGCAAAACTTGCTTTATATTTTGCACCTGTTATTGAAGAAATTTTCCCAAATTTGTTGCTTATGTCCCTAACCTCGGCTAGCCTGCGGTTATCCTTATTATTATAATCAAGAATCCCATGCCAGTATATCTCCGTACCCATTACAGACGTTCTCCATCGGAAAAAGCCAACATAATCAGCACCATGAGCTACGCTCTGCATGCTCCAAAGGGTTATTTGACCTGGCTTCGGCATAGGGGCTTCCATGCGAGTATTCCAGCCTATGGCCCCGGTTTGCTGTTCCATAACGCCAAAGTTGGAAGATAAGGAGCGCACCTCCGTTAGACGTCTGCTCCATTTGCGGTCATTTAAGTCATCGGAATGCTTAGGATCTGCAGACAGCGCATACGCAAAATCAGGATAAGAATCAAATGTCATAAAATCAAGGGATTCTTTAACCAGCCGATGATTATCTACATTGCCGAATATTCCGTTTGTAGTTATAAATTGCTTAGGTGATATGAGCCGCCGCAGTATCTTGCTTTGTATGCCGGCATAACGGCAAAGGCTGTGCGATATAAATCGGATATAGTCTAAAACCTGATGCGGGTTTGGAGAGTCGTTTGGTGTTCTGCGTGGTACATATACCTGATTCCAATCGTTGTAGGTCTGGTTCCAGAAAACCGTGCCCCACGCTTCGTTAAGGGCATCTATCGTTATATATTTTTCTTTCAAAAACTCTCTAAATGCTACTGTATCGCTCTCAGAGTAAAATTCATCCAACTCGCAATTAAGCTCATTATCTATTTGCCAGCCGATGACAGCATCATCATGGCCATAGTGTTGGGCAAGCTTTTCTACAATGGTTTTTGTCAGCTCTATATATTTGGGTGAATTATAATTATAATGCCTTCTCGAACCATGCCTATAAAGAATTCCGTCTTTAGTTGCATTAAGGATTTCTGGATAATTCTCAGACGCCCATGCCGGCGGTGTAGCCGTCGGTGTACCGAATATCACCTTCATGCCGTGTTTGCGGGCCACATTCATAAATTCATCAAAAAACTCAAAAGTAAACTCACCTTCAGCAGGTTCAAATTTATTCCATGCAAATTCACCTATGCGTATTACCCGAATGCCGCTATCCAGCATACGCTCCAAATCGCTTTCCCAGAACGATTGCCCCCATTGCTCCGGATAATAGCAAACACCCATCGTTAAGTCCTTGAAATCAATTTTTTTGTCCATACAATCATTCTTCTTTCATTAATTTATTGGAATTTAAAGTCTCAATCATCTGCACTATACTATACTCTTTCGGTTCTTGTTTAATCCTTCTGTACTCATGCGGCGTCATATTAAAAACTTTTTTAAAAACCTGGCTGAAATATCTTTGGTCTTTAAAACCCACCTGCTCACAAATTATACCGATTTTCTCTTTGGTATGCCAGATCAGTTTTGCTGCATTTATCAGCCGAATAGAAAGCAGAATATCACTAAATGAATATCCTGTTTCTTTTTTTATCAGGTGCGAAAGATAAACCGGATTAAAATGATACTTAGCTGACAACGAATTAAGCGATATCTGACAATTATAATTCTCTGCAATAAATTTCAAAATTTCGATTACGCTCTTACTACAATAATAAAAACTGTTTATTATCCTTTCAGTATTGTTCATAGAGCCCTTGACTATTTCATATCGGCTGATTATTTCCTCCTTTTGCCTCTCATATTCTATCTCTTCTATAGCTTTCCTGGTTACATCCATGAGTTCATCCAGATTAATCGGCTTTAGAAGATAAGAAAAAACATTTGCAGTAATTGCATGTCTTGCGTATTCGAAATCGCTGAATCCCGAAAGAATTATTACCTTCGTATTAAGATTATTATGCTTTATATAATCAGAAATCTCTAAGCCGCTCAAACCAGGCATCTTAATATCGGTTATAACAATATCTATATTTTGGACCGACAAAATTTGTTTTGCGCTTAAACCGTCTTCAGCGGTCAACACCTCATCTATACCTAAAGAAGCCCAATCTAAAGTAGCCAAACCTTGCCGGATAAAATATTCATCATCGGCAATAAGCAATTTCATGCAATCACTTCCTCCCCATGGTGGAATCATCCTTTAACTGCTCCAGCAACCATGCCTTCCATTATATTGTTATGAAGGAATATATAAACAATTATTGTAGGTATAATAGTTACAATTACTGCGGCAATCATGCCAACATAGTTTGTTGTATACTGTCCCTGAAACGCCATCAAGCCGACCGGCAGAGTCATTTTTGCTGGATCAGAAAGTAGAATCTGTGGCAGCAATAAGTCATTCCAAGTAGCAAGAAATATAATAACAGCCACTGTAACAATAGATGATTTCGATATTGGCATTATTATGTTAAAGAATATACGCAGGATTCCACAACCGTCAATTACCGCCGCCTCTTCCATATCATTCGGAATAGTAGTGAAGAAACCTGTAAGTATAAACATAGCCATAGGAAAGCTTCCTGCAACCTGAGCGATAATAACAGCCCAAGGTGTGTTTAAAATCTTCAAAGCATTAAATATAGAAAACAGTGGAACAATGCTTGCATAAATCGGAATCATCAACCCAAGCAAGAAAATGTTCAGTGTTACCTTAGATAGCTTCCATTTCATACGCGATATAGCATATGCAGCCATACTGCTCAATAATATACCAAAAATTAAAACGCAAACTGCGATGAAGACAGAATTAAAAAAATAAGTACCTATCTTTCCCTTTACAAATGCATCGACATAATTCTGCAAAGAAAGTGTGTTAGGCAGACCCCATGGGTCAGCAAACAATTCCTTGTTAGTCTTAAAAGAATTAATAAAAAGCCATACAATAGGATACAAGCATAATATTGTAAAGGCGATCATAACAGTATATTCCAAAATAAGCGATGCCTTGTTTTTTATTTTCACAGTCATAAGATTCAATCACTCCTACGATAATATTCTACATTAACTATGCAGTCGGTTCAAGCCAAGATGCTATGTCTCCATTTCGCAGTCTTTTAATACTCAATACTGTATATCTTCGGATTTAAACGCGATGTTTGATATTACAAGAGAAAGCACACACAAAGCCAACAATATCACGCCGATCGCCGATGCATAGCCGTATTTCAATGTGCGGAATCCCCGATAATACATATATGACGACATAAGCTCAGTTGCATGGTTTGGCCCGCCACCTGTCATAACTGCGACTAAATCGTAATACTTTAGAGAACCAGTTATGATCAGTACTGCATCAATGCGCAGGACATTTTTAATCAACGGCAAAGTAATATTTGTAAACTGCTTCCATTTGGATGCTCCATCGATTTCTGCAGCCTCATATAGAGAACTTGGTATGTTTTTCATGGCTGCAAGCTGGATGATCATATGATAGCCCACATATTGCCACATTACAACTATGATAATAGCAAATATAGCAGTTTTTGGATTAGCTAGCCAATCCTGCGAGAAACGGCCTAATCCGATTAACGAGAGAAATTCATTGACCAACCCGAATTGAGAATTATACATAAACGACCACATAAGGCCGACTGCAACCCCAGAAATGACGTTCGGGAGGAAAAATACCGTTTGGAAGAAACGGCTTCCTTTTATTTTATTAAATAATATATTAGCAAACAATAAGGCCAGCGGCATATGTGCAATGAGTGAACCTATAACCATAAGCATATTGTTGCCTAATGCCTGCCAAAATATATCATCCTGAGTAAAAAGACTTATATAATTTTTCAATCCCACAAAAATGCCAGGACTCATCAAATCCGTCGAATACATGCTGATAATAAAATTGTAAATTATTGGAATCAGCGAAAAGCACAAATATATCAAAAAGGCTGGTAAAACAAACAATAAAATGTATTTTTTATTCTCCATGACCTTGTTCATCAGTAAACACTCCTTATAAAACGGGTATGTCAGCTAAATATACACCGGATACTTTCGACATACCCGTTCTTCTTAATCAATTATCTCATTTATCGCTATTTGTTTCCGCAAACTTCTGAAGCGCATTGAATTCACTCGCCGGATCCTTACCTCCGACAATAGCTTGACACTTGTTATTGAACTCGACCCCTTCACCTGCACCGAATGCCCTGTCAAGCCATGGCGTTAACCCTACAACCTTGCTTGAAATATCCAGCACATCCGCTGTAACAGATGATACCTTTGTTTTGTCTATATCTATCTTTGTGGTTGGAAGTCGCCCTGTTTTATATAAGAATTCTTCCTGATATTTCTGAGAACCAAAAAGCTTTATAAAAGCAGCGGCAGCTTCCGGATTTTTTGAATTCGCACTAATTGCAAGGCTTTGATCTATCGAGCCAACCAGGATATTATTGTTTTGTGGGTTTTTCGCCGGCAAAGCAAAAGCACCTACATCATCCACAATGGAACTCGTGGATTTATCTGTAACTGTGGCGATATCCCAACAGCCCATAAAATACATCGCTGTTTCGCCATCTTTAAACAATTGAGTGCTGTTAGCACTTTTCATCCCAAGGAATCCATCTGGGAAATAGCCTTTGTTTACCATATCCTGGACTTCTTTTCCTGCTTCAATATAAGCCGGATCATTCCATTTTACGCTGCCATCAAGCAAGCCGTTATAAATCTTCATCCCACCGATGCCGTCGGCAATCTGCTGTACAAGCTGTGCAGGAATCCAGGCATCAGGCGCCGCCATGGCTATAGGCGTAATTCCTTTGTCTTTCAGTGTTTGGCACGTATTAAGAAATTCTTCATAAGTAGTGGGAATTGACAAATTATTATCTTTAAAGATTTTCTTATTGTAAAACATAACGCATATTGATTTTGCATGTGGCACCGCATATACTTTGTCGTTATATGTCACCGGATCGAATACCCCACTTTGGAAGCTATCTTTCCAAGTCGGATCTGCATCTAGTAATTTACCAATTTCATATACCTTGCCAGCTTCAACAAAAGGCCTCAGATAATCCAGTTCCCAGGTAAAAAAGATATCGGGAACGCTGTTGGCCGCCATTAAAGTTGTCAATTTCGTTTTGTACTGCTCATTTTCATAAGCCTGAAGCGTAAGTTTCGCGTTTACTGTATTATTTTCATTAAAATCCGATACAACTCCCTCTACGAGACCAAGCGTAGGATCTGTTGCAGTACCATTGTACATCATAGTTAATTCCACCGGTTCTGTCGAACTTGAAGAAGCTGAATTTGATGTACCCGAATTTGATGTGCCTGAATTTGAACTACTGCAGGCAACAAGCAGTGAACCAACCAGTAAAACCGACAAAACAACTGTAAAAAACCTTTTCACGCTAATTCCTCCCTAATGATTTTTTGAGGTACACAAATACTTAATGTACATAAAGTTAAGAAGATTTATGTTAAAATAAAACAGTCAATAATAATACTTAGCTTTGACATTAATTAGTGACCTCATGTTATTTATATGATATCATCTTAAAAATTCATTGTATAGGCGCTACCTTAATGTAAAATGTTTGTTTTGTGTACTTTTTGCTTGGCAATAACAGAAAATTTCTGGATAGTCTCATTTCGCCATTTGATGATTTGATGTAATACAATAAAAATTGGCAGGTTTAACTCGAAGAAGAGAAACTTTGAGAAAATAAAATGGCGATCAGCGAAATGTCAAAAGAGAACGGTAAGGCGGTCTGATTGGGATAGGAATGCAGCTTTGTCGCTTTACAGCACTTTAAGGGGTTTCATTTTTTGCTGATTGCCGGATCAGCGTCAATTTTCCATATAACGCATATCTTGCGTTGTTGAATTCATAGGAGCAGGTACACAAAGTGACGATCCTGTCATCAGCCTTAACAATCGTGTCGGATTTAAACGTTGACTCTTTTTTGAGCGAATCAACATAGCTTTGAAAATCATGATCATCCTTGAAATCAAATCTGACAGATTCATAATTGCCATCAACAACAATTCCGGCGAACAGCTCAATCGTAAAGTCACCGGCAGGGGTATAAAGCAGCATGGTCGAGAAGTTGTCGTAATAACGTTGATCCTTGTACTTTGTCAAGGAGGAAAACATGGAACCATCTTTCATGTTATGTCCGTATATAACCGTGTTTTTATCTGAAAAATCGCTGTTATTACGATAATCCATAAATATAGAACCCAGCTTGTTACGCTCACCGGTGAACAGATGGCGAAGATAGAAATCGTTGTCTTTTCCCTGTACCACGGGATAATCGATTGCCGTATCTTCAGCGGTAAGCCATCCCACTACGTCCGGATTGATTTTTTCAAGAGACGCGAAGTCGACTCCCTTTGCCTGTTCCTCTTGCTTTTCTTCTGATGATGCTTCACCGACAGTTTCCGGTGATTCCCGGATCAGGCGAACTTGCTGATAGGAGGCATCACCCCTGGCATACTCCCGACTGTTTGAAAATAGGATGAAAGCGGAGCCCAGAATGCCCAACACGCATAGTATCATCAAAATATGCAGTATCCGACGCGGGAGCGCTTCCCCAGAGTGTTTCATTACGTTATCCTTTCTATCCGAAAAAAAGGCGGCAGGATTTTATGCTTCCCGCCGCCGGTTCTCTTTCTGATTATTTACTGTTTCTCTGTCTGGAGTATTTCCTGCGCAGGGTGAAATCGGCGAAGGAAAGAACCACAAGCGCTACGGAGAAGCAAAGCAATCCGAACATTGCAAGTCTGCCTGTCTGGTTATCGCCCGTGTCAGGCATGCCGTTTTCTCCTGTATCCGCAGGCCCCTGCGGGGCACCCCCATCGTCAGTGTTATCAGAGGGATTTTCAGGTGTTCCGGGTTTGACCGGAACACTATTCCGTTTGTTCGTAAACGATGCGGTCTGTAAAGCATCAGCATGGATGATGCCGCTAGCCCCTGTGCTTGAGGAGGTATACCCCTCTTTGGTATAATCGGCTTCCGTCACGGTGTATTGCGCGCCCTCCGGCAAGCCGGTGATCGTGATACTCTCTCCGTCTGCCAACAAGATGGATCCGCCGCTGCGGAGAGTTCCGGCCGACGAGCCTGTATAGGGGTAAGCGTCCGGCGCATCGGTAAAAGTGACGGTGAATTTGAATTTTTTGGCGAGATCCGCGCCCTGGCCCGTGACCGTTTTGCTGATGGTAAGGCTGCCCACAGAAGCCGGTAGCTTTGTGTTGGTAAAGGCGGCCGTCTCATCATATCCAGACGAAATAACTCCGGAGCTTCCTGCGCTTTCAACAGAATAACCCTGCGCTGAAGGATTTTCCTCGATCACCTGATACGCCGTGCCGGCGGGTAGGCCAGTGATGGTAATGCTCTGACCATGGGCTAGGGAAATGGTATCCCCGCTCTTAATAATTCCAGCCGGCACACCATTTCCCGTGTAATTATAGGTACCGGATGCACCGTCGAAGGTTACCGTAAAATTAAACTTCTTTGCGGTATCGGCACCGTCACATGCTTCCGGTCGCGCCTGTGCTGGTCTTCGTGTACCCGTCGCCGGAGTAGTCCTTTTCAGTCACCGTATATGTTATACCTGTCGGTAAGCCAGTGATGGTAATGCTCTGACCATGGGCGAGGGAAATGGTATCCCCGCTCCTGATCATTCCATCCGGCACACCATTTCCCGTGTAACTATAGGTACCGGATGCACCGCTGCCGTCCAGCGTAAGAGTAAAGTCAAATTTTTTCCTGGTATCTGCGGCGTTGCCTCCCACCGTTTTGCTGATGGTCAGATCCCCGACTGTTCTCGTGTTGGTGAAATATGCTGTTTGCGTAGTATCGGCCACGATGCTGCCGGTCGCGTCTGTGCTGGTAGTAGTGTACCCGTCGCCGGAGTAGTCCGCTTCAACCACCGTATATGTTGCATCCTTCGGTAAGCCCACGATGGTAATGCTCTGACCATGGGCTAGGGAAATGGTACCACCGCTCTTAATCGTTCCAGCCGGCACACCATTTCCCGTGTAATTATAGGTACCGGATGCACCGTCGAAGGTTACCGTAAAATTAAACTTCTTTGCGGTATCGGCACCGTCACGGGTCACGCTTTCCAAGGTATATCCGGCAGGTGCCGCTGTTTCCTGAAGGAGATATTCACCATCGGGGATAACTTTAAGCCGAAGGGTACCGTCGCTGCCGGTGACACCTTTTTTGATGACAGTAGTGCCATCCATCGCGTATAGCGTGAATTCAGCACCAGCAAGGGGTGCACCTGCTCCATCAGTTTTCGTAATTCTGATCCATCCATTCCTCTGCAGGCTGGCGCTGCCATCCGAAGCTGTAATAATGTACGGTTTGGACGTTTCTTCCTGCTCCGTGTCACTCCCCAGCAGAGACACTTTGTTCGTAACAGTTCCCGGCTCGCCCGTGATATCAGTGATATAACTGAAGCGATAAGCCTTTGTGCTGTCGGGAATAGCAAAGCCCAGTGTCCGCGTCGCGTTATCATAGCTCACGTTTGTCCCCAGCTCCAACGTAATAGGGTTCCCTACCGTATAGCTCCCATTGGCGTTGAGTGTCATCTCGTTGGCCGTAATATTTCCCGCGAGCAGCAAAGCGCCACTTGAATCTGTACGCAGATCAATGCCTAGCGGCAACGTATCCTCTATCCTTGCACCCGTATGCGCAAGGTCGTAGGGCTTGTAATCTACCGTCCAACGTAATTCACCCGCTTTTGGTTGCGTGGTGTCTTTAGCCAGAATTTGGCTGACAATGGTTACGTCCTGGTAGCTGCTTACGCCGGTAGTCCAGTTTTCGGTATTCAAAGTCACATTGTTGCGTTCCGTTTTCGTTTGATTAACGGAGAAATACTGCGCTGCGGTTTCGCTGGTGGGCCTTGCCTTGACCAGAATCACATAAGGTTTGTTAAGCGACGTGAACGTAAAGGTCGCGGTTCCTCCGATGAAGCCTGTTGTAAGATCTGTAACCGTATCGGGCGTGGTATCTGTTGCCAGAACGGTTCCGTTGGATTGGCCGGTTCCTTCAAAAATCAGGTACTTTGATCCTGAAACGATGTCGGCAAACTCCCATCCATTCGGCAGTGTGTCGGTAAGGGTTGCCGTTCCCAGCGCTTGTCCCACTGCGTTTGTCGCATTGGTCAAATTGATGCCGTCCGCATTGACGTTGAGCCGGAAAATAACCGACTTGTCCTGATAGTCGAAGCCCTCCAGCGCATTACTCGTAAGGCCGGAGTTTACGCCAGACGCCGGATCAGACATCGCTTCCCGCTTTAACATCCCCTTAAGCAACATTCTGTTCGTATAATTCACATTTCCGGTCGCGACATTTAGCTTTGCGTTGGCGCTGAACAGCGTCGCCGTGTTCCGTACGGTAGACGTTTTGTTGCCGGCGAATATATTCGGGTCTACGACCTGACTGTCAAAGCTGAGGGTGTTCAATACGGTCGTAGACAAGCCCGTGATTTCCAGCAAATCGGCAACCTGAGTGGTGCCCTGCATAATGGGAATCACATTCACCGCTGTTGTTCCCGAGCCGGAAAAGTTTCCGGCATATTTCTGCCCGTAGCACGGCGTTAGATCGGTGGCAGTAATATCGTCGGGAATACCGGTAACCGCTCCGAGGTTGATGCTGTTCCCATAAACAAGAAGATCATATACCTTCAAATCGGGAATGCTTTGGCCTTTAGTATCTACATTGACGGTCCAGTGAATTTTCTGGTTCGCAGTATCCGCTACGCCGGATTTTGATATTGCGTTATACCCAATCGTCACACCAACGCCGCCCGTACCGAGGCCGGGACCCGACAAGCCGTCCCAGCGAATACTGGCCGAATTAGTGTACGTTTTTGTTCCGGTCGTATATGCGTCGTCGGGAACATTGGTTACGATAGTAAGCAGAATCATTGAGTTGATGTCGCCAATGGCATAATTGCCGGAGGCATCGGGCGTGATGGAAGTCTCGGCACCCCAGTTTGAGCCTGTCCAGGCTTGCCATTTGGCGGTATCGAGGGTCAAGCCAGTCGGTAATGCATCGGTTATGACGACATTATTCAACGTTGCCCCCATGTGGTTGGCCGTGATCGTCCAGGTAATTGTGCGGTTTGTCGGGTCGTAGTCGCCGGTGCTGCCGGCATCGCTTGACGCACCTGTTTTTTCAATCCATTTAGGCGTAAATTTGACCTCGAATTGCCCCTCGTCCACCACTGTTGATTCACTGTTTAGAAGCTGGGCTTTGTTGTTCACCGTTTGCTCGGAAGTGGCATAATACGCACTATCGGATATTTTTGTCTTGAATGTTATTGTCTTGGGGCTGGTTGAGCCGGATGGGAAGACATAACGAAGAGCATTGTCCGCTGTATCAGGGGACGCATCCGCGCCGTCCACCTGAAATGACGATGTAATATATGTACCCACATTCTGCAAATCGTCAAAAAACTGATAGCCGGCTAAGTCAACGGCCGCTCCGCCCTGCGTCGCGCTGACATTGACCGTCCATGTAATGCTCTGGTCGGCCAGGTTCGCCGTACCAGTTTTTGTAACAGCGTACTCAATCGGCAAAGCAGGGACGTTCACCTTATATTCTTTTTCCAGTATTGTTACAATATGATCCCCCGTGCTGCCATTGGCGCCGCTGCTGTCATATTCAAAATTAGCGCCGAATTCACACGTTACGGTATTGGATGTTCCATCGAAAACCGAATCATCGCCGTCAAACGTGACCGTGGCAGACACTATATTTGTATCGGGGTCCGTCGTAAAAGCCGCATGGCCTACCACCAGCGTTCCCATTTTTAATTCAATCGTGTCTCCCGGAAGCAGTTTGAACGCGTCGCTCAGGTCGAATGTCACCGTGTCACCTTTTTGTACCGGGTTCGCAGGTGTTGGATCGTCGCCCTCAACCGGCACGCCAAAAGAGATATACACCCGGATCGGCTTGGTGCTCGTTATGGTGCCTCCCTCGGGGATGGTTGCTCCATCCTGCGTGATTGTCGCTGTGAAGTTCGTAAGCACCGAGGCGTCGATATCCGCGGCATACGCTCCAATAGACGGCAAAAACACGTTTATAATCATCATCAGCGTCATCGTCCAGGCCATTAATAGTTGTCTTTTCCTTTTTACCATATCTCGTACCTGCTTTCTAATTAAAATTGTCAATATAGGTTGAGGCCCTGCTCCCGTGTCCATCGCGCCAATTTTTGCCGCTGACACCCAGTGGCTCAACCTGCTCGCCGGAACGTCAAGCTCTCTTGGCGCCCGTCTTTCTTATCCTAAAGTTTATCTCATTCAAAGTTGATTTGTCAACTTTTATTTTTTATGGACAAAGCTGAAGAGTGAAAACTCATAGATAGTAATATTTGTTAATGGATATCATATCCGTAATCATAAATCTCCAGAAGACACGTTTTTTTGGTATTGCATTCATAATTGTCTGCAAAAACCGCTACCGATAGACTTGACCATCGCTAAAAAAAAAGCATGGCAAACAGGCGCCATCATTGTTGCTCATGACAGCGCCATTACTATTAATACAACTGTATTATCCGACCATTGAGCCTATATTATGGGCTGGCCGTAACTTGGAATATATTCTCGGTCACCATTTTCCATCGGTTTGTTTTCTTTTCTGCCATTGCACGAATTCGAGATACATCGATCCTGCCGTTGTATAGAGCGGCTTTGAAACTTCGGATAAGCCCACGCCACCCCTTTTTCTTAGTGTAATCGACAATTAACCCGCTGTAGGCAACCAGGGTGTTGAAGAAATGGGCAAACTTCATAAGATAGTGGTAAGCCTTCATCGCCTGGTGTGGTTGTTTCCGTATGTGTACTCAATGCCATTCGCCCATCGGATTGATTGAACGCGCTCTCCCCACTGCACTTCCAGCAGGTTTGACAGTTCGGCCTTCATCAAGCCCTCTGCATCGTCCCAAACCGATGACATATCGCCGTCCTTCAAACTTAACATATACCCCCAATGATATTTGTTGCATATGGAAATAACAGGACCGCCTGCATACAGCCCATCGGCAACAAGTGTCAGCCCTCCACTGCCAAAGATTCTGTGAAGTTTCCCCGCCATGCGGTAGAATGCCGCCGTTTCGCAATCTTGTTTCTTGTCCCCGTCGACCTCTCCGTCGTTCTCAATCACTTCCGTGTACACAGGCAGTACGGCTCCGTTTTTGAGAACAAGGACGGCATTGAGGTAACTTGTGTAGAATTGCTCTTTCTTTTGCTCACCAACGTGGCGACAGAGAGCATGTTTATCCCATCTGTAATCACGGACAAAACTCTGCGATCCGTCAACAACCACCAAGAGCGGCCCGTCTGCGTACTTGTCCCGAAACCCGGGACTGTTGATATACTCCTTGAGCATCTTTGTATATGCATCCTGGATTTCTTCTGCATTGATATTCTCAAGCATATTGGCTACGGTATCCGCATGAGGCATGGTCTTCATTTCGGGGAAGACTGCCTGCAAGATCCCTATTGCACCCATCCCTGCGAGTACTTCGTTCGCTGCTCGTCGGGATTCTACATGAAACGCAAACATTAATATCACGTGAAGCAGAAGAACAAGCAATGAGTGGTCTTGATTTCTGAGGCTTCGGGGGTCATTCACTTCGCTGAGCTTCCATATCAAGCCGGGGAAGATTATACGATAGACGCGCGCCAGTTGACCCAGCATTTGCTGCTGCTCATCCGTCCCCTCGGAGGCGATTTTATTCGGCAGAGGGCGTTTTTGAGGCTTTCCTATGTAGCATGCCAACTTGACCTTGCCAGAGAGGATATCGTCAAAAAGCTCGATGTCGCGCTCTTTTTGTTTTTCGAGCCTGCGTTTGTTACTCATCTGCGTTTACCATCCTACAAGGTTTCTCCCCTTTGAGTACAGCTCGAAAGTCCTTCCGCAGAGGATACATTAATATGGCTTTCCGCGACAGCCCCTGTTCATGGTACCTGTCCATCCGCCCCCGTCCCTGGGTCTCGCCAAGGTAAACCCAGTTGGCTGCGCGATAACTGGTGCCGTGATAAAACGCAGTGTCTACAAAAGTCTCTAAAAGCACAGGAGCATAGCAGTATGCTTCCAGCCAATCCTCACATATCCTATGTGCAGCTGCCGAGAGTGCGCGACTTGATAGGTTCCTTATATGTACCCAGGGCAGCAGGAGGAAGCGTGAATTGTTCACCACCAGGTTCAGTCTGGCTTTTCGGTCTTCCACGCTCCACCCAATCCATTCGTCGCGTTTTTGCAGTGCCCATGCTGCTGAGGAAAACTGTAAGCACCCCAGATCTACTCCATCAGATGTTATGAAGTATTGTAATTGCGCCCCATATGCATGTTTATAGCCAATTGTGTGATACTCGCTTATGTATTCGCGCCAGCGACGGCGTTTGTTCGCATCATCAGCCAGTTCCAACGTAATGGCCCCACATTCCGTTATATCTGCCGGATGTGTGCTGTTTGCAGTCCTCGGCGCTGATTCTGAGTTTCCACCTGATCTCTTAACCGCTTTGCTGATCGGCAGTTTAATCAACCCATTTGCTTCTAATATGTTCAGATACGCAGCACACTGCGGTTTCTTCGGCTTCCCGGCAGGCGTAACCCAGCCGATCAGCTCACAAACCGTTGAGGCTATCTCCGTCCTGGAAAGTTTCGGATATGTCCTGGTCACCCATATTATTGTCTCAATATCTTCAGGACTGAATGTCCTGCCGGAAAACACCCTGATAGTATCATCCATAGACTTGGCTCTCACCTACCCTTCCAAGTCTATAGTAACACAACCCTTTTGGGAAGTCCAGCTTTATTTTTCATCCCAAAAACTTTTTTTGCCCCCGCTAAGTGTTGATATTGCTCACTTTCAGTTTTCTCTCTTCATTCGTGTTTTATGGAGCTATTTGCGCTGTACCTATTTTTCGTTCAAAGTCAGACAGTGTACTAGCCTTGTCGTTCGGTAAGATTTGCGGATTATACCCTGTTTCTGATATCGTGATATAATATTAAAAACAGAATGAACGAGGTGTTATAAAATGTACAATATATCAGATCTGGCCGGCAGGAGCATAGAATGCGACTGCGGGCACAGGCACGAGGTCCTTATAAAGCATATGGAAGTGGAAAGCGGCGCTATAAATCACTTACCCGATGTATGCCGCAAGCTGTTTGCAAGCGGCAATGCGCTTTTGGTAGCTGATGATAATACATATAAAGTCGCAGGGGCAAGGGTATATGAGGCGTTAATAAATCATGGTTTTAATGCAGATATATGCATGTTAAAGCGGCCGAGTATCGGGTACGATGCTGATGAAACATCGGCAGCGCAGGCCGGCATCTCCTCTCCGTGGGAGCCGGCCGATGCCATAGCCACAGATGAGCGCTCCATAGTACGCATAATGGTGGCATTGAAGCCGGATACGGCTTTCTTATTGGCCGTAGGTTCCGGCACTATAAACGACCTGGTACGCTTTGTGAGCTCGCGCACCGGCATACCGTATATAAGCATACCGACTGCGCCGTCGGTAGACGGCTATGCTTCCACTGTGGTGCCGCTGCTCATGGACGGTTTCAAGCGCACGGTACCCGGCACATATCCGACAGCCATAATAGCCGATACGGATGTGCTGTGCAACGCACCTTCTCCTATGATAGCGGCAGGCTTCGGCGATATGGTCGGCAAGCTGACCGCTCTTTCGGACTGGAAACTCGGGCATGTGCTAGACGATGAGTACCTGTGCCAGACATCCTTTGATATGATGAGCTCCGCGGTGCAAAAGTGCTTATCCGATCCAGCCGGCATACGCCAACGCAAGCCCGACGCCATAAAGGCTCTGATGGAAGGCCTCATACTATCGGGCATAGCCATGATGCTGGTGGGCAATTCGCGGCCGGCTTCGGGCAGCGAACATCATATGGCGCACTACTGGGAGATGCTGTTTGCTCAAAAAGGTTTCCGGCAGGCATACCACGGCGCAAAGGTAGGCATAGCCACCCCTGTGATAGCCTCGGTCTACAAAAAACTGACGGACATGGACGAGACACAGATAAAAGCCATGGCCGATGCATACACGCCGGTAAGCCCAAGCGTGCGGCGCCAACGCGTAGCCGACGCATTCGGCCAATTGGCTGATGAGGTCATAGCCGAGAGCTCAAGCGTATGGCTGTCAGAGGATGAGCAAAAGCAGCGTGCGCATTATATAGCCGAGAGGTGGACTGCTATAAGGGACGCCTTACGATCATCCGTACCGGATCCGCAAGAAATAAAACGCCTTTTGGCCGATGCCGGCGCAGCATATAGCGCCGGGCATATAAATGTCGATGCCGGCTTACTGCATCAAACGCTGCTCAATGCCATGTATATACGCACGCGTTATACGGTACTGCGACTGGCTGATGACATAGGCTGCTTGGAGAATTTGGCGGCTGAAGTAACAAAAGAGGCGTTCCTTGAATAGGAACGCCTTTAATATCCTCACTGTACTATAGAGAGTTTAATCTGCCCAAAGCATCCTTCGGGTACCAACACCTCGTCGGATGTAAATTCATGGCCTATGGTACGGAATGACCGCGAATCGGTCCATGGGCGTTTGCCGCTCTTCTGATGCAATGGGCCCATCATATTCCTCGGACTGCCCATCATCTCTATGCCTATCTCGTTTACGCCGTCGTGAAGGAATTCAGTTATATCGGCGCTATTCGCGGCACGCCACGGTATATGTGCCGCGATATTGCCGTTTACCCATACAGCCGCCGTGGTAGCTCTGTATTCGCCCAAATCGATATATACCCGTTGCCCGTCTTTTATGTGCAACTCTATGCTTTCCTTATACACCATGCCGCCCGGGTAATTCGGGTAACCCTGCGAGCACCAGTCGCCAAAATGCAGCCTGTCGGGTTCGGCTATAATGGCTTTGGTCAACGGATCCACACCGAAATTACTTATGATATAGCAATCCTCAAGCTCCATGCGGTTCTCGTACCGGCAGCTTAATTCTATTTCATGACGGCCTGGCAGCAGCAACGGAAGCTCGATTTTATCGAAACTTTTATCCAGATACCAGCCGTGCGGCTCATTAGATATGAGCATATCGTCAAATGTGATGTCGAAGTCCTCAGCATTTTCCACCAGGAAATACACATGCCCTATCGGCCGCTCATTTACATCAAATGCAAAGCGCAGCTGCACATGAGCCCCATCATTCGGATGCGGCGTATAAATCCAACGCCAGCGCTGTTCCAGACCGTTGACGGCTACAGAACGCATGCCCAAACGCTTGCGTATGGCCTCCTGGGCCTGCCATACCTGCATAAACGGCGACCAGTCCTCGCCGTCAAAGCGGTACTGGCAATGATCCAATGTAAGCGCATTCGGATCGGTACGGGCAAAGTCGCATACCGGCCCTATATACCTCGCATCTATCTCTTTAACCGGCTCGTATGCTATATCGGCCGGTTGACGGCTCTCATCCACCACATACAGCATGGATGCCGCCGGACCGAATTCGGCGTCAAACACCATATAGCCATCTTTGACATCGGCGGCTACCGGTCTGATATCACCGGTCAATGCCTCCCATTGTTCTATATGCCCTATGCCCTTTAGCCAGATGCGCACTTTATGGGTATTATTGCGGTCGGTATTTACTATAAAGAATATGTGATCGTTATCCGCACAGCGCTCCATATATATGAAGGCCTCGTCTTGTTGTCCGGCTTTATCGTCTATACTTATAGTGCGCGGTAATATGCCGTCCAATGCTCTTTCTATCCGGCACGGTTCATCATCGACGACTATTATATTCTCATGTGCAAATACCTCGGCCAGCCCTTGGTCGGGGCGGGCATCCACCATGGTGGGACATGGCTTTACAGCTACCACCTTGCCGCCCTTATCCATAAAAGCCTTCAATAAATCCGCTGTACTGCGCCTTATGGTAATCATGGGCGGCAGAATAACAGCCTTGTATGCCGCTTTATTTACTATAAAGGAAGCGTCGTCTACGCGCCCATAATCCTCTATAACGGATTCATCTCCAAGATCAAAATCGCGGTGCATAGCCAAAATGCCATCGCATAGCTTTTGGAAAGAACGCCCCATCTCATCCACTTCGCTGTCATTCTCCCCAGTGAAGCAGCACCATGCGCTTTCTATGGGGTGCACCACCAATATGTCGCGCTTGACTTGACCCGATGAGAGCATAAGCGACAAGCGCGCAAAATAGTCCTCGGTTACCTTGTTATATTTCCACCATGTATTATTGTAATTGTATGACCCAGGATAGTCGCGTTTGCGGCAGCCGCGCAGCGAATAAAGCGCCAGATGCTGACATCGCATATTGACGCCCAGCGCATACTGCCAGTCGCCTACCCATTTCTGGCCTTCAAAAGTAAAGTCCCAGCCGGTGCAGCCGTAAAGCTCTGACACCACGCGGCTGCGGCCGAATTGATTGGCCATGCTGCTGCATTGTTTCACTGTCAGCGTTTCGCTTATGGACTCGGTCAATATATCTATGCCGGGCTGGTGTTCATATTGATAATGCGGCATGACGCTGCCGCCGCTCCTTATGCATTGCGCAAAGTCGTTTTCATAAAGGTAATGGCCGGTGAACCTCAAACCATGTTCATCGCACCATTGGCCAATTTGCTTGGAGTATGCCTCTACGAACAATTCCGATACTGTACGCCAATAATCGTGTCTGACTTCTGTGGATTTATCACCGTCAAAGAATATGTACGGTAAGAATTGTAATATATCATAGCCGCGTTTCTGCTCAAAATATCGCGGGAATGCATCGGTCCACGGTATGCCTCTCATGCCAGGATTGTGACCGGAAAAAATGTTAGGCTCATCGGTAAATATGCCGGGTATCGTTTTGCCGAATTCCTGACCGAATCGTTCATAATACGGTTGATAAACCGACTCTATAAAAGTGCGCACGCTTTTAGGATTCAGATTATCAGCATAGGCATCGCCGTTGAACCAATCGCTCTTGGCGCATATCTCACGCCTGAAGCCTACAGCGCGTCTGTCGGGCGCTACAGTATCGCCCGAATTCAATTGAGCCAGCGATGCTATCTTTTTATCATCCATTTGTATATAGAAAGCTGATAAAACACCCTCGACTTTTTGGCCGGGCTCCAATTCTACCATCGTGAGCAACTTGGCCCTTCCTTCATCGCCTATCTCAGCTGCCACCATGCTGCCGCCAAAGCCCGACGGCCAACGGTCCTCGTCGTACAGCCAAGCATTCATGCCCACCTCTTTGGCCGTATCTACCGCCGCCTTCACGCATTCCATCCACTCCTCACCCATAAAAGGCGTCTCCAGCCCCTCGCGCGAGTGCATGAAAAAGCCGCCCATGCCGGCCTGTTTCATGTTCCTGATCTGCCAGGCCACTTCCTCAGGGCTTAGCCTGTCATTCCATGCCCAGAACGGTGCGCTCCTATAGTCCTCTCCAGGATTGCCAAACTGCCGTCTTAATTCTTCCATAATGTTTTATACCCCCTATGTGCTTAAAAAGCAATCATTGCAAACATTATACAACATAAGCGGAATAAAATCCACAGCTTTTTCGGCAATTTGCGGTTCGGAAATTGGTTAGCTCGGTAACGATTAGTCTCAAGGCAATATAAACTTCAATATCACCAAAAGTATAACGCCGGGTACGCCTAAAAAGCCAACTATGAGGGCAGTCAAGGGATTGATGGCCAGTGTAAAACCGAAATAGCCGCCTATCAGATTAAGCAGCCACAATACAACACCGCCTATTATGCCATTGTATATGAGACGCCATACTATCTTGAGCGGCACCAGCAACAGCCAGCCCACCAAATAAAGCAGCACCAGCCCTCCTGCAAAAGCCAGTATAGTACTGAATGGTATATCTATGGCCAATAAATTAAACCACCACACAACAAGAGCCTCCTTACGATCGGCCTTCTTTCATTCAAATGTGCTATTATAGTCACAGCACTTTGATAATCGATAGGCAGTTGCAGCAAGTCTTGGTTTGCTGCGTAAAAGTTGATCCGGGATCCAACGAATTTATTCGTGGGAGTATGCCACGATCGATATTCTATGTATATGTCGGACAGCCTGTATGCAGAACTCAACCTTCCAGGCCGTCGGCATCGATTTTTATGCCCAGTACTTTTGCCTGCTTTATAAGGTACATATACTTGCGCCGGGCAGCCTCCACACCGTATATCGCATAGTCCACAAGGTCCGGGTCATTGACGCTGTTAAAGAAATTTTGCGCAGCCAGCCATTCCTCTCTGGCCTGCTGCAATGTATTCATAAATTCAACGGTTTCTTGGTCATACGCGCTGTTATCCTCGGGTATATCGCCTAAGAAACTCAGAAAAGCCAACTTTTTCATTTTAGGTTAATCCTCCCAATAGAATGAAATAGACATTTTAATTATTTCCATTCATTGAGAGGATTATACATCATCACATCTCGCGGCGTCCTTCCAATGCCCTGGCTATGGTCACCTCATCGGCATACTCCAGGTCGCCGCCCACCGGTATACCGTTGGCTATGCGCGTCACCTTAAAGCCCATGGGTTTGAGCAGGCGCGATATATAAAGGGCCGTGGCCTCCCCTTCCACACTGGGATTTGTGGCCAGTATAACCTCTTTTACCTGGCTGTCGCGCAAACGGGTCAGCAGCTCCTTTATGCGTATGTCGTCGGGGCCCACGCCATCTATCGGGGATATTGCACCGTGCAATACATGGTAAAGCCCGTTATACCCTCGCGTTTTCTCCATAGCCACCACATCGGTAGGATTCTCCACGACGCATATCGTGCTGCTATCGCGTGCAGGGCTGCTGCATATCGCGCACGGGTCCACGTCGGTCAAGTTACCGCATATCGAGCAGTATATTATCTTATCCCGCGCATCGTTTATCGACTGGGCCAGGGTGTGTACGGCATCCTTGGGCATATGCAGCATATAAAAAGCTAACCTCTGCGCCGTCTTAGGCCCTATGCCGGGCAGTTTCGAGAGTTCGTTTATCAGACGCGAAATCGGTTCAGCATAATAATTCATATTTCGCCCCGGTTAAAATAGACCGGGTATATTTAATCCTCCTGTGAGTTTTTGCATTTCCTCAGCCATCATATCCTCGGCCTTATGCAACGCCTCGTTGCACGCAGCCAGTATCAGATCCTGCAGCATCTCCACATCGTCCGAGTCCACAACCTGAGGGTCGATCTTTATATCGACGAGTTCCTTTTTACCAAATCCTCCTTTTGGCATGTTCCGGTCCCCTTTCTATTTTAAATAATCCACTTCGGGATAGCTGCGCAGTATATCGTCCACCATGGCCTTAGCCACATCGTATTGGCCTACCAGCGGATGGGACATGAGCGCCAGCACCGCCTTGTCGTATGAGCCTTCGTATATGGCCTGCACCGTCATGGATTCAAAAGCCTTAACCGCCTGTACCAGGCCTCTTACATAAAGCGGCATCTTTATGGCATCGGTGCGCCACATCTTAAGCGCATCTATATCCTCCGCCACCTCTACTACCGCATTGTCATCCAGACCCGCTATACGTCCGCGATTGCGTATATTGACTATAAAGCGGCGTTTTTGGCCCGAAACATAGGCGGCCATAAACGGCACCACGGCGTGGCTGTACCATATAGCGTTCCTTTGCCTTATAAGCTGTGGTATCTCGTCGAGTTCAGGCTGTGCGAACAATCTGCTCAACTGTTGCTCGTTCTCATACAACACCTGACCGCGCACAGGCTGTTGTCTTTGTTCCTCCACCACCTTGCTATGATGATAAAAATGCCGCAGAAACGGCACCGGCACCAGCCCCATGCCGCGCACAAGGTCAGCGTCTATTCCCAGTCCGAGCTGTTCTGTATGCTCCAATACAGCGGCGGTAATATCATCTCCATTATAATATATATTACTATAAAAGCCGAGATGATTCAAACCAAAATATCGTCCGCTCAGTCCGTCATAGTCGAGATTCAAAACGCCGGCCACGCGCTCGAGGACGACAAGCGGTAGATCGCATATCCCTATTATATTTATATTCTCGCGATTTAAAATTGCCTCCACCACTATGCTGGCGGGATTGGTCAGATCCACCACCAGCGCTTCGGGCGCCCATCGGCGTATATCGGCTGCTATGTCGGCCATAACCGGCACGGTGCGAAGCGCACAGCTAAACCCGCCCGGGCCTACTGTTTCATCGCCGGTAATCCCATAGCGGCGCGGTATAGACTCGTCTATGGCTCTGGCTTGCATGCCGCCGACGCGGATCTGACATAATATAAGCTGGCTGCCTTCTATAGCCCTCTTGCGATCGGTGGTAAATGTAACCGCGGTATCGATACCCGCTTTATGGAACATATTAGCTCCAAAACGCGCCAGATCTGCGAGTTTTGACTCGTTCCTCCCGTGCAGCGCCAGCTCTGTAACCCTTATATCCTCCTTATGTTGCACTAACGCCTCAAAGAGCAGCGACGTATAGTAGCTGCTGCCACCAAGTACACTGAGTTTAATCATCTATTACCTCCACTTTATCCTCTCCAAAAAGTTCTTTGGCTTTTTCCACTATGTCGACATCCTTTGCCGACTCATGCGCCGCAGATTGACCGGTAATACATTTTACCCTTAGTTCTTTGCCGGTTATAGCCGATATGGCCTTCTCCACCAACTGCCGGTTCTCATCCTTTTCGATAGCGGCAGCGAAGATGCTTTTACCCTCAGGAAATGCAAGCGTCAACTGTTCGCCTTCCAGAGCCGTCGGTGTGGCGTTGCACAGAAAGGTGTATACGGTCATCTTTTCCTTTTTTACAGCCTGCAATATGGCAGACCATGCGCGCATGACCTCGTTTAATCCACCGGCTTTTGTCTCATTCTGCACTGAAGCAGGCTGAGCAGGCGGTTTGTCGGCAGCTTTGGGCTTTTTGGGGATCGGTTTGGCCTGCTGCGCCGGCTCGGTTTGAGCACTTTGTCTTTCGGCCCCTGCCGTGCCGCCGCTGTTCATCAATCTGTCCAGCTTGCCTTCCAGCATATCCATGCGCGCTACTATGGCATCCATAGAGCTCGCCTCCCTCAAATGGCACAGCTTTATAACCATCATCTCCACGGTTATGCGCGGCTGAGCGGCAAAACGCAATTGATTATCGGTAACCGAGAGTATATCCATATATGCCACAAGCTTTTGCTCGTCGATCTTGTCGGCTTGGGCTTTGTAGATATCCATTTGATGCTGCGAGGCCCATATCATTGTCTCAGGCTGGCGGCAGGACTTGACTATCATGAGATCGCGCACATACCAAGCTATCTCGCGTACAAGGGCGGTTAGGTCCCTGCCCTGCTCCACCGCCTGGTCTATCGACGACAAAGCGCCTCCGTCATCTCCTGCTATAACGGCATCGATCAGACCGGCTATAAAGTCGGTGCCACTGGCGCCCAGCATATCCAATACGTCGGCATAACCTATATTGCCATCGCAAAAGGATAAGGCCTGATCCAGCATGCTCAGGGCGTCCCTCATAGCCCCCTGTGCCGAGCGCGCTATGAGCCGCAGCGCTTCATCCTCGGCGTGCATCTCCATAGCGGCCAGTATAACGCGCATGCGCTCGACCATATCCTGCTCGCCTATGCGCCTGAAATCGTAGCGCTGGCAGCGCGACAGTATGGTGGCGGGCAGGCGATGGGGCTCGGTGGTAGCCAGTATGAATATCACATGCTGCGGCGGCTCTTCCAATGTCTTGAGCAGCGCGTTAAAAGCACCCGTAGACAGCATATGCACCTCGTCTATTATATATATCTTATAGCTCCCTATGGTGGGGGGATACTTCACCTTCTCCCTCAGGTCACGTATCTCATCCACGCCGTTATTGGAAGCGGCATCTATCTCTATTATGTCCATATTGCTCTCATCGGAAAGCTTTGTACATACATCACAGCGGCCGCACGGATTACCGTCCACAGGCGACAGGCAATTGACTGCCCTGGCCATTATCTTGGCTGTGCTGGTCTTACCCGTACCCCTTGAGCCACAAAAAAGGTATGCGTGAGCTATGCGATGGTTCATTATCTGATGCCTCAACGTCCTGACAATGGCCGGCTGGCCGTACACATCGTCGAAGGTTTGAGGCCGCCATTTTCTGTATATCGCTGTATATGCCATAAACATCATCACCCATTACATTATACCAGAAATATATACATATAGACAAAAAACCGTTGAGTAGAGATAAAAAATAGTGTAAAATAGCTGAGTAGTAACGGAATTTAAAGGGAGAAATATGAAAAAATCAGATTACATGCAGCTGCCTAAGCGATTATCCACTTTGGAAGCCGCTTATTGGTCGGCCAGCGCCTGCTATTATGCCTACATAGTGATGTATTTGAGCCAGCGAGGTTACAGCAACAGCTCTATAGGAGCTATTATGTCGCTGACCGCTGTTATATCCATAATATCACCGCCCATATGGGGTTATGTGAGCGATCGTACAGGGGCTATAAATAAGGTCATGGCCGCATGCGCCTCGCTGACCGCTATAGCAATACTTATATTGCCTTCTATAAATCAATTATGGGCCATAACCCTTATAATGGCTCTGATAGCCTTTACCGACAGCCCGAATCCACCGCTTTTGGACAGTGTGGTCATGCAGAATATGCACCGCATGAGCAATACCAGCTATGGAAGCATACGGCTGTGGGGGTCTGTAGGCTATGCCATAACAGCCTATCTTATAGGTCTATTTATGGAAATATACGGTACCGGCATTATGTTCATAGCATACAGCTTTTTCGCCATATTCATTATAAAAATGGTGCTGTCGTTACCCGATCCCGATGTTGTTATAAAGTCTGAGGATACCGCAAGCACTAAAGCGCACCCCAGCGCGCTATCACTGTTTACCAATCCGAATTTTGTGCTATTTCTGATATTCGGCTCGCTCCTTTTTACGCCGCATAAAGCCAGCTTTACATTTTTACCCCAGCTATTTTCGAGCATCGGTGGCACCAGCGCTCAATTGGGGGCGGCATGGTTTGTATCGGCGGCCAGCGAAGCGCCGATATTATTTCTTGGGCAGCGCCTTAATACACGCTATAAGCCGTTGCATATCATATTGCTATCATCCGTATTTTTCATGGCGCGTTTGGTGATATACGCTTTTACCTATGCGCCATGGCTGGCTATATTGAATCAGGTATTGCAAGGCTTATCCTTTGGCCTGTTTCTGACCGGCACGGTATATTATATAAACGAGATAGCCCCCGACGGCCTCAAGGCTACCGCTCAGACCATAGCCACCGCGGCATACATGGGCATAAGCGGCATACTGGGCAGTTATCTCGGCGGCGTTATAATAGATCGCTACGAGATACACGCAATATATAAGGTAGGCATAATAGTGCAAGCCATAGCAGTGGCAGGCTTCGTGCTGTCCAATATGATACTGCGTCATAAAAATGCTGATATATGATATAAATATGCGAACATATGTTTGACTTTTGAAGATAATAGCAGTATAATATAGGCGAAGATTGAGTTGGAAAGAGGACGAATAAATGGATACCATAGAAAAGCTCGGTATATTGGGCATGGGTGCAAGATATGATATGTGCGGATGCGGCCGCGTCTCGGAAGACGACTATATAAACAACGGTATCTACCGCGTCAAGACATCCGGCGGCACTTGCTCTATATTCAAGGTACTGCTATCCAACGAATGCACGCGTGACTGCGCATATTGCCAAAACCGCGTACAACGCGATGTCCCGCGGACTACCATCGCGCCCGAGGACATGGCACGCCTTTTTATACAGCTTTTTCGCCAGCGCAAAGTGCAAGGCCTGTTTTTAAGTTCAGGCATACAGCCCAATTCCTCATCCAGCATGGATAATTTGATAAAAACAGCACAGATATTGCGTCAACGGTATAACTACAAGGGCTACATACATATGAAAATACTGCCCGGCGCCTCCACCGCGCATATAGAGGCGGCGGCAACAGTGACCAACAGATTGTCTATAAACCTCGAGGTGCCGGATGCCGAGCATCTTAAAATGCTCAGCCGCTCTAAACGTTATGCCGATTTGGCCGGCGGTATGGAATATATAAACAAGCTAAGGCAAAAGGGCATACGCATAAGCCAAACCACTCAGTTCATAGTCGGAGCAACCGATGAGAGCGATAGGGACATCGTCTATGCCACGTGGAATCTGAAAGAACGTTTCTCACTGGCGCGCACATATTTCAGCGCGTTTACGCCGGTCATAGACACACCTCTTGAGAATAAGGCTCCTACGCCATTGATACGCGAAACGCGGCTATATCAGGTAGACTTTTTATTCCGACAATATGGTTTTACTCCGGACCAGCTCGTATTCGATAACAGCGGCCACCTGCTGCAGGATGTCGACCCCAAAACGGCCTTTGCCCTACACAATCCCCAGCTATACCCCATAGAAATAAACAAGGCCGATTACCAAACGCTGCTGCTCATACCCGGTATAGGACCGATATCGGCAAAGCGCATAGAAGCCATGCGCCGCACCGGCAAAATCACAGACCCCATGCAGTTAAAGGCCACTGGCGCTGTTTTAAAGCACTTGCTGCCTTTTGTAACTATAAACGGCAAATATTATCCCTCGCTGGACTCCGCTGCCAAAGACGGGCAGCAGCTGACGCTGTGGGATTACAATATCGCCGGCGACAACAGGGCAGGTATAATTTCGGCATAGCGATTTCTCATCGTACCAGCTTTATTATGTCGCCTATGCCATCCACAACGTAATCGGGTTTTACGCTGGAATGCTCTAAATCATCAACAGTAGTCTCTCCGCTCAATACCAATATGGAGGTTATGCCGCCGTTAATGCCGGTTTGTATATCGGTATAAAGCCTGTCGCCCACTATGGCAAGCTGCTGCGGCCCTAATCCCGTTTTTTCGAATATACACCTTATTATCTCTCCGTACGGTTTTCCCACTATAAACGGCCGCTTGCCCGTCGAAGCCTCTATAAAAGCGATTATAGCGCCACAGTCCGGCATAACGCCGCCCTCCACAGGGCAATTGAGATCGGGATGCGTGGCTATATATGTTACACCCTCCCTTATAAAATCGCAGGCTTTCCACAGCTTGTCGTATGTCAGCGTCGTATCAAAGCCCACTACCACGAAATCCGGTTCATCATCGACTATAGTAAGGCCGTATCCTTCCAATTCCTGCCGTAGATACGGCGTGCCGACGAGAAATACGCGTCTGCCTTTATTTTGTGCGTTCAGATATATGGCGGTGGCCTGTCCGGACGTGAATACCTTATCGTCGGTGATATCGTCGAGCCCCATTCGCCGTATTTTATCCGCATAAAAGGCGGCGCTTCTGGAAGAATTGTTGGTTAAAAAGAGATAATCTCGGCCGGTAGCTTTCAGAAACGCTATAAATTCCATAGCGCCGGGCAGTAACCGGTCTCCCAAATAAAATGTTCCATCCATATCCAATATAAAACACTTGATATTATTTAACGCCATAAGACCCTCTTCATATTCGTTTTTATTTATATTATACCATCACCTCTAATATATTCCTATAAAAAATCATCCGAGCGATTGACAGTCAGGAAAGAAAAACTAAGCTAGCAATTTTATGTAGATTCTCTTTCAATCAACGTAATAGGCAGTATATTTTCTCTGCTTACCTCTTTGCCCTCAATTTGGCCTAAAATTATCTCAATAATTTTTTGAGCCATCGCCTCTATCGGCTGCCTTATGGTCGTTAGTGGTGGGACAATAAGCTTTGCAATGTTAATATCGTCATAACCTACAATTTTCAAATCCTTAGGAACTTCTTTGCCTATTTCTTTAGCTGCATTTATAATCGTAGCCGCGATCAAGTCACTGCTAGCAAATACACCATCAATATCAGGGTGGTCCTCAAAAAGCTTAATAATCAATTTTTTATACTCATCGATATCAAATACGTTTAATTTCGTTTCTACTACAACATTTTCGATGCTATGTTCTTTCACGATGTCCATAAAAGCTTTATAACGATTATTTGCAGGCGTATTTAAAATCAATGGGCCACTGATATGTGCAATTTCCCTGCACCCTTTTTGTATCAATAGCTTTGTTGCTAATACACCTCCATTGTAATTGTCCGACGCAACATACGGTATTTTCTCAGAAAAGTACCTGTCGACAGCAACTATAGGCAGGTTTACATTTAGATACTGCTCGGTTTCTAAAGTGTGACTTCCTATTATTATGCCATCAACTTGATGCCTTTTTAACATGTCTATATAGCTTTTCTCTTTCTCTACATCCTTCAGAGAATTACATAACAATATTTTATAATTATTTTGATATGCGTAATACTCAATATAGCTTGTAAGCTCTGCAAAAAAAGGATGCGAGATACTGGGGATCAGAAGCCCTATTAAGTAAGATTTTCTCCTATAAAGCGAACGAGCTAATTCATTAGGCTGATAATTTAGCTTTTTCATTGCTTCATACACTTTTTTTCTCGTCTTTTCGCTTATGTATCCCCTATTATTTAAAACTCTGGATACCGTCGTAACGGTTACACCAGCTTCTTCTGCCACATCTTTTATCGTAGCCATTACATCCACCTTTTGTTTATAAAGCTGTCTTTTATTTTATATAAACCTATTATACCACATATTCCACCTCTTTCCCATTCTTATCTACGTAATTGATGACCGATCTGTATGAGCCTAAATCCACAAATAAACTACAACGTTTATCATCTTTTACCCAAGAAAGGCTAATTTCATCTTTTTGGCAATCTTTAATTAAAAATTTCCCATCGAAAGCCTCATATTCATTTCTAAACCTTATCAGCTTCAATAATCTCTGAACGACATCTTTATGAACTGATTCCTCTATTTCATTCAAACTATAATTATGCCTATTTATCTCCCGCCCGTCTCCTGTAATTTTTGCTGCTTCAAAGTCATTTGCCCCGGCTAAAAGCCCTACGTAGTATACCTGGGGTATGCCTGGCGTGAAGAGTTGAATGGCTCTGGCTGCCAAATATGCATCATCATCACAATTTAATGCCGAATAATATGTGCATCTGATTTGATGTACATCAAAGCCATCTTCAGATTTATAGTTGTCTCCATATATGAGGCTTAGATTCGCACCCCTTTGCACGCATATATCAACCACTTCTCTGGCCTTCTTAGTATCAATAAGCCCATCCAAATCGGGTTTCACAGGAATTCCATCATGGCAATCCAGCATCGTAAATTGATTCATAGGGCGATTTTTCAGATAATCATACAGCATTTCATTCGATCTGTTCATTAAAGTATAAAGAACAGTAAAAGGCAGAATAAAATCATAAATCCAAAATCCACGTTCCGCCAATTTATATTGTATTTCGAACTGCGAATGTACTTCTAAAAGCAATTCTATTCCACAAGAGGCCGCTTGGCTTTTTATCCAATCTAAAAATTCATATATTTCCGGTTCTACAAAAAAACAGCTGGTACCAATTTTTTTAATTACATATCCTACAGCATCAAGCCTCACCATATTAACGCCAAAATTGCTAAATGTTTTTAAGATCCCTAATAAAAATTCTCTTGTTAAATTTGAGTTTATATCCAAATCAATCTGTTCTGATGGATCTGTCTTGCCAAAAGTCGTCCAAATCCTTTCTTCTTCACCTGTTTCTTCTATTTTGAATATTGAATATGGCAAAGGCCTTCGCAAAAATATTTTTTCTATATCGCTTTTGACAGGTTTGCCGTCCTTCCAAAGTTTGTCTAGCGTAATAAACATATCAGCATATTCTGACGCTCTCCCTTTTTTCATAAAATCCTGAAAATAGCTGGAATTCTTAGATATATGATTTACCATTACATCCAAAATAATATCAAAATTTTCAGCCATTTTCTTAATGTCGTACCATGTCCCAAATTTAGGATCTATCTCGTTATATGTTATAGGGGCAAACCCTCTGTCGCCAGATGACGGGAAAGGAGGCAAAATATGAACGCCAGCAAATGTATCGGAAAAATATTTCTCCAATACGTTGTTCAAAGCTTTTAGGTTGCCTCCCAAAGAGTCTGGATAAGTTATTAGTTGCACTTTATTATTAATCAACATTTAATACCACCTCAGCTTTTTAAATTATAGATGGACTTTATTGTATCAATGTCCGGCAAATCAGCTATTGCTCCAACATATCTCAGTTTATACGCACTAACTGCAAAGCCTAACTCTAATGATTCTTTTAAAGTATACCCTTTTATCAAACCACTGTAGAAACCTGACCAAAATGCATCACCTGCACCAGTAGTATCTACGACTTCATCTGCTAATGTATCAAATCTAATCGTTTCTTTCCCGTTTGAAGCTATTGCTCCATCTTTACCCAATGTAAGAATCACCAACTTAGCGCCAAGCTTCAAAAATTTTTCAAGTTGATTTTCTGGCGTATCTTTGCCAAAAATCCTTTCGGCATCAACCTCAGATGGCTTTATAATGTCGACCTTTGCTATTAAAGATTTTATATATTCTCTGCCGTCGTGGCCTCTTTCCCAGATCATAGGATGATAATTTGGATCAAAGCATACTAAAACATTATTTTTTCTGCATTCTTCGATAACCTTCTCCACCGTTCTCCTTGATGGATTTCTAGATAGAGGCCAGCTGGAAAAATGAACTATTTTTGTATTCTCAACTAAGTATTTTAGTTCATCTGAATATTCGATATGATAATCCGCATCTCTATAAAATATTGGTATAGGATCGCTTTTACTTTTTGTGACCAAAACCATACTTGTTGAATAGTCAACCTGTCTTATATACTTAATTTCAATATTGTGCTCTTGTAGCTTTTTTAACAAAAACCTTCCAAGCCCGTCATCGCCAACCGATGATACAATAACTGGATTTATACCCAGCATCCTAGTATTTATAGTAATATTTGCAGGAGACCCTCCAAAATATTTTTTATAAGTATCAACCTCAAAATCATCACTATAGTCTGTAGAAATCATATCGACCAGCATTTCACCGACTGTCAACACATCATACTTTTTATCATTAAACATAATTTTATCATTAAAGTTAAACATTGATGCCCTCCATAATTCAGTTCCATTACTTTATTCCAAACCAATATCCCATTTCTTAAAACTCACGACTTTGCATGGCCCATCAGAAAACAAAGAGATATTTACAGATTGGCTGTCAGGATAAACTCTTCCAGTCATTACTTTTTCCCCGTCATTTATAAAGACTTCAACAGATGATACATCCGCGAAAATATTAAGCCTTAACCTGCCATTTATCAACTCAACTTCTGCGCTTCTCTTGCCTTTAGGGCCAATGCCTGATCTTTCACGATTAAAAGTAAATAATCCTTCGCAGCAATTGTACGACAAAACAGTTTCTTCAAGCTTTCCTTTAAATACCTTAACTCCAAATTCACATTCATCTTGCGGCTCAAATTCAACATTAATCTCATAATACAGCCCATTTGTTTCAAGGTTAACCTCGCCATTTAATTCTATGTCTTGCAAGCTGTATTCATTTTCCCTATACTCAACTATTTCTGATATTGGCCTGAAATATATTCTTTCATCTATTTTTATAACTTCCCTGGGAAGCGTCATAGCGCCAGCCCAATTATGGCCAAGACGATTCGTAACCAAATCTGTCTCCCACATATTCATCCAAGCCACCATTACAACCTTCCCATACTTATCCACTGTCGTCTGTGGAGCATAAAAGTCGAATCCGTAATCCACCAGTTGATAGTCCGTATGTGTGAATTTTCCTTCATCTACATTTAAATTACCATTAAAATAAATAGAAGAATGTATATTCTTGAAATAAACACCTTTAGGTCTCATGTTCTGTGCTGACACAAACAAAACATCTCTGTCGTCAAATCTAACCATATCAGGGCACTCCCAGTTAGTGCCCGTATCTTCATTGCCCTTTAAAATAATATTTACAAATTCCCATTTTATCAAATCCATTGACTTATACATGAGAATCTGTCCAATCCCGTGTCCGTCATTAGAACCAATTAAAAGATAATAGGTATCGCCCATTTTTAAAACTTTCGGATCCCTGAAATCTTTTTTGCTGGCTCCATCTGGAATCTGTGCTACATCTATTATAGGATTTTTCTCGTATTTTTCAAAAGCAACGCCATCTATCGATACGGCCATGTTCTGGACCTGTTTATAATTATCATTTTTCCCTTTTTCAGTGCATATATGACCTGTATAAAAAAGGTATAATTTACCATCCTTTTCGATGGCACTTCCAGAAAAACATCCATCTCGGTCATAAGCTTTATCAGGTTCTAAAGCTATAGGTAAATAAGTCCATTTAATCAAATCTTTGCTTACAGCGTGGCCCCAGTGCATCGGCCCCCAAACAGCATCATATGGATAGTGCTGATAAAATAAATGATAATTGTCTTTAAAATAAACGAATCCATTTGGATCGTTTATCCATCCATATTGGCCCATTAAATGGTATTTAGATCTATACGTTGAGATTAGCTTTTCTTTATTATGTCTTATAAATTCGTCTGCATTGCTAATTTTGTGCATTCTACCCATCCCTTACTATTTAATTGAACCTCGCAAAACTCCTTCTATAATTTGCCTTTGCATTATTAAATAGACAATTATTATAGGAATAATAGCAAGCATTAATCCTGCCATTGCATAACCATATTCAATTGTGTATGTTCCATAAAAGTAAAAAACAGATAATGGCAATGTTCTTTGCTCAGGTGATATCAAAACCAAAGACGGCAGTAAAAAATCATTCCAAATCCATAAAATATCCAATATTGCGATAGTAACTGTTGTCGATTTTAGAAGTGGAAAAACAATTTTAAAAAATGTCTGAAGCGGACTGCATCCATCTATCAACGCCGCTTCTTCTAATTCTAAAGGTATGCTTTTTATAAAACCATGATATATAAAAACAGCTAATGATGCACCAAAACCAATATACATATAAACTAAAGACCATTTATTGTTCATCATCCCTATTGAGCCATATATTTTTACAAGTGGTATCATTATGGCTTGAAATGGTATAGTCATTGATGCGATCATGAAGAAGAACATAAATTGATTAAATTTCCAGTTTCTTCTTACAAAAATATATGCAGTCATTGCGGAAAGCACAATAATCAATATTACACTAAATATTGTGATAATTAATGAGTTAACAAACGCATGAGTATAATCCATCTTCGTAAATGCTTCAATATAATTATTAAGGTTTAATTTAGCAGGTATCATTAGTGGATTCATCAATATGTCTTTTCTGTCTTTAAATGAATTTATCAATACTACAAAAAATGGAAATATATAAAGTAAAAATACAACGCTTAATACTACTATCTTTATGGCGTTTAAAGCACCATTTTTCTTTTGCATTAACTTTCTACCTCCATTCTCTGGCTAAAGTACACTTGTGATAATGTAACAATAGCTACTATCAAAAATAAGAAGAATGCTTCTGCCTGGCCTATTCCGTATTGCTGGCTTAAGAAAGCAGTATTGTAGACATGCATTGAGATTAATTCTGTGCTTTTATATGGTCCACCGTTTGTTAAAGACAAATTTACATCATAGACCATAAACGTTCTCTGTAATGTCAAAAAAATGCATATTGTGAATGATGGTACCATCAGTGGAAGAATTATGTTTTTAAGTCTGTAATATGAATTTGCGCCATCGATGTCTGCGGCTTCTATAAGCTCTCTGGGAATATTCATAAATCCTGCAATATATATGACCATCATATATCCAGAGTATTGCCATACGGTTACAATAACCAGCGCCCAAAAGGCTTTATTAGGATCAGTAAGCCAAGACGCACTAAATATAGGCAGATTAAAAAGTTCTCCAATATAAACAAGTATATTGGAGAATATAAACTGCCAAATAAAGCCAAGTAATATTCCGCCAATTAAATTTGGAGTAAAAAATCCCGTTCTGAAAAAGTTCTGTCCTTTTATGCCACTTGTCAGCAAATATGCTAAAAAGAAAGCAATAACATTAACCAGTATTACAGAAAAAAGCACATACCTTAGAGTTAGCAAAAAAGATGACCAGAAGACTTTATCGTTAAACACTTGTAAATAGTTATCTAAACCAACGAATGCGTGTGTAGCAGATATACCGTTCCAGTCAGTGAAAGTAAGATATATTCCATATATAAAAGGCAATATTACTACTGTTAAAAAAGCAAAAGTCATCGGCCCGGCAAATATCAGATATGTTTTTAGTTTGCTCAAGAAGTTCTTCTCTATATTCATATTAAACCCTCCATAACATTGAATAATGCTGAATAACAGATAGAATATTCTATCTGTTATTCAGTAAAATTATTTATTGTACACTTTCCCAGTAACTTTCAATATCATTGACTAAGCCTTTTCTGTCTATAACTCCAGCTAAATATTTTTGCATTGACGCACCCAATTTTGACCAATGATCGGCTGGTAATGGAGCTGTTATAAATTTTAGGGTATTCCCTTCGCTTATATATTGTTCAATTGACTTTGCCAACGGATCATTTGGCACAAGCTCGATGTTTTTGAATGCTGGAATTACGTTGCATTGATTGACAAGCGCATCTTGTCCTGATTGACTATACACTAACCAATTTAAGAACTCTTTCGCTGCATCCTGTTGCGCTTGGTTATTTTGAGCTTTGTCTACTCCTATAAGTTTAGTAGGACCGACTGGTATTTCAGAATTACCATAGTCATTCGGATCATTACTTATTGGAACCGGCACAAAACCATATTGTTCGTTTGCCGTATCAAATTCCTTTATCTGAGGCCATGCCCAGTTCCCCATAAACCAAAAACCGACTTGCCCTTGCCCTATGACTTGGGGACCCTTATCATAAGTAGGAGACAAAGGATCATCTTTGTCCAAATTGTACTTTTTCATCATATCAAACGTATCCATTAAACCGTTAAATACTTCATTATTTGCCAGATCAACTTTGCCAGCTTTTAAATCAGATATAAACGCGTAAACTTGAGCAGGATCTTTTGATTGAGCTGTATAAGCAATAGGTAAAAAGTGCCCTCCTAACGACCAATCCATCGGAGAAATTTCCAGTGCTTTAACACCAGTAGCTTCAACTTTCTTAAAGGCATCTTCTAAGTCATTTCTTGTTTTTATTGATTTCGGATCAAAACTTCCACCAAAAGCCTTGTCCAAAACTACTTTATTGTATATTAAGCCATATCCTTCTATTGCGAAAGGAAAAGCCATCACTTTATCATCTATAGTAGCATCATCTAATGCACCTGCTACTGTATCAGATACCCACTTTTCATTGCTTAAATCCAAAAAGTTGTCTTTGAATTGCACAATATCACCAGGATCGAGCATAGCCAAAGCAGGAGCATTTCCAGAAGCATACATAGAAGAGATTTTCTCAAAAGGAGATTGTCCTGCAGCAGCTGGAATTACATCAACGGTAATATTTGGATTCTCTTTTGCAAATTGCTCAGCAGCAGTTTCTAACTGTGATTGTATTTCACCTTTTGAATTTAAAAATGTAATTTTAACGCTTTCAGTACTCTCAGTTGATGTATTATTGCTTTCGGTGGACGCATTATTATTCGTTGTAGCAGGCGAGTTGCTATCTGTCGTACTACAACCTACAACAAGTGAGAGCATCAAGATTAACGATACAACAATTAACAATAATTTTTTTCTTTTCATAATGATCTCCTCCCATATAATAGTACTTGTGAAAACAAACCAACAAAAATTCCAGCGGTATTACCTTAATGTGCCCGTCTTTAAAAGCCCATAGAACCTGTCAGTATTATCAACAAGGTTTGCTACATAGTGGTTACATCTTTGCAACCGTGTCCTTTGAAAATTGAATATCGCTATTTACTTTAGTTTTAGTCTATGGTAATAATAATATTAAGGATTAATGTCATTGTTGCACGGTATTGTTCCACTATGTAGGGTTTGGTACCGCTACTAAAGATGGTTTAAAAAGTTGCCAAAAGTTCTTATCACCTCCTTAAAACGGTAAATTGCTTGGTAAACCAGGTACTGACCATAAGGAATAGAACTTGGCCCGCCCCATTTCATACCATGTTTTACAATTAGCTGTAGCAGGTCTAAGTGAGGTTACCTTTTCGTGCTCAAAGACAACCGTAAATATTGATTTTTTAATGTGCAATTTTCAATTAAGCTTCGATATTTAACCGCTGGATTCCACAACAAGAAGCTTCTCATAAAGTTTCTTGATTGTAGTTTCATTATATTATGCATTTATAAATATGTCAAGCGGTTGACACAAATTTTATGTCTTATTTTTAATGAATTTTTATCATATAACATGGGAAGGTTACCTGTCGGCTGACAAAGATAGAATCGCAGCATCGTTATTTTCTATAATATATTTACCATTTTATTACATCATAAATTGACATAAGCTGCGTTTGGGTATACAATATCATTTATATAAATAATACATTCTCGGTATATACACCAAACGAGAGGGAGATTGCTTTGAAGTTTGCTGCATTAAAAGATGGATGTGGGGATGAGGATCAACAACATTCCAACGCACTGCTGAAAGAGGCTTTGCAGATCACATGGCCCGCCTTTATTGAACTGGTCATGTCAACGCTGTTCGGCATGGTCGACATGATAATGGTAGGACAGGTAAGCCCAAGCGCCATAGCCGCGGTCGGGCTGACAAACCAGCCGTTTATGTTGCTTATAGCGGTATTTGCGGCATTAAATGTAGGCACCACCACATTGGTGGCATGGAATATAGGAGCCCGCGACCTCAAAAAAGCACGTATAGTCACGCGACAATCGCTCACTGTCGGAACAACGCTGGGCATAGTGATAAGCATCATAGGCTTATTTTCCGCCAAATACATAATAACCTTTATGGGCGCCAAACCCGATACTATAGGACCGGCCACACAGTATTTCGAGATCATATCGGCCGGACTTGTATTTCAGGTCATAACAATGGCCGTCACCGCCGCTTTGAGAGGCGCCGGCGAGACCAGAATACCCATGATATATAACTTAGGGGCAAATCTGTTGAACGTATTCGGCAACTATGTGCTTATATACGGCAAATTGGGCTTCCCCGCCCTGGGCGTAACAGGCGCCGCTATATCGACCGACATAGCGCGTATGCTAGCGTGCCTTGCCGGACTCTACGTTTTATTCTTCTCGCGCAAGACCAAGCTGGCCTTGACAATAAAGGGCGACTACCGCCCGGATTTCGGCATTATAAAACAGGTATTCAGAATAGGAATACCGGCGGCTGCAGAGCAGTTTGTACTGCAAAGCGGTCTCATACTTTTTGCTCGCACCGTATCGGGATTAGGAACAGCGACATATGCCGCACATCAGATAGGGCTAAATATAAACGGCTTGACCTTCTCGCCCAGCCAGGCCTTCGGCGTAGCAGCCACAACCATGGTAGGGCAGAGCCTTGGGGCCAATGATACAAAAAAAGCACAGGAATGCGCCGATCTTATCCATAAGATGGGTATGGCTGTAGCTTGTTTTATAGGTTTGATGTTTATCTTTTTCTCCCATCCTATAGCGCGGCTTTATACCAATGACTTGGCAGTGGCAGCCATGGCCGGCACGGTGCTCAAAATCATGGCCCTGGCACAACCCGGGCAATCCACCCAGCTCGTGCTCGCCGGCGCACTGCGCGGCGCCGGCGATACCATGTACCCGCTATATGCTTCTGCCTTTGGTATATGGGTGTTCCGCGTCGTTATAGCCTATATATTCGTCAATATCTTCGGCTGGGGCCTTATAGGCGCGTGGGTGGCTATGGTTCTCGATCAGTACACCCGCTCGGCCATCGTATATATGCGCTATCGCTCGGGTAAATGGAAATACATTAGAAGCCGCGTCGATATGGAATGATAAATATTATAAGATCAGAATATCCGGCCGCATAAGCTTATAACCATCATATTCCGCTTCTATATATGCATATTGGCCGGTATGGGTGATGATTTCATTTCCGTCCTCCAATATGAGGATGGTGTCCTCTGACTTGGTTCCGGTAATAGACGGGTTCCATGCAAAAGCCTGGTTTGCGCTTACTGTCTGGTCGATGTCCGGAGTAGCCCTGTATTCCCTCGGCGCATATCCGGTCAATCCGCCCTGATGATGCTTCTTCCACTCATCCGGATACCCCTCATCGCTATAGCAGGCCACGGCCTTATTGAATATATCCTTTACGCTGTTGCCGGGTCTGGTATTGCTGATAAAGCATGTATCTATTTTGGCCACCGCCTTGTGCTTTTTCATGATATCATCATCGAGCGCTCCAAGGCTTGCCAATCGAGTAGCAGAGGCAACAAGCCCCCATTTGCGCCCGCCTATCGCTATCATGCAATACTTGACCAGCCTATTGTCTGTTGGCAACGGATGTCTGTATGATGATATACGCTGGTCAAAAGCAACCAGCAGCGTAACCGGTTCTATGCCCAGCGACCACAATTCGCGGCTCACCATACCCGCTACCTCAAATTCACTCATGCCTTCTTTCAACTGTCTGCATACCCTTTCCGCCGCCCTCGCAGTATTTAGGCCAAGCCATCTGTATCGCTCTTTTTCCTGCTCATTGAGCCGGCTTCTGATGTATACGAACTGCTGGTTGAGCTGTGTATCAGTACAATACCTGCCCTCGCCCATTATTTCTTTGATCAGCCTCTGCTTCTCAGACTCTCGAAACCACGGGAACTCCTTGAACGTAAACAGTTGCCCGTTTACTTCTTCATTGGCCAATCTGCCCGACTCGATATTGTTAGTCAGCAAATATGCCGCATCGGATGTGACAAGTATCGAAGCGCATAAATTTTCAGACGCTATTCCTATGAAACCTCGCCCTCCTGTTAGCCATGAAAAATTAGCCAGACTATTTATCAATATGCCGTCAAGGGCTTCAGCTTTCATCAAATCCCTTATGAGATTCAGCTTATATAAAAATTCTTCTTTATTCACAATATCATCCTCCTAAAACCGTCCTGTTAATTTGAGCAGCATCCTGGGCAAAGCATCCTTGGATGTCCCCCACGGCTTATCCTGATTGCGATAATCGTATTTATCTATAAACCAATCGAGGTCGGCCTGCACGCGCTGCATATTGCTCATCTGAACGGGCCATACAGCCTGTATGAATTCGTCTGCAGCTTTGCCCGACATGGTATCGCGCGCCATGATAAGTACATCCTTGAAATGGCGCAGGCAGAAACCTTTGGATCCGAGCAGCGTATCTTTAAAGCCTTTGTCGTGCTGCCACAGGTGCAAAATCGTATATTCATAGCGTTTCATGGAATCATCCAGCTTATCGCATATAACGCAGCTGCTCAAAGCAGCGTCTATATATGAGACCACGGCCTGTACGCTGTCGCCACCACCGCGGCCCAAAAACGACCGCTTGGCCGAGGTATTTGCCGGAGCCATGCCCGATAATTCGTCCATGATCTGGCGCGCTCTCGTTTGAGCCATCAGCGCCACGGGCAGTTTATTGCCGGTATTTTGATAGAGCAATGCATAATGGCATCGGCAAAATCCTTTTCCATTGACATCGATGCGATTATCCGGTTCCATAACCGAGCCGCCGAGATAAAATTCTATGTATTGTTTTTCAGCTTTATCCTCCAGCCAACATAAAGGACATTCGCCGCCTTCTTCAAATGCCTCCCATACCGGTATGGTATCCAAATGATACTTAATAGGCAATGCGCGTAATGCTCCTCATCTTTCTATAAGGCGTTTGTTACCTGTAAGCGCCTCTATTTCTTTTCTGGAAGGCAAACCCTCCACATCGCCCACTATAGTGGTAGCAAACCCACCGCAGGTATTGGCCAGACCGACAGCCTGTTCAAGGGGCATGCCTTCTAATATCCCCGTTAAAAAACCCGATGCAAAAGCATCGCCGGCACCTACGGTATCTATGACCGGTCCAGCGTCAAAGGCCGGCGACATTATCTCCTCATCACGCGTTGCGGCCATCGCACCTTCTTTCCCCAGTTTAACGGCCACCGTAGATGCTCCGAGCTTTAAGAATTCTTCAGCGATGGTTTTAGGATCCCGGCTGCCGAATATTATTTCCCCCTCGTCTATCCCGGGCAGCACTATATCGGCGTATCGGGCCATTTCTTTGAGCACCTCGGCCGCCTGCCGACCGCTCCACAGCTTGAGCCTTATATTGGGATCGAAGGAAACCGTGACACCGGAAACCTTGGCTATCTCCATGGCCTTAAACACTGTTTCCCTGCAATTATCGCTAAGAGCCGGAGTTATACCGCTTACATGCAGTATACGCGCGTTCTTTATATAATCCCCATCAAGATCCGCGGGCGACATCGTGCTGGCCGCCGACCCTTTCCTGTAATAATATACCGTGACATCGCCGCTAGCTTTTATCTCCTTGAAGTACACGCCGGTCGGATGCACTTCATCGAATATAACCCTTGACGTATCCACCCCCTCACCTCTTATGAAGTTGTTTATAAATCTGCCGAAGGGATCATCTCCCAATCGACTTATCCACCCGGCCGAATGGCCTAACCTGGATACCCCTATGGCCACATTGGATTCGGCGCCGCCTATAAGGCGCTTAAAATCGGCTATGTATTGCAGCGGCCCGGATGATGCCGGGTTAAATACCGCCATGGTTTCGCCCAAAGTTACCAATTCAGGCATTGTATCGCATCCTTTCACAATGGCATGATGAATTTGTTATAGAACAAATCGCAGATTTTTCTATTTAATTATACCATATAGTTATCCGATTTGATATAATATTATGGGTTTTGCGGAGAATCTGAATTTATGCCCTTAACTTGTATGAGCCCAACAAGAATCATGCCAAAAAACCGAATTTTTATGAATAATGTATAAAAAAAAGTCGAATTTTTATATAATTCGCCTATTGTTATATTACCCCCTCCGCGATATAATTATACACGAAAAGCGAAATGCTTTTCTGCTAACACCACAACCTACAATACCAACACCAAACATTTTACTTATTGACCTCCTTTTAATATAGAGTATCTCTACATCGTCAGCCTCCACCGTATGAAGGTGTACGCCGCCAGTTAATGACGACAGAGGTTCTACGCCCTTTTGATTTATCTTATACATGAAATCCTGTATATCGCTGATAGACGACAGCATCAGAAGGCCGCGCAGCTCACCATAAACTTTATGCTCTATTATCACGTCTATTACCTTGCCCCCCAGTGAAACAATAGTGCATAATTCATCTTCGATCTGCTCCGGCGTATGGCGGCACGCGAATACGCGGCTCACTTTCTGCTTTATGGTATCAGGCAGCATATAACCCTGCGGCGTGGCTATTATATTTATACCGGCCGCCCTCAATATAGCTATATCCTGCACTATAACCTGGCGGCTGACATCGAATGCCGCGGCCAGATCAGTGCCGGTTATAGGAGTTTTGGCTTCCTTCAATTTATTCAATATGCCTTCCCGGCGTTGAGTACCATTGAACATAGTCTCACCCCTCTATATACGGTTCAGATACTCTACCACTAAATCCCCCATTTTATCAGTCCCTACGAGCTTCATATTATTCTCCATAATATCCGCCGTACGGTAGCCATCCTCCAGGACCTGAGCCACGGCATGTTCTATCATATCAGCCTGACGCGTCAGGTCGAAGCTGTAACGCAGCATCATGGCAATCGACAGTATAGTAGCAAGCGGATTAGCTTTATCCTGACCTGCTATATCAGGCGCCGAACCATGTATGGGCTCGTAAAAGCCCTGTTTAGTATCCCCGAGGCTAGCCGACGGAAGCATACCCAGCGAACCGACCAGCATGGATGCTTCGTCGCTTAATATATCGCCGAACATATTACTGGTCACTATAACATCAAATTGATGCGGATTCCTTATAAGCTGCATAGCGCAGTTATCGACATACATGTGATTCAGCTCCACGTCAGGGTACTGCTCGGCCACGCGCGTTACCGTCTCACGCCATAAACGCGAGCTCTCCAATATGTTTGCCTTATCCACCGACGTGACTTTGCGGCGGCGTTTACGCGCGGTGTCAAAAGCGACGCGGGCTATACGCTCAACTTCAGGCACACTATAGCATTCGGTATCATACGCCTTGTCACCATCCCTGCCGCGTTGGCCGAAATATATACCGCCTATGAGCTCGCGCACCACCAGCACATCTATGCCTTCGCCTATTATCTCCTCTTTCAGCGGCGATGCCTTTTTCAGCTGGGGAAACAACACCGCGGGGCGCAGATTGGCAAATACTCCAAGGCCTTTTCTCAGCCCCAGCAGCGCTTGCTCCGGCCTAAGGTCGCCAGGCAGATCATCCCATTTGGGACCGCCCACAGCTCCGAGCAGCACCGCATCGCTGGCCAAACAAACATCTAGCGATTTTTCAGGTAAAGGATGGCCGGTCTTATCTATAGCGGTCCCGCCAGCTAATACCTCGGTAAATTCGAATTCTATTTCACCCGGCCTTTCTATGGCCTTCAGCACCTTTACGGCTTGCTTTATTATATCCGGGCCTATGCCATCACCCGGCACCAGTGCTATTTTGAACATATGCATCCCTCCAACTCAATGTTAATCCATCTTTTTATAAATTGTATCACATTATAGCACGACAGGGCAAAAAAATGTTATAATAAAAGCAGGAAGAAGGAAAGAAAGGGAAACATTATGTCATCATTTATTTTATCCTTTGATAATGTTACCAAAAAATTTGAGAGTGTCACAGCTTTAAAATCATTATCATTTAAGGTTCCGGAAAATAAAATAACGGGGCTTATAGGATCAAACGGAGCTGGTAAAACTACAACGTTACGCCTTATCGTAAGATACCTAACTCCAGATTCAGGCACAATATTATATAGAAATAAAGATATATATTCCTTGCCCGATTCATCATTTCCAATATCCTATATTCCAGATACGCCTATATATTTTGAAGAATTGACGGTCAAGGAGCATTTATCGTTTATCAGTGCCATGTATCAAACTGAAAGTAATGTGCAAAATCTAATCGATGTTTTAAAATTGGAAAGGCATCTTGATAAAGTTCCTTCAGTATTGTCAAGAGGCACCAAACAAAAATTAATAATTGCTTGTGCATTATTAAGGAACTTTGATTTTTTAATAGCCGATGAGCCATTTTCGGGACTTGATCCCAAACAAATAAAAACGTTTAAGGACCTACTGCTTGAGGAAAAGAAAAAAGGAAAAACAATACTGCTTTCCACGCATTTATTGGATATGATTGAAAATATCTGTGACTACTATATTATGATTGACGACGGAGAATTGTTGGCACAAGGAACATTAACCGAACTTATCAATAATAGTAAATGCTCCACTCTGGAAGAACTTTACTTATATCTCGCAGATTGCTGATAAATTTTCGGAGGGAAGAAATATGATTAGGTTTCTTTTGATGGAATCAATAAGAGAATGGAAAATATTAATCAAAAATTATTTGCTTGAGATGATCGGGCTTATCATTTTTTTTGCTGTCTTTCTCCAAACAGTTAAAACAATTATAAGAACCATTTATGCAAGTGACGTTTCATTATCAGATAATCTTTTGATGGTCAGCATTATAATTTGCATTATTCAGTTGCTTAGTATTATTTCCCAAAGAAACCTCGTGTTTGAAATACATCCTGCCGCTTTACATTACTTTTTCAACTCTCCACAGCTAAATTTAGTGAAAAAAATTGCTTTTATCAAAAAGATTATTGGGAAATTGGTTTTGGCATTTTTATTATGCCTTATAATATTTAATTTCAAGCTCTCAGTTGATCTGGGAATAGCCACTTTTAGCATGTTTATATATCTGATAGCAGGTTCTTTCATTAAATGGTTTAAATATAATAAATTAAATTTTATTATGGTGGCTCTGCTTTATGCTTGTACCAGCTTATTATTTGTTTTGTCTTTAAGTAAAATGTTTTTACCGGCAAATATACCTTTATTTGTCTTATCTTTATTTGTCATTTATTATAATAGCAAAATAAAAATCGATTGGGGTAAATATTATGATGATTTAGTATATATGGAAAAAACAAATAATGCCACCAGACACAAGAATATGGCCGAAATGCAGCAAATAGCCATCGATCATATTGCAACCGCACGCCATTCTTTAAAAATTTATGCGCTTCCACTTAAACGCAGTAATGCGCTTCTATGTAAAGCTCTAATCGAAACATTGCGAATGAGTAAACAAGTTATCGCAGTACTCGGTCTATTTTTGGTATTTGCCCTGTTATTAAATAAAACAATGCTATTCTCAGAAATACCGATCATAGGCGACCCTAATATCGCGCCTGTTATTGCTATGCTTGCGGTTACTACCTTTTTGGTTAACCTAAAGCAGATTTATTCAAAACAAATTATGGCTATCGTTGACAAGCATAAAGCAGGCTTTTTCATTCCTTATCCTTTTACAACAATTGTATATAGTTATAGCCTTATATGTTGTCTTAGTACAGTGCTTATTTTAGCCGTTTTTTGTGCTATTCTCTCTTCAGGTTGGATAAAGAGTATTGCAGCGATAATCATTTCTATCCTGGCTATGTATTTATACTTTTTTACGCTCGGTAATAACCGTGCAAACCGCTTTGTTGATACAGTATCTAATATAATATTGTTCTTATCTTCTGGTTTGCTTTTTTTAGGTTGAGGGAAAATGCGATTCCATAACCCAAATAAAGCTTCTATATACCTTTGTTGGCATATAGAAGCCTTATTATCCCGACTGCAGTAAAGAATCAGCGGCTTAAAACTACACGCACCTCATGTTCCTCATCATCCGTGAATACTGGCAGTACGTTGCCTTGAACCGGATGTCCGTCTACGGTCATCGACTTCACGCCTTTACATATATGCTCAGGGTTTTCTACCGTTATAGTATATCTGGCACCCCTGAATATCCTTTTAATTGTATAACCGTCCCAGTCCGGCGGTATGCAGGGATCCACGACCAGGCCATCGTAATCCGGCTTTATTCCCAGTATCCATTGCGATATCGCCACAAAATTCCATGCAGCCGTACCCGTAAGCCACGAGTTTTTGGCCTCACCGAACCTCTTTGCATCCTTGCCGGCTATCATCTGCGAATATACATATGGCTCCATGCGATGTATGTCGCTTCTTTCTTCCACATAAGCCGGCGCTATTTTTTTGTAGTATTCAAACGCCCTTTCTCCTCTGCCTACCACCGTCTCAGCTATCATTACCCACGGGTTATTATGGCAGAAAATGCCTGCATTTTCTTTATATCCAGGTGGATAACTTGATATCTCACCAAGATTAACATAGTATCGGGTAAAAGCCGGATTAAGAAGCACTATGCCGTACTTCGTATCCAGATACTTTTTCACCGAGTCCAATGCTCTTATACCTGAACCGTCTTCGAGTCCTATACCGGCCATAACACAAAAGCCCTGCGTCTCTATGAATATCTTGCCTTCCTCATTTTCCTTGCTGCCCACTTTATTGCCATAACTATCATATGCCCTCAAGAACCACTCGCCGTCATAACCATATTTCATAACGGCTTCTTTCATCTCGTCTATATAATGCCGAGCAACACGCGCTTCCTCGTCGAGGCCTCGGCGTTTGCAGATCTCCGCATACTCTTTACCTATAAATACGAACATAGCTGCTATAAGCACCGATTCAGCCAGTTTGCTATCTTTATTAGTTGTAGTCTGAAACGACTGGTCAGGCTCGGTCGAGAAACAATTCAAATTCAGACAGTCGTTCCAATCGGCTCTACCTATCAGCGGCAGGCCATGTGGGCCTAAATTATTTATTACATGATAAAATGATCTCTTTAAATGTTCGAACATATCGGCTGCTTTGGAAGGGTCGTTATCAAACGGTACTATTTCATCTAGTATGGAAAAATCACCTGTTTCCTTTATATACGCAGCGGTCGAGAGTATGAGCCACAGCGGGTCATCGTTGAAATTTCCTCCTATCTCATTATTGCCCTTCTTGGTAAGCGGCTGATACTGGTGATAGGCACCGCCATCTTCAAGTTGTGTGGCAGCCAAATCCAATATTCTCTGCCGCGCCGTACCCGGCACTTGATGTACAAAGCCAAGTATATCCTGATTGGAATCTCTGAATCCTATACCTCGACCTATGCCGGATTCAAAGTAAGAAGCGCTCCTGGAAAGGTTGAACGTAACCATGCATTGGTATTGATTCCATATATTTACCATACGGTTTAATTTGGGGTCACCGCTGTCCACATGATATTTCAGCAAAAGCCCATTCCAGTAACTCTTTAGGTCATTCAAGGCTTTATCCACCTGTTCCGTTGTCTTAAATTTTTCCATCATAGCCAGTGCCCGTTTTTTATTTATAACACCTTGAGATTCCCATTTCTCATCCTCGGGATTCTCGACATAACCGAGTATAAATACAAAATCTCTCTCCTGCCCGGGTTGCAGCACTACATCTATACTATGAGAAGCTATAGGCGACCAGCCGTCGGCTACTGAATTATTAGACTTACCGGCTGTCACTGCCTGCGGTGCATCAAAACCGTTATAAAGACCAATGAAACTCTCTCTATCCGAATCAAACCCGCTTATATTAGCATTGACCGAATAGAAAGAATAATGATTGCGCCGCTCCCTGTATTCAGTCTTATGGTATATAGTTGAACCAATGATTTCCACTTCGCCCGTATTGAAGTTTCGTTGAAAATTCGTCATATCATCGTAGGCATTCCACAAGCAAAATTCTACAAAGGAAAATAGCGTTATTCTTTTTTCCCGATCGCCAATGTTTTTTAGCGTTACTTTGTGTATTTCTCCATTGAAATCAAGCGGTACAAAAAATAAAACTTTAGCTTCTATACCACCTCTTTGCCCGGTTATGGAGGTATAGCCCAACCCGTGCCTGCATTCATAGCTGTCCAGATCTCTTTTTACTGGCATCCAGCCTGGCGACCAGAAATCACCGTTATCGTATATGTAAAAATATCTTCCCCCGTTGTCCGTAGGTACGTTATTGTACCTGTACCGCGTAATGCGCCTTAAGCGTGCATCCTTATAAAAGCAATAGCCACCGGCAGTATTGGAAATAATGGAGAAGAAATCCTGCATACCGAGATAGTTTATCCATGGATATGGTGTCTGAGGCGTGGTTATGACATATTCCTTATTGTCATCATCAAAATAGCCATATTTCAATTAGTATACCCTCTTTCTATATCTGATTTGTTACCTTATACAATTTTATATAGTTAATATGGCTTTTGCAATATATCTTAAGTTATATCAAAACCCCGTCGATGGCTGGACATGAACAGAACTATTATCGATTGTTCTACCTCATAGTGCTCACCTGGTGAATTAATGATTGTTCATGTGTATAAAACTATAAGCATTTCTGAACTGTGTAGGGGTCATATTTTCTACCTTTTTGAACTATGCTTGCCTCAACCACACCATCATTTCACCTTCGCCGCGGTTATTCCATGCATAGTAGGGTACGAGTTTTACAACGGTTTCTTCATAGTCATTATCCGTTTCTTTATAAAGCCCGTCATAGTTATCTACTTTAGCCCTCCTCGCTTTCGCCGTTATATAGCATACGCCGCCCAGCAACTCTTCATCATACATAACTGCAAAGTTCGGCTCGGGTAAAAGCTCAATATTCGCTATGTTAGGCCCGTTGTCTGCCTCCTCAGCACAGTAGACTATAGGTCCCCTTTGTATAGCTACTTTGCCTGCATCTGCGCGTACCTCAGGATTAGCCCGCATCATCATCACCGCCATGTCCAACGTAAGCTCTACTTTGTCGTTTTTCCCCCATGTTCTGGTTATCATGGCATATCCTTTATTTGTCTCATACTCTTGAATTTCCTGTCCATTTATCTTTATGCTCCACTTTTTGCACCAATCAGGAATCCTGAGTGCTAAAGAAAATGCGACTGTGGTATTCGATGCCACCGTAAAACTGGTGTTCCCATCCCATGGATAAACTGTATCCTGCTTTAATGTAATTCCTTTATCGTTCAGGTTAAACTCAATTTGTCCGTCCATATATAGGTTCACAAATAGCGTATTCTTATCTTCGTCAAGTGCATATGCATACTTGCCTATCGATGTAAGGAGCCTTGCAATATTAGGCGGGCAACATGCACAGTCATACCATTTCTGTCGTTCAGTCTTGACATGGCGATGGTCTTCTCTCTTATGGCAGGCCTTGGGCCAGACTTCAAGAGGATTGACATAGAAGTATTTTCTACCATCCAGCGACATGGCTGCAAACACCGTATTATAGAGCGCTCTTTCCATTATGTCTATGTATTTTGCATCCTGCTCCATCTTGAACATACGCTGAGCCCAGAATATAAGGCCTATAGAAGCGCATGTTTCTGTATATGCCGTATCGTTGGGAAGATCATATGCAAATGTAAAGGCCTCTCCGAAACTAGTGGAGCCTATTCCGCCGGTTATATACATCTTTCTTTTTACGACGTCGTCCCATAGCCTACGGCAAGCTTGCATAAGAGCCTCGTCACCCGTTTCCATAGCTACATCGGCCATGCCGCTATAAAGATACATAGCTCTAACCGCATGTCCTATAGCTTCCTGTTCGGTCACAGGCACATGTGCCTGGAAGTATTCCAGTTTTGATGGATCCCACAGTTCATCGAGTTTAGCCTCTCCCCTAGCCATTGCTTCTATTTTGAAGTAATAGGGTGCTTTGCCACGTTCGCGTATGAAGTAGTGTGCCAAATCAAGATACTTTCTCTCATTTGTGGAATGATAAAGTTTTACCAGTGCCAATTCTATCTCTTCATGTCCGGGATATCCGTGCCTTTTAGTCGGCTCCGGCCCAAACATCGAGTATATATGGTCAGCCAACCGGCAAGCCACGTTGAGCAAAGCTTTATTGCCTGTCACTTCATAATTAGCTACCGCAGCTTCTATCATATGCCCCGCACAGTAAAGCTCATGTTTATCTCTTATATTGGTCCAACGGCCAGACGGCTCTTTTATAGTAAAGTATGTGTTTAGATAGCCGTCCTCTTTTTGCGCTTTAACTACCAAATTTATTGCTTCATCTAGATGGATTTTCAGCTCATCGTTGTTTTGCAACGCCAGTGAATATGAAACCGCCTCCGTCCATTTTGCAAGGTCGCTGTCCTGAAACACCGGGCCGTAGTGTTCACCAGTCGTTTCGCCAGCAGCTATGCGGAAATTATTCACAGATCCACTTTTAGGTGCATCGGGTACCTGATCGTTCAAGGCCTCCCACTGATAAGAAAGTGTATTGTTTAACACCGTATGAACCCTTTTACCCAAAAGGGAATTATCACCGCTTTTTATATTTTTCAGATTAAGAGCTTTAACGCTGTTCATGACTATCTCTCCTTCATTATTTTCACAACCATAATACAATTTTTTGAGCCTCTTGACAAGCAGCACAAATAGATATAATAAGTGGACAAAATTAACCTATTTACTGCTTTAATTAGATATAATAAAAAATGCCCGAGAAGTACTTTGTTCGTATACTTCTCGGGTTGAATTATTCCTTGAATCCAACAGGTGAATAAAATAACATAGAGAAATAAGTCTATGAAAATGCCATGTAAAAAGGGTCAATTCTATTCATACAACCGCACCTGTTTCCCTCCTGGCACCTCCACGATATTCCCATCCACAGAAAGAAATGCCGAAGCTGCACTGGGATTGAACACGAAATCTCCCCTGGCCGAAAAGCGCAGTGCCGAACAGAGCTCCATGTAATCGGCAATTTCAAGATTGGTAGCATACCATATATCCTCGCGCCCGCCAACCATATGGCAGAATTCCTCAATCAGGTTCCAGTTATCCGCGTCGTTGAACTCGTAGCTGTGACCCCAAACATACATCAGGTACAGATGCTGCTCTTTGTGCAGCTCCGCGAACACCTTTCCATTCTCCAGCAGACGGTGTGCGTGATGACAAGTCGGCTTCCACTCATAAAAATCCTCCGGAAGCCCAAAGCCATCTGTGCCTTCTGTAACCCGCGAATACCGAATTCCTAGCGCGGGCAGCAGTGTTTTGATCTGCGCGTTATATGAGCCATTCGGATATGAAAGCCCCCGCACCGGGTAACCGACAAGTTCTTCGAGCTGTTCCCGATCTTCAAGCACCTGACGTGCAACTTGCTCGAGTGGGCAGCGCGTAATGGTTGGGTGCGTCGCAGTATGGCAAGCGACCTCGTGGCCCGCATAAAGGGTCTTCACCTCTTCGCTAGTAACATGGTTTCCATCACTCAAAAACGCAGAATTTAGATGAAATGTCCCACGGATTCCGTACCGATTGAATATGGACACAAGCTTTCTGTCGTAAACCCTGCCATCGTCATAACTCATGGTAAGCGCCTTGTATTTCCCACCGGGGAAACATTGATAAATCGTGTGCATAAAATTTTCATTCCTTCCTGTAGCTTAAATTTGCAGAATACATTTTTTCAGTTCCTTCTTCATGAGGCTATTTAACGTTAGGATCTCCCATTGCAATAAATAAAACAGGATACCTCTGAAATATAATGTAAGTATAACATTGATTATAAACCTTATCAAGGGTTCACCGCTCTTGAGAAATAGAAGAGACTCTTGAAACAGTATTTGATAGCAATATCCCTTTGATTGTCACCAATGCAAGATATGCGAAGAATGCACCTGGCAAAAAAGAGGTGTAAAAGAATTGAATAAACTGAAACACTGTTTTTTAAACATTTAAATCGGCTTATTATATTTTAGAATATTTCAACAACTGCTATAATGAATTTATCATAGCAATATCGAAAAGGAGGACGAGACAAAATGGCAAAGAAATGGTCGGTTCTATTGATAGCGATGGCTTTGATGACATCGTTTGCATTGTTTGGTTGTAGTAATGCAGATGATACATCATCTAAGGACAACGCTTCGGCTGGTACAGGAACAACTGACACATCTCAAAGCAGTGATAATGAAAAGGTCACTATGCGTATTACCTGGTGGGGCTCTCAGACACGACACGATCAAACATTGAAGGTCCTAGAAATGTTTCAGGAAAAGTATCCGAATATAACATTTGAGCCTGAATTCACGGCTTGGGACGGCTATTGGGAAAAGATCGCTACAGAAGCGGCAGCGGGAAGCTTGCCCGATGTTTGGCAGCAGGATTACCAATATATCGCACAGTACGCAAATAAAGGCCTGCTTTTAGATATGCAGCCATACGTAGATAATGGCAAGCTCGACCTTACAAACGTTGATCAAAACAGTATAGCCGGTGGAATAATAAACGACAAATTGTATGGCATTAATCTCGGCAATAATTCGCTGTGCATGATCTATGATCCCGAAATATTTAAACAGGCTGGGGTAGCTGAGCCAACACCGGATTTAACGTGGGAGGATTACGTAAATACCGTTAAAACTATTCATGAGAAAACCGGGCTTTATGGCGATGAAAATATTCCTGGCAACTATTTTCATGGGTTAAATCACTATATACGCCAGCACGGCCCTGAGTACGATCTCTATTCTGAAGATGGCACAAAGCTTGGTTATGACAATGATAAATGGTTTGAAGAGTTTTTCAGTATGGAACTCGACCTTGTCAAGACAGGAGCCATACCGTTGCCTGAAATAAGAAACGAGATAAAGACACCAGAAGAAGGTTTAGTAGTTTCTAAAAAAGCTGCTATGGTAGGCGCTATAAACAGCAATCAGATAGTAGCGGTTGCTAATGCCGCCGGGCGCCCTTTAAAAATGACCTTATTGCCTAAAGCAAAGGATCAGGTAAGGGAAGGGCAATATATAAAACCATCTATGTTTTTCTCAATCAGTCAAGATACCAAATATCCCGATCAGGCAGTAGCTTTTGTGGATTACTTTATAAACGATATAGAAGCCAATAAAGTGATGATGGCAGAACGCGGCGTTCCTATTTCTTCAAAGGTAAGGGAAGCATTAACACCCTCTTTGCCGGACGCGCAAAAGCAAATGTTCGACTATGTCGACCTTGTAATCGAAAATTCTTCTCCAATAGGCCCCCCACAACCGGCAGGACACGCGGAAATAGATAAGCTCTTAAAGAGTTTGGAAGAACAGATATGTTATGAACAAATAACCCCCGCCGACGCTGCTATAAAGTTTAGAGAAGAGGCAAATAAGATATTGGCTCAGAACGCTCAATAATAATACTTCCCGTTGCAAAGCAGTACGGTGTGCTTTGCAACGGTTTTTTAACACAACATAAAGGGAGGCAAATATTATGGTAAATATTCAAACCGTAAAAGATAAAAGGAAGGGCATAAATAAAAGCGGTTATAATAATTTGGCCGGTTATGCTTTTATATCCCCTTGGCTTATCGGCTTTATTATATTTACGGTATTTCCGATGCTTTTGGCTTTATATTTTTCTTTTACAGAATATGATGTATTGTCTACGCCCAAATGGATAGGTTTAGAGAACTATAGGAATATGTTTACTTCAGACGACAGATTCAGAACAGCCCTTAGCGTCACATTCCAATATGTATTCACGGCAATACCCTTGCGTCTTATATTCGCTTTATTTATCGCAATGTTATTCGTTAAAAATCGCAAATTAGTACCGTTGTACAGAACTATATACTACCTTCCTTCCATAATAGGCGGCAGTGTCGCCGTAGCCGTTATGTGGCGCCAATTGTTCGGTGCTGACGGCGCTTTAAATGGCGTGTTATCTGCCCTGGGGCTATTAGATAAACAAATAAGTTGGATAGGAAATCCTGATACCTCTCTTTGGACGCTTATCCTCCTTGCCGTATGGCAATTTGGCTCCCCAATGCTCATATTTCTCGCAGGTTTAAAACAAATACCATCGAGTTATTATGAATCGGCATCCATAGACGGAGCTAATGGGATACAGCAATTTGTAAAAATCACTTTGCCTATGCTTACCCCCATAATATTATTCAATCTGGTAATGCAAGTTATAAGCGGCTTCATGGCTTTCACTGAAAGCTATATAATAACCCAAGGCGGGCCGTTTGACAGAACGTTATTTTATGCACTTTATTTGTTCCAGCAAGGCTTTCAGTTCTACAATATGGGCTATGCATGCGCTTTGGCATGGGTGTTGTTGCTGATTATGGGCGTCTTTACAGCTATCATATTTAAGACATCCAATTATTGGGTATATTCTGAATCGAAGGGAGAATAAAAACTATGGGATTGCGCAAAGAAAAACGCATTTTCACCACTATAGCTTATCACGGTTTTATATGGATATTTGGTTTTTTTATGATGTACCCGGTACTATGGCTGATAGCAAGCTCTTTTAAGGATGAAGCCGAAATATTCCAAAAGTCTTATTCATTGATACCGAGCTCCCTAAAATTTGATAATTATATGCAAGGATGGAAAGGTTTCGGCGGCATATCCTTTGGAACGTTTTTTAAAAACTCTTTTGTAATAGTAATACTGTCTACTATAGGGCAGGTGGCATCTTCCGCGCTGGTCGCATACGGTTTTGCCAGGATTAAATTCGTGGGGCAAAGGGTCTTATTCGCCTGTATGATAATAACGATGCTGCTGCCTTCCCAGGTCCTAATGATACCGCAGTATATACTGTTCAGCAGGCTCGGGTGGGTTAACTCGTTCAGGCCTTTGGTCGTACCATCATATTTCGGTTATCCGTTCTTTATATTCTTGATGATGCAATTTATGGAGGGCATACCAAGAGAACTCGATGAAGCTGCGAGGATCGACGGATGTAATCAATGGGGCATATTCTTCCGTATATTGTTGCCCTTGATAAGGCCGGCAATGATCACATCGGCAATATTCTCTTTTTATTGGAAATGGCAGGATTTCTTTGGGCCACTGTTGTATTTAAAGAAACCAAACCTTTATCCGGTTTCTTTAGCATTAAAGATGTTCTCGGATCCGGCTGCAGTCACGGATTGGGGCGCTATGTTTGCCATGTCCACCTTATCGTTGGTCCCGGTATTCATAATTTTTGTTATGTGCCAAAAATATATAGTAGAAGGCATAAGCACAACCGGTTTGAAAGGATGAATGTCCATGCCTTATTCGGGCTCTCTTATCCCGAATAAGGCATTCACCCCTGCTGCCGTGATCCCTTGCTTGACTGGGAAAGCATAAAAAAGATATAATGTAAACAAAAGCGAGGTAGATATATGAGGAGATTGTTTTTAAATCTAAAAATAAGGGAAAGATTATTTTTGATACTATTCCTCACATCCATAATTATAAGTGCTACCAGTTTATTTGCTTTTCAGATTTCGCTTTCCAGTTATGATAATATATTGCAACAAGAAATAAAAGACGTTTTGACTTTATCCTCCAATGTAGCTGAAGCAAAGGTAAAAGAAATTGATGAAATTTCTTTTAAAATAGTCACGGATAAAACGGTACAAGATTCTCTTAAAACCATGAAATCCACGAACCCAGCATCATATAAGCGTTATGCAGCAATCGATCAATTGGAAGATATAATCTTGCCATGGTCTCAATATAGGAATTATATTGCATCTATAAGCATTATAGATAGCACAAATAAACAATATTCATGGGGCAGAACAAACAAAGTGGTCAGAGATATTGATGAAATCATTTCTCTGCGAAATAACGCTTACGATAACAAAGGTAGGGCCGCATGGCTTGAACCGGTAGAAGATAATAATTTTATAACAGTCGTAAGGGATATACGCTGTATACAAAATCTTACCTTCGAAAGCCTCGGTACCTTAGTGCTTAGAATCTATCCGGCAAAGTTATTTGAAGAAAACCAACTGCTGCATAGTAAATATTTTGCGAATATGTATGTGTTATCAAACGATAATATAACTATTTATCAATCTAACAGGCAGCCTTATGCCCTAAATCGGTTTGCCGAATTAAATGCCGATAGCAGTTACTATATTGAAGATACAGGGAATGAGAAATTAATAATAAGTCATATAACATCGCCTTATACCGGATGGAAATTCATTATTGCCATACCTTACAACATCATCTATGGCAAAATCATTGCCACAAGGAATGTAATGCTCGCAGTATGCTTATGTGCATTCGGTACCGCCATATTTTTAGGAATGAAGCTGTATAAGAGCATAACAATCCCTGTAAGCCAATTAACCGAGCAAATGAAAGCATTGGAACAAGGCAATTTTGAGATAACCGATGAGATAAATATAACCGTCGGCCAAAACCGGTTGGATGAGATAGGCAAGCTTCAGCAAGATTTTTGCCTAATGGCTAAAAGAATAAATGAACTTATAAAAGAAAATTATTTAAAGCATATAGCCATGCAAGAAGCAGAGCTTAAAGCCTTACAAGCACAGATCAATCCTCATTTTCTTTATAATACACTAGAGTCTATAAATTGGATGGCAAGAATGAATAAACAAGAACCTATAGCTGCTATGGCAAAATCGCTGGGTAATTTATTGAGAAATTCCATCGACACGCGCAACCTATTGGTGCCCTTAAAAGAAGAATTAGCTATTTTAAAAGATTACTTAACTATACAAAGTTACCGATATGAAGAACGCCTTAGCGTTTATATAGATATACCAGATCAATACCTCAATGTAATGATACCCAAACTTTCCCTGCAGCCTTTAATTGAAAATTCCATACAGCATGGTTTGGAAAGGTTGGAGGGTACATGCATAATAACCGTATCGGCGACAGAATTAAAAGGCCGCTTATGCATAACAGTAAGCGACAATGGTCCCGGTATACCAGAACAACGCCTCGAAAAGCTAAATAATAACAAAATCAATCCGAGCGAAAATAGTATAGGTATCAAGAATATAGATGAACGACTTAAGATAGTTTTTGGCCCTGAATACGGTTTAAAAATAGAAAGCACTATCGGCCGCGGAACGCAAGTTCATATGTTAGTTCCATATAAGGGAGATGAAGAAGTTGTACAAAGTATTGCTGGTCGATGATGAGCGCGTGATCCGCGAAGGTATTTCCACTATAGTGGACTGGAATTCCCTTAATATATGTATAGATACCGCAGCAAGTGGAGCTGAGGCATGGGAAAAAATAACTGTTGCTCCGCCCGATATTGTTATAACCGATATTAAGATGCCTGGAATGAATGGCCTAGAACTTATAGATAAAGTAAAGAATCGCTATCCCGCAATTTACTTTGTAATACTCTCCGCCTACGGGGAATTCGACTTTGCTAACAAGGCCATGAAATACGGTATAAAACATTATATCCTCAAACCGTGCAATGAAGACGAAATACTAGATGTGATGAAAAACGTTATAGATGATATAGAAAATCAAAAAGAAGTGGAATTCGTGCTATCCCGGGTAAACAAGGATAATGCTATAAAAAACAGCATTACTATCCGGGATATTGACGATTACATAACGAACTATAAAAAGATCCATCCGTTAATCAAAGAAGCTTTAAAAAATATAGCCCTCAACGTCGGCAACGAACAATTTTATCTTACTTACCTTGCCGAACAAATTTTATATGTAAATCCTGATTATTTAGGCAAATTATTTAAAAAGGAAGTAGGAGAAAACTTTTCCTGCTTCCTTGCTAGGATACGTATTGAGCAAGCCAAAAAATTTATGCTCAGCAAACCTAATGCTTCTATAAATGAGATCGCATGCAAAGTAGGATTTGGCGATAACCCGCAATATTTTAGTCAGGTTTTTAAAAAATTCACCGATATGACGCCTTCAGAATATAAAAAATCCATAAAAACACCATAACTATTCAAGTGCCACTCCGTACAGAAGATAATAACATTAGTCCAGCACTCAGCAATACGCATGAATGCTGGACAATTTTATGAAAGTTATATATCAAGCTGCAAAATCAATATTACTTTTCTCCCCAGAGTTCCAGCTTCTCCTGCAGCAGTTTATTGATCTCATCTGTCACTTTTGGAAGGCCTGCCTTGTCCATCTCATTCAAGTAGTTATCCCATTCTTTATCGAACTGATCTTCAGGCGCCAGTATAGCTTTGGGTACCAAACGAGGCCCTATATCGTTGGTCAGTTTGCTGTCTATAGCCGTTATGTCAGGATCACTTATATGATACATCCACACGGCCCCCCACGGTTTAACCGGAAATTCATTGGGTTTGGGGAAGAGATCCATCCATGTAGTGGCATTATAACCAGCCAGCACCTCTTTTTCTGTATCAGTATAATTCTTAACAACATCTGCTACTTCGCTGTCGGGCTGTACATAGTTGCCGGTAGAATCCTTTTTACCATTACCCCATTCAGGGAATGGGTAAGTGTAATTGCCTATACCGGTTTTTTTACTGAAAGACGGATCTGTGCGTCTTTGTTCTTCTATCTCTGGCAAGAATACGCGCTTGCCATTACTGTCATACTTCCAATGCACGCCTTCTATACCCCAGTGAGTGAGTATCTGCGCTTCTTCGGTAGACATCCAATCCAAAAATTCTATCGCTCTCTCAGGGTCCTTACATTTGGTAGTAATAGATATACCCCAACCGCCAGTATAACCCGGGCTCTGATTCACGCGGCATTTGATATCGCTCGACAGCATGACAGGATATAAGCCATGCATGCGATCTTCCATACCAGCTTGTCTCAAAGCTACCTCAGCATCGTTGATCTCCCATTGTGCGTCAGGCATAGCCAGTACCCTTCCGGATGCTATCTTAGCCTTATACTGATCGTATTTCTGTGTAAAGCTTTCCGGATCCAATAAACCTTCGTTATACATATGGTTTAACCATCTGAAATATTCTCTCTCCTCTTCTCTGGTAACATGGCGCACGGCTTGATAAGTATCAGGATTGACATACCATTCGCCATCGTCGGAACCACCAGTAGCCGCCCATGCCGGATTAGTCACCGATATGAGGAATCGCCATCCGTCAGCCAGCAAGGTAAACGGTATGGTAGGCTGCCCATCTATTTCAGGGTATTTATGATAATATTCCTTTATAGCATTTTCGTAATCGGTCAATGTATTTATCTTAGGATATCCCAAATCCTTAACTACCGCATGCTGCAGCCAGAATGCTCCTCCTGGCGTAAGGCTTTCCTGGTATACTGGATACGATCCTACATAATATATATGCGGATCATCTAGACTCCAACGCAATCTGGGAAGATAATCGCCAAACAGGGCTTTAATGTTCGGCCCATGCTGCTCTATAAGGTCATCTAACTGAAGTATTCCGCCAGCATCTTTTAACAGATAAAGATCGCCTTTAGCAAATACCAGGTCTGGATAATCGCCGCTAGCCGCCATTATAGACAACGTCTGCTTAGGATCGCTGCCGGCTTCATGATTGATATTGAGCGTTACTCCTGTTATTTCCTTTATCTTCTCTGCCACGGGGCTTTTGAACTGATCGGCGTTTGGGTTTGTATCAGCACTATACATAGTAAATGTAATAGGCTCTTTCGTAGTTTCCCCCTCAGCCGTGGCCTTATCAGAGGTTTCTCCTGTCGTCGTGTCATTTGTCTGACCGGTATTCTCACAGCCAGCAAAAACCATGAGCACCGTAAACATCACCAGCAACAAAGCAACAGTCCTTCTCATTACAAAACCATCTCCTTTAAATTTTATTTATTGTAAAATCCTTGTAATATAAAGGATTTTAGCAACCCTCCTCAGCTCTTCACTGCCCCAAGTATAAGACCCTGCATAAAATACTTCTGTACAAATGGGTACACTACTAATATGGGCAGCGTAGCCACAATGGTCATCGCCATTCTCAACGAATCCGGCGATATCCTCTTAGCCTGCTCGCTATGCGCAAATCCATATATATCCTGAGAAGATGTCATTTGCGCTTGAGCGTTGGTAAGCATCTTCTGTAATTCGAACTGTAAGGTGGTCAGTTTTTCGTTAAATGGATTATAAAGGTAGGTATCAAACCATGAGTTCCAGTGTCCCACTGCTATAAATAAACATAGCGTCGCTATTACAGGCGTGCATAAAGGCATTATTATGCGAGCATATATTATAAAATCATTAGCGCCATCCAACTTGGCCGACTCTTGGAGATCTATCGGCAAGCCATCTATATATGACCTCAGCACTATCACATTGAAAGCGCTTATAAGACCTGGAAATATATAAACCCAGAAAGTATTGATCAAATGCAGGCTGCGCATGAGCATATAGCTCGGTATCATACCGCCGCTTATATACATTGTTACGACGAAAAGCCCTGATACAAATCTTCTGGCAAAAAAGTCCTGCCTGCTTATAACATAAGCTACCATGGAAGTCGCTATGATGCCAGTTATAGTACCTATTACGGTGCGCGCAATCGATATAAATGTAGCCCAGGCAATATTGGGAGAACTTAGAATCTCCTTATAATTAGCCAATGTGAATTCCCTGGGAAATATAGTAATACCACCCCTTATAGTATCTATAGAATCATTGAGTGATACTGCCAGCACATGAAGGAAAGGATACAGCGTTACCACTGCCAGTATTATCATTAAACTATAATTTATTACATCAAATATTAAATCTCCTGCTGAACGTTTCAAAAATAGCACCCCCTTTATACCACTCTTATATCTGCAAATCTTTTGCTAAATGTATTTGCTATAAAAAGCAATATAACACTTACTACCGATTTGAACATACCTGCCGCCGTACCCAGTGCATATCTGGCACCGCCAATGCCGAAATCCAAAATATAAAGGTCTATAACATCAGCATATTCTTTTACTAAAGGATTTCTCAATAACATTTGTTTTTCAAACCCTATATTGACCAAATTCCCTATGGTCATAACCAAAATAACCATTACAGTAGGCATGATACCAGGCAACGTTATGTGCAACATCTTAGTAAATCTACCTGCTCCGTCCACCGTCGCCGCCTCATACAGCTCCGGATTTATGCTGGAAATAGCTGCTAAAAAGATTATGGAATTCCAACCTATCTCTTTCCATACATCCGCTCCTGTGACTATCCACCAGAAATACTGAGGCTGGGCCATAAATTGTATAGGCTTATCTATAATTCCTAGTGCCAACAATATATTATTTACAGTGCCGCTACCTGATAACATTTCAGTAACTAAGCTAGCCACAACGACCCAAGATACGAAATGTGGCAAATATGATACTGTCTGAACCGTTCTTTTAAATAAATCGTTTTTTATCTCATTCAGCAGCAACGCCAGCACAATGGGCAAGGTAAATCCAAATGCTAAACCTAGAAGGCTCATAGCCAAGGTATTCCTTAAAACGAGATAGAAATAATTATCCTGGAAAAGCTCTATAAAGTACTTAAAACCCACCCATTCCTGCTGGGAAAACGGTAGACCCGGCCTATAATCTTGAAAGGCCATGGTCCATCCCCACAATGGCACATATGCGAATACTATTACCCATATTACAAATGGCAAACACATCATTATCAAATATTTCTGCTGGGATATAGTACTCCATATGTTTTTGCGTTTTAAATTCCTGTTCATGGGCATAGAGGTATCTACGCCGGTCGATTTCATCAAGAATTTCCTCCTCCCAAACGATTTATAGTATTTACAATTTAAAATATATCATGATCTGCTTTGTATAAATATCCTATAAACTTTAGATGTTTTCATGTAAAAATTAGATGTGTCATTTTTTATATGTGGAAGGTATGTCTCCAGTATATTTTTTGAACATGCGGTAAAAGTAATCTACATCTTTATAGCCGACCCTCTCTGCCGCTTGAGATACTTTCATCCCCGCTCGCAGAAATTCTTTAGCTTTTTGTATTCTCGTCTTATTTAAGTAATCGTTGAAGTTATCACCTGTAAAGTCCTTGAACAGTTTACCTAGATATGCACTGTTGTATCCAAAAATATCTGCTAATTTATTCAATTTGATATCCTGATTATAATTTCTGTTAATATAATCCAATATTTTCTCCATAAGACTATACGGACGCTTTTGGGCTAATTCTTCAGATAAAGAGATCAATTTCCCCTTTATATCTTCGTGCAATTCTTTGAGATCAAGAGCAGAGTAGGCCTTGTCTATTATGCTCTCATTAATAGACGCGCTCTCTGATAGGCTCCTTTCATTTGCTCTAATTCTGTCAATTATCATGGTGTAAAGATTAACGTAACTTATTTTAATAATCTCTTCTGATGCATTTTTTAGAATAAACGAGTTTTTAAAGTCCTCCATGAGCTCATCTACACGAAGTGTATTGCCCGAATCAATGGCACCATATAATTTATCTAACAAAACGTCCATATCGCATACGGTTGTATCGAGTTGGCGGCTTTGTATGTCCGCTATAATGCCATCCTTAGATAGAAGAAATCTCTGATTCATCAACCGTCGGGCATGTACATAGGATATATTAATATCTTCAGTATTGCAGACAGGCCGGCCAAGGGCTATAAATAGTCTTATATTTAATATTCTTTCCAGTTTGGATAATATATCCGCAAAAAAGCATATGAGCGCCTGATCATGTCTATCATTTTCCATAAGCAAGCATATATCGCCTTCAACATCAGTTACGTAACCTCTGAAGCGATATAACACCAGCTCCACCATCTTATCTCTTGCAATTTCTTTTGCCCGAGCACCTTCTTCGCACAAGTGCAGGAGCACGACCTGATATGCCCTCCAGGGAAATCCTAAATTATATATTTCGTTATAAGACTCTTCATAATGGCCTAAGATTATATTTTCCAAAGCTTTATCGCGCGATAAAAAGATACTTTGTTTTATTTCCCTCTCATTTTTTATCGTTTCATAAACCTTTTCTAGTTTATCTATGAGTTCTGATTCTTCTATAGGCTTTAATATATAAAATTTCGCTCCCAGCTCTATGGCCTTTTGTGCATATTCAAAATCAGAGTAAGCAGAAAGTATTATAAATTTACAATCTATACCTTTCTTTTGTAATGTCTCTATCATTTCCAAACCATCCATGCCAGGCATTCTTACATCGGCTATTATCAGGTCGGGTTTAAGTTCTCGGCACTTATTGAGGCCTTCTATACCGTCCGCAGCATCACCCACTATTTCAAAACCATATTTATTCCAATCTATTATTGTCTTAAGCCCATTTCTGATAATAGGCTCATCATCTATTATTAGGACCTTCAGCATGGTATCACTTCATTCCCCGGCAGGGTCATCTCTACGCGCGTACCACTTCCAGATTTACTGTATATTTTAATGCCATAAGCATCACCATAAAACAACCTTATACGTTGATGCACATTTCTCAGGCCTATCCTGTATCCTGGCATATCATCCATTACATCAAGTGCAGCTATTATTTTATTTAATTCCTCATCGTCCATGCCTATACCATCGTCTTGGATTATTATCTTCAATAAGCCACCTTCTTTTAAAATATTAATAACTATGTTGCCCTTGCCTTGCTTTCGCTCAAGACCATGCACAATAGCATTTTCCACTACTGGCTGTATCAGCAATGGTAATATCATGTAATCTGCCATACCTTCCTGGCAGCTTATATTATAGTTAATTTTATCGCCATACCTGAATCTTTCTATTTCCAGATAATCGTTCACCATTTCTATCTCGGAGCTAAGCTTTACTAGTTCATTTCCTACTTCAAGATTTCTTCTTATTATTTTCCCGAGCAGCTTTACTACCCGAGCTATCTCCCTTTCTCCTGAACTATGAGCCTGCATGCGTATGGTTTCAAGCGTATTGAATAGAAAATGAGGATTTATCTGACTAGCCAGCATTTGAAGCTTTATTTCTTTTTGTTTTGCCATGAGCTGGCTTTTTTGCATATTTGATTCATACACCTCATGTATGAGCGTCTTTATGCTCTTAGTCAATACACCAAGATCCCGCGAAAGTTGCCCGATTTCATCTTTTCCTTTTAATGTGGGAGAAAAATCAAAGTCGCCTCCCGCAATCCTATGCATATCTTTGCTTATTGCCATGATCCTTGCACTCATAGTATTGGAGAAAATTAATATGAGCGCAAGAGCCACAGCCAGACTTATGGCCATTATGGAAAAACCAAGACGGCTTGCCGGTGCCGCCTTAGCCTCTATTTCTTTAATAGGAAATAGAGATACAATTTTGAAATTCTCATTGTTAACGCTCGGCATTATATCCCTCACTATAACCTGAAAAAGATTGTTGCCATACATCATCTCATATATGCCGTCCGATGCAGCGGCAATATCATAAAGACCAGTTTCTTTTACAGTTTTTCCCGCCAACTTCCTATCCTTCGCGGCAACTACATGGCCTGTATCGTCTATAAGCATAACATCGAAAGGTTCATTTTCAAAAATAGAATTCAAGTAATCATTTTTCAAGCTTATGAGCATTACTCCTAAAGGGCTGCTGGCATACCGGTTTTTTAAAAGACCTGTCACGCATAGGGAATATTCATTCCTTCGCTCGTCATATACATATTGCCACGATATTTGGCCTTTTTTTTGATAAATATTTTTATACCATGAGGTTTGGTATACATCATCCGTTATTTTTATGAAATAGCCGCTATTCAGTATAGATGGGTTGTAAACGTATAGTTTGATGTCCTGCAATTGGCTGTATAAAAGCAAATAGCTGTCAAACGTCTTGTAGCGGCTATAGGCATCCAGTATATCTGACACCGACGTATAGCTTGTGGTCAAAAGGGCTTCTAAGTTATCATCCCCCTGCACCTGCAGAGAGATATCTATAGCTGTATTAAATGTTTCATTTAACTTATTGTATATTCTGTTAACATTATCTGACGCCTCTTTGACAGCGGCATCCAGAGCCATTTCTTTAATAGCGTTGGTCAATATTATGCCTATAAGCAGTACCGGTAAAAGTACTACCAGCATATAGGATATGAGAAGTTTATTCTTTATTTTCAATATTCTCTCCCACCAACCATTTTGTATATAATACAATAATATTATACATCATTTTATTTAAAAATGAGAAAGGATTATTTTATGGCATTCGTCTCATAGCATAAAACCCCTTTAAGAGAAAATATTGGATGGAAATTATAAATAATTTTGCGCAGTGAGGGCCTTTAACCCCACTGCGCAAAATCAAGGAGATTTCTTAATGCTCTATAAATAGACCTCTATTTTGTATAGAAAGCATCAACATTATCCTTGGTGACCATATTGGTACCGGTATCTACCGATGGCGGCAGAGGATTTATATTCTTATCTTTCCAACCCTCTACCGGATTGACCAGGTCATGATGCAAGGTATAGAGGAACATCATTGACCAATAACCCATATTCCATGTACCCTGCGCCACCGAAGCTGTTATAGTACCTTCTTTTATAAGGTCCAACGTGCCTTTATCGGTATCAAAACTTACTATTTTTATTTGTCCTTCTTTGCCGGCTTCCTTTACTGCTGTAGCAACGCCCACGCCACTGGTGGCATCTGATGCAAATATGCCATTTACATCAGGATTTGCCTGCAACACACCAGCCATCATAGTAGCCGCTATGGTTTGATCGGCTTTGCCGTTTACTGTAGATACTATCTCTATATCCGGGTATTTGCTGGCCATAGTTTCTTTAAAGCCTGCGACGCGTTCTTCATGGTTCAATTGACCAGGAAGCGTGCATATAGCTACTTTGCCTTTACCATTCAACTCTTTGCCGAGGTAGTCGGCTGCCATGGCGCCGGCTGCTTTGTTGCCTGTAGCCAAAAATGAATACCTTCCTGACGACGGAGAGTCGGCATCGAATGTAACGATGGGTATACCTGCATCCTTCGCCTTTTTTATAGGTGCCGCCAGAGCATCCGGGTTTATACATGTAACTGCTATACCTGCCGGATTTTTAGCTATGACCTGTTCTAATACCGTCACTTCCTGGTTCACATCGTACTGGTTTGCACCGGTATATGTAGTCTTTACCCCCAGTTGTTTCCCGGCATCCTCAAATCCCTTGAAGCAACCTTTCCAATATTCTATACCTGAGGAAAACGTGACCATGTAATATTCCTCGTCTTCGCTCCCTGCAAACGGCGTCTGAGACGACGAATCTGAGGAAGATGATGTTGTACCACTGCTATCCGACGAATTTGTTGGCGAAGCATTATCTGTATTGCCGCACCCTGTCAGCATCAATCCTGTCATGAGCGCTATCGCCATGACCAATGCCAATATCCTTTTGCCTTTGTTTCTAAACATATCAAACAACCTCCATTCTTATTTTTACGCAGTCCTACGTCTGGTATGATTTATATAATCGAGAGTAACTGCCGCAAGTAATATTATGCCGCTTATCAAATCTTGCCAATATACCGATACATCCAGCAGCACAAGACCATCATTAACCAGTGCCAGTAGTATAACGCCCAATACAGCACCAAAGACCGTGCCCTCGCCGCCGCTCAGGCTTGCGCCACCTATTATGGCCGCCGACATAACCCTCATTTCAGTGCCGAGCCCCGCCGACGGTGTAGCCACGTTAAAGCGCGACAAGGTCAATATACCGGCTATACCCGAGAGCACAGCTACAATTATAAATACCAGGAATTTAACCTTGCTTACATTTATGCCCGACAGAGAAGCAGCTTTGGAATTGCTGCCCACATAAAATACCTGCCGTATAAACGCCGAGTGCCTCATCATGTAATCGCCTATGACCGCTATTACTATAAATATCAATACTATGACTGGTATACCCAGCACCGTACCTCCACCTAAATTTGTAAAAGCTTTCGGCGTTTGAGCCAGAGACAAAGGCGATCCCTGTGTTAAAACATAGGCTGCACCTCGAGCTATATTCATCATGCTCAATGTGGTTATCATAGGATTTATGCCTATCTTGCCTATGAAATAGCCGTTTACCATGCCGCAACCTACTGATATTGCAAGACCTAATATAGTAGCAAGCCATATATTCATATCGCCTATATAAAGGGCTCCTGCAGTAACACCGCTTAAAGCCAGGACCGACCCTACTGACAGATCGAAGCCTCCAGATACCAGTGCTATAGTCATTCCGACGACTATAATACCATCTGTAGCCAGGCCTATGAGAGTAGTAGTTATATTGCTGGCCGTTAAAAAGTGCGGGCTAGCCAGTGAAAGCACAATCATCAGTCCTATTATTATGAGCAGCAGGCCCATTTCGCGTATAGCCATCATACGCTGCCAAAACGACGGCTTAGCAGTATTCGTTAGACTTGTTTCACTATTTGTCTGTTCCATATTCTTCCTCCGATCTGTACTTACTTTGTCTGACAGACGCCTGATGCCAATGTCATTATGTTTTCTTCAGTTATATTCGAACCGCTCAATTCACCTGATATACACCCTTCATGCATAACTATGACCCTATCGCTCATACCGATTATCTCCGGCATATCAGACGATATGAGTATTATACCCACACCCTGCTCAGCGAGTTGCCGCATCAAAGCGTGTATCTCCGCTTTCGCCCCGACATCTATACCTCTTGTGGGCTCATCCATAATAAGTATCTTTGGCTCTATAGCCAGCCATTTCCCCAGCATAACCTTTTGCTGATTGCCGCCGCTTAAGCTCTCTACCGGTTGCTCTATAGACGATACTTTTATATTCAGCGAGGTCACAAAACGTTCGGCCAGACGTTTTTCCCGGTCATCGTCTATAAAGATGCCGTTTGCGATATTGGACAGCTTAGCAGCCGATATGTTTTTTTTAACCTCCAGATTAAGAAAAAGGCCTTGTTCTTTACGGTCTTCAGTCATATATCCTATACCATTTTGGATAGCGTCGCCATATTCTGATATATTCAGCTTTTGAGCGTGAACATATATTTCGCCGCTGTCTTTTGGGTCTATGCCGCATATAGCGCGCGCCATTTCGCTTCTACCTGCACCTATAAGGCCGGCAAAACCTAATATTTCACCTTTATATAACTCAAATTCCACATCTTTAAAATCATCGGCGCGGGATAAATCGCTTATTTTAAGTATAAGCTCTCCTCTCTCTTCAGATTTATCAGGATACATAGCATCTATATTCCTGCCTACCATGGATACTATAAGGTCATTTTCGGTAACTTCGCTCACCAGACGCGTCATTATATAATGCCCGTCCCGTAGTACTGTCACCCTATCGCATAAATCGAATATTTCCTGCAATCTATGGCTTATATACAACACGCTTATACCCTGACTCTTTAGAGAACGCAGTAACCGGAAAAGAATTTCAACTTCATTTTCTGTAAGCGATGACGTTGGTTCATCCAATATTAGCAGTTTGCAGTTAAGCGATAATGCCTTGGCTATTTCCACTATCTGCTGCTCGCCGACATTTAATTCCCTAAGTTGCTTTCTGGGTGAAATATTGCTGTCGAGCATCTTAAGTATCTCCGATGACCTCTTATAAAGCTCATCATAGTCTATCATTCCGCCAGCTTTAACAGGCATCCTGCCCATGAATATATTCTCGGCCACGCTGACGTCCGGACATAAGCTTAGTTCCTGGTGCACAAAGCCTATACCGGCTTCCTGAGCATGGCGAGTGTCAGCAAACTGCGCTTTCTGTCCGTTCCAGAAGATCTCGCCTTCATCGGGCTGCAATACACCACCTATAATATTCATAAGTGTCGATTTACCGGCACCATTTTCACCCACCAGCGCGTGTATTTCACCTTTAAATATTTCCAGCGATACGCCTGATAATGCAACTGTACCGGGGAACCTCTTTACTATATCCCTTACATTCAATAGGGTTTCATTGCCAGACAACTTTCTTCCTCCTTCCTTTTTATTATCATACTTATATATTCGACATAAAAATTAAAAATCCTTCTTTTCTGAATTATTTTTTTTTATTTTTTTTTATCAATTTTTATTAATATGCTTCCGATTTATAAAGCATCTAAAGAATAATAAAATCTATTGATAATACAAGAAAATTATCATAAAATGAAATGGGTGAGGATAATATATGTTTGCAGCACAAAGATTGGAAAAAATCAAAGAGATTCTCCTGGAGAAAAAACAAATAGATGTAGTAACCTTGAGCTCCATATTGGACGTATCTGAGGTAACAGTACGGCGCGACCTGGAAAAGCTCGAAGGTCAAGGCTTTCTGACAAAAACTCATGGAGGGGCTATATTGAAGGAGTCGGACGCCAATCCTCCTCAGCAAGAAGACGATCCATTAAAAGAAGAGCGCGAGCAGATAGGCATAATAGCCTCTCACATGGTAGACGACAATGAAGCCATATTATTGGGCTCTGGTTCGTTATGCCTGGAAATAGCCAAGAATTTAAAAGATAAAAATAACCTCACAGTAGTAACCATAGATCTTAATATCGCTATAGAATTGGCTGATTGCGTCAATATAAATATAATAATACCCGGCGGGTATTTGATTGGATCCAGTCTATCCCTATATGGCGATTTGACCGAGAAATTCTTAAGCGATATGTTTGTAAACAAGGCATTCATCGAAGTGGATGGTATATCGGAAGATAGGGGTTACACCATTAACAATGCGCAGCAGGCCTCCGTCGCAAAGGCTATGATGAAAATAACAAAAGAGGTCATTATAGTAGCAGATTATACTAAATTTGGCAAAATAGCCTTCAATCAAATAGGGCTGATACACAATGCCGGTAAAGTCATAACCAATGATAAAGTACCTATTGAATTTAAAAAATACTTTTTTGATGAAGAAATACCCATCTTCACTACCTATCAATTATGAGAGGTCGGAGGTGCTAGCTATGGATCAAGTAATATTGGAGCTCAAAAATGTGTGCAAGCAATTTACAAATGCTGCGGCATTAAGCAACGTATCGCTTATATTAAAAAGGGGCGAGATACATGCCCTCCTTGGAGAAAACGGTGCTGGAAAAACCACGCTTATGAAGGTCTTAACCGGTGCTGTTCCCATGGACAGCGGAGAAATATATATAGATGGGAAAAGAGTTACCATTTCCTCCCCCGCTGATGCCCAAAAGCTCGGCATAAGCATGGTATATCAAGATTTTGCGCTATTTCCTCATCTTACTGTAGCCGAAAATATATTTATAGGCAATAAGCCTATGATAAAAGGCTCTGCTGATTTGATAAACTGGCGCGCCTTATTTTGCAAAGCCGAGGCTTTATTGGAACAATTAGGTTTCCCTATAGATCCGCGTACTATAGTAAGGGATCTAAATATGCCAAAGCGCCAAATGGTGGAGATAGCTAGGGCTTTAGCGCAACACCCCCGCATATTGATAATGGATGAACCTACATCAGCTCTAGCCGAGCAGGAAATTATACAATTATTTTCCGTACTGAAAAACATAGTTTCTCAGCGCGGTGCATCTATTATATACGTCACTCACCGTTTAGAAGAAATATGGATGATAGCCGATAGCGTAAGCGTCATGCGCGACGGCACGCTTATAAGCACAGCAGCGGTAGATGCCACCGATCCAGATTCGCTCATATTTCAAATGATAGGAAAAGACGTAAAGGATAAATATCCGAAGCTTCCCATAAAAAAAGGCACAGAGGTTTTTCGCGTTAAAGACCTGAGCGTTAAAGATCAATTAAACAACATATCTTTTGTTCTCCATGAAGGCGAAATATTGGGCATAGCAGGCTTTTTAGGTTCTGGGCGCAGCACATTGGCCAAGGCTTTGTTCGGCGCCGAATCTATAAGCACGGGTGAGATATTTATAGATCAGCAAAAAGTGCAAATAAGCTCGCCTAAAGAAGCCATAGAAAATGGGATAGCGCTTCTTTCCGAAGACCGTCTGGAACAAGGCTTATTCCCTTATATGAGTATATCAGCTAACATGGTGGCAGCCAATCTACGTCAATTCACTAAGGATCTTATGATAAACAAGCATAAAGAGGATAAGCTGGCTAATATGTATATAAAAAAGCTGGGCATTAAAACGCCGAAAAGTCAAGAGGCAGTTTCAAAGCTTAGCAGCGGTAACCAACAAAAGGTATTGATAGCTAAATGGATGCTGGCAAAAGCTCGTGTGTTTATTTTGGACGAGCCTACGCGCGGGTTAGACATAGGTTCAAAGGTGGAGGTATACAATCTTATGAATGAACTGGCCCGCAGTGGCAGTGGCATAATAATGATATCATCTGAATTACCCGAGCTTCTGGGTATGTGTGATCGGCTACTGGTGCTCCATAAAGGGCGCATAGCAAAGGAATTGTTGCGTCATGAAGCCTCTCAGGAGTTGGTATTCCGCTATGCTTCAGGTAAATAAACTGAAAACGGAGAATGCAGGTTGTAGTAGTCGACGACGGCAGCAGCAGAAATATAAGCAAACTTTTGCCGATACCGCCTGCTATGCCACGATAATACGTCCTGGCAAAAATCAAGCTCGGTTACTAAATAGTGGCCACTAGCTCTATCCCCGTCATCCCAGTGCGACGTCAAGAACCATCATCAATACAAAACCTATTGCCACGCCAATAGTTCCAATGTCAGAGTGCTCGCCGATCTGCGATTCCGGTATCAGTTCCTCTACAACCACGTAGATCATGGCACCCGCTGCAAAAGCCAGAATATATGGCAGTACAGCAGTAATCATATTTACCAGTAAAATTGTGATTGCGGCCGCTATCGGTTCAACCACGCCGGACAAAATACCGTATGATAAAGAGCGTTTCTGACTCATACCCTCGCTTCTCAGCGGTAGAGAAATTATCGCACCTTCAGGAAGATTTTGAAGTGCTATACCGATAGATAATGCAAAAGCCCCGGCCAGGCTGATGCCGGAACTTACGTTGCCTATACCGGCAAACACCACTCCGACGGCCATACCTTCGGGGATATTATGCAGTGTTACAGCCAGTATCAGCATAGAGGTCTTATTCAACTTAGAGGGTATACCTTCCGGTTTTTCCTCATCTAGATGAAGATGAGGAATAACATTATCGAGCAATAAGAGGAAACCGATTCCCAACAAGAATCCCACGCATGCAGGCAACCACGCCAGCTTTCCTTGCTCGGCAGCCATATCGATCGCCGGTATAAGCAATGACCATACGGAGGCCGCGATCATTACTCCCGAGGCGAATCCGAGCAACGCATTTTGCGTATGCGGTTTCATTTCGCCTTTCAAAAATATGACGGTTAAGGCTCCGAGGGTTGTACCTACAAAAGGAATGAGTATACCGATAATTATTGTTACATAGTCGTTCATGCACTTCACCTTTCACATAATCTTCGATATTGTCACGCGCTTATCTTTTATCGTTTTAACTCATTTTATCATAAATATATGCCCGATGTACAGCGCCGTTATGCCGGAAATCAACAGAAAAAATTGATATTGCCGGTATAGCATAGTATAATTATGGTATAGGTAAAGCGAAAAGGAGAAAAACTTCTATGCAGCAAGAATTTTACTACGTTATAATCGGCAACGGCGTAGCAGGCCTAAGCGCGGCCGAGGCCATAAGACAAAACGATGCTTATCGGACCATAGCAGTTATAAGCGATGAAAATTATCTCACATACATGAGACTTGTACTGTCCCATCATCTTGGCGAGAATATATTGCCGGAGGTCCTATATATTCATCCTCAAAGTTGGTATGACAAAGAGAACATAAGCATAATTTTAAATACCAAAACCATCGGTATAGATACCGACGGTAAAGTTTTAAAAACCGACAAGGGCGATATCAATTATACAAAACTAATAATAGCCAGCGGCAGTTACTGTTTCATACCCCCTGTAGATGGTTCCGATAAAAAAGGTGTATTCGCCTTGAGAGGCATGGATGACTTAATCGAAATAAACCACGCTATAGAGCAGAGCAGCAAAGCTATAGTGATAGGCGGCGGATTACTGGGTTTGGAATCAGCTTGGGCTATAAAACAGAAAGGTATCGATGTGACGGTTCTGGAATTCTTCCCCCGCATATTGCCCAGGCAAATGGATGATGAAGGTTCTGTCATACTCGAAGGCATTATAGAAAATCTCGGCATAGAGCTTTATCTAGGCGTGGAAGCCGCCAATATAAGCGGTGATGACAAAGCTGACGGGGTTGTACTGAAAGACGGCAGATTTATATCCGGCGATTTTGTTCTATTCTCATCCGGCGTAAGGCCACATGTTGAGTTTGTAAAGGATACGCCCATAAGCTTAAACAAAGGTATAGTGGTCGACGAATACATGCGCACTGATGTACCCGATATCTATGCGGCGGGAGATGTGGCCGAGTACAAAGGCGCTATCCCGGGCATATGGCCTATAGCCAGTGCCCAGGGCAAGATAGCCGGCATAAACGCCGCAGGCGAGCAGGAAAAATACAAAACTATACCGCCTTCCAATACGTTGAAAGTAATGGGTATCGATTGTTTTTCCGTAGGCAATATAGACAACCGGGAAAATCGATTTAAAGAGATAAAGTATACAGGCGATACTGAATATTATAAGCTGTTTTTAGATGGCAATCGCCTTGTGGGTGCTATCATGTTAGGGGATATATCAAAGTCCGTGCGCCTGCGCTCATTCATAGAGCAAGGCAAGGATATGAGCGACTACCTTGTATCCGACAATGCCAAAGAGATAATAGAAAAACTATCGTAAAGGCAAAGCGCCGGTTGATCGGCCGGCGCTTAAAGGTTTAAAATCCGTTATTGTTAAAGGTCGCCGAAGGCGGGAAGGTTTTATTTGCAGCGCTTATAGCGCTCGCCTCGCCCTCTATCCTGCCTATGGCCGCAAGCCTCTCGGCCGGCATATAGCCCAAAAACATCTGGCTAAAGGCCTGTATATCACAGCTTAAGGAGGCCGTATCGGTCTTTTCTATCCGAGCTCTGCCGTTAGCTATGCGCACATGCCATGGCCCTTCATTCCATGGGGCAGATGTATCAGTTATTCGTATGCTGAATTCCTCGTCGATATCATCAGGATAGCCTCGCTCCAGCAAAGCTTTATTCACATCCACAACGCGGAACATCATACCCGGTGTCAATTTCATATCAACGCGCGGATTGGGCAACAAAACATGCAGTTGCTCATCCACGGCCGTAGACCATTTGGCCTGCTCTATCTGGGCCTCATGAGCGTATATAAACCACAGCAAGCCTTCGAGCGCTTTTATATCTTTATATATCATTTCATATATATTCATCTTACCATCGCGTATCGTATATATTATGTATCCACCAGGCTCACCGTTATCGTAATGCCAAAGATAGGAATACTTTTTATATTCATCGGCGAAAGGATCATCCAGTACGAAATCTCTCCACAATATCCTATCACGGATGACGCAGCCGTTATGCTTTTTAGCATATGCTGTATATATATCGTTTAACGCATCTATATCCTGCTCAGTAACCGCCGTTATATTTCCGGCCTTATGGCTAAAAGCTTTCAGGTGTCCTATGGGAATAACATAATCCATGCGATCGAACCCCATTTCCCAACCGTACTTCCTATAGAATTCGAAGGAAAATGGAGCAAGCATCGATACCGCCTGTCCTCGCTCCCTCATTACTTCCAGAGATTTCTTCAAGAGATCGGCTATACGTCCGCCATGCCTCCCTTCCGGCATAGATGATACCATGGCTATGCCACCCATATCCAAAGGAGCCCCGCCGACCATGATCCTGAAAGGAAGCATCTGTATGGCCGCCATTAATATATCCGCATCATCGTAATAACCGAGGACATACTCCGGCTTTATATATTTTTGCGCATATGCCGCCATCTTGTCCTGCGCCTGATGTAACCATGGAAAACAGTAAGTAGCTATGAACTGCATTCGGGCAAAATCTGAATCATTTACAAACCTTATAGGCATGATAAACCTCCTCATCATCGCTTACGTTTTCCGATTATATCATAGGCCAAGGTACAACTCAAGCATAATATTTTTTTATTAAAAATATACTTTAGCAGCAGGAATGTATAGCAACGAGCGGAAGGAGGGCTCATATGAAGGCTTTGATCTTCATCCCCGGATTGTTCGGTTCGATGGGCGAGGATATAATACCGGGCACCGGCGATTGGGACTTCGGTCTGGCTGCCATAAATTACAGACCATTTATAGAACGGCTGACGTCTATGGGTTATAAGGAAGGACACGATTTGTTTATATGTTTTTATGATTGGCGCAAAAGTGTAAAAGAATGCACCGAACGTTATCTCGTACCCAAAATACATGAGGTCAAAGCCAAATGCCATCAGGATAAGATAGATATCATAGCTCACAGCATGGGGGGATTACTGGGGCGCTGCTATATACAAAGCACCTTATACGGGTATGACATAGACAAATTCATAATGATAGGAACCCCACACACAGGTTCTGTCAAAGCCTATTATCCATGGGCCGGTGGTACCGTACCGCCCGATGACAGCGCCGTCGGCATAGCGTCGCACTGGCTATTGAAGGGTTATGCTTGGCTGTTTGCGAGGATATTGGACGCTCCGTCACCGCTGGATACCATACACATCACATTGCCGTCATTGCAGGATATGCTGCCCTCCGTTCAGCATCCGCCATATTTAATGAGCGACGAACCGTTTAATCAAAAACAGTTTATACCTGTGGAACACGTGTATTACAGGAACCATTTCCTCGACGAGTTAAACCGCTTGAGCTACAATCTTTTCACCAGAGATATACACATATCCAGTATTATAGGCGATACTAAGCCGACTATAGCACATATAAGCATAGCAAGCTCTGCGGCGGCTTCATCCGCCCCGGCAAAGGTATGGCCGGATGGCCGCCCCGTAAGGCATTACACATCGCGCCACGGCGACGGAACGGTATTGACAGCCAGCAGCGGATATATAGGGGGACAACAATATGTCTTTCCCGCATATCACAGCGCTCTGCCTGTAGAAGCCAGTCATATTATTTCTCATATATTGGGTATATCAAAACCAGTAGAGCCGGTCCATGCATCGAGCATAACATCATATATAAGCATTATAGCCGACGGCCCCATATCGATCAGCCTGATCAATACCGGCCGAGACGGCAGTGTGCGGTCTCACGCCATGTCCAATGCAAAGGGGCAGTCATGGCTGTTTATACCGCAACCCAAACTTTTGCCCGTTTCAATATCTGTAAAAGGTCTGGACAGCGGAGAATATGTGCTGGGCATAGATACACCGGACGCTCCTTTAGAGCGAATATTCGAATTCCGTTCCTTTATAAAAAGCGCGGAGATCCAGAACATATCTATACAGATAGCGCCCTTTACGCACAAACCCGTTATAAGGCGAAGATGAACAGATGCTATCGATCCTCATTTTTTGCCGTGCCTTCAAAAGGCTCCATGGTGGCGGATGAGCCTGAGTTTATGCCTTCCCGCGCAAAAACCTTTTTGACGGTTAAAAGTATAATTTTCCAATCGCCTATAAAGCTGACATTATCAACGTACTGTACATCAAGATCGAACCTATCCTCCCAACTGATAGCATTTCTGCCGCTAACCTGGGCTAAACCCGTCAAGCCAGGCCTGACCTCGTGTCGGCGTCTCTGATGTTCGTTATAAAGCGGCAGATACTGCACCAGCAACGGCCTTGGACCAACTATAGACATATCCCCTTTTAAAATATTAAATAGCTCGGGCAGCTCGTCAATGCTGGTAGATCGTAAAAACTTTCCGAATCTGGTCAATCGGACTTCATCGGGCAGCAGATAGCCGTTCTCATCTTTACCCTCAGTCATAGTCCTAAATTTATATAATGTGAATATCCTCTCATTAAGGCCGGGTCTCTTCTGCTTAAATATCACCGGCCTACCGAGATAAATCCTTACAAGCAAAGCTACAACCAGTAACAGCGGCGATAAGACTATGATAGCGCACAATGATAATATAAAATCAAGCCACCTTTTTATATACTTTCTATATATACCGCGATTACCTTTATTACTTATTTTACACCCTCGCCTTCCATTTCAATGAATAGTTCTCGATAACAGGTTCTATAATATCTCCTTCATAAAGGTAGCGCAACAATGCCGAGGTATACGACATCATCAAAAAATGCTGGGGCATGCTCATCCATACATGATAATATTTCATTATATTAACACATAATTCTTCACGCGTTACAGGCTCATCAAGGCTGTCAACCACATACCCTAAAACATCTTTTAACAGCCTTATATTTTCCTCCGCAGCAGCCCTTATATCGCGCAGCATTATACCGTGGGACGGCATATAATACGCATATGTCATATCCTTAAGGTGTTCCAAAGTAGTGAACGTAGCAGCCACATCGTTTATATAAGGCAATTTATATTTTTTTATAAATTCATGTGTATATACGGCATCGCCGCAGAATAACACGTCATCGGGCGTCGCTATGCCCATATGGTCCATGCTGTGGCCCGGCAATGATAAAGCGTTCAATTGAACCGAATATATAGTAATTGCCCCCGGCTGCAGCATGACATCAGGATGACAGTGTCTGCCTCGCAAAAAGGCATCGTTAAGTGTGCCAAACGATGGGGTACCCGTTAGTCCTATCATCTCCAGTTCCGGTTTCTCTATTACCCAGCTTTCGCCCAACGGAGCATATATGGTCGCTCCACTGCGCTCCTTTATGAATTTATCGGCCCCCGCATGGTCTACATGGCCATGTGTATTTATAACGGCTGCCGGAATCAGGCTATTGGCATGCAGATAATCGAGCAATGCCTGGGCCTCTTGCTCATAACCTGCATCTATCAAAATGCATCGGTTATTGTTTAGCATATATAAGCCTATGTTGCAGTTGGTATCGTCATTTATATAAAACGTGCTACCCGCTATATGTTTTAATTCCATCTCATATGTTGCGCCGCATTGACTTGGTGCGCCAATTGCTCGGCAGTTCCTTGTGATTTACGCATATTGCGTTTTTGCCTCCGTTACAAACTTTTATACATTTGAAAAAAGCCGAAGATCGACTGATCTCCGACTTCAAATGGTGGAGATAAGGGGATTCGAACCCCTGACCTCCTGGGTGCGATCCAGGCACTCTCCCAACTGAGCTATATCCCCATTGCATACTTATAATAGCACAAGACCGCATTTGTGTCAAAATATTTTTCAACGCTGTGCGATTCGTGTTATGGCAAATTCAGCGCCTTCAAACGATATAAAACCTAAGCCCGCTATTGGCCACGTTTTAACTTCTCCACCAGCCTGGACAACGCTTGCCGTATCTCATCAGCGCTCTCTTTGTAATCTTCCAAGGAACCGCCAAATGGGTCCGGTATGTCGCTGCTACCGCAATCAGCATATTCCTTAAGCGTAAAGACCTTGTCGTATGACTCCGGGAACATCATCAATACATGACGCTTATGTTGTAACGTCATGGTGAGTATAAGATCGGCTTGTGCCACCAATTCAGCATTCAATTCACGACTTCTATGGCGGCTTATATCCATACCCATCTCGCGCATGACCTCTATCGCGTTGGCTGAAGCCGGTTGGCCGTCCATGGCGGCAACACCTGCCGACATGACCTTTATAGCTTCTAAACCGCTGTCAGCCTCTCTAAACATAGCCTCGGCCATGGCCTGTGCCATGGGGCTGCGGCACGTATTGCCGCTGCATACGAATAATATGGAATTTATCATACATACTCCTTATGCGTGTATTATATCAAAACCTGCCGCCCTTATCATGCGGTTCATTATAGCCAGCCCAACGCCGTTTGCATCCACTGCTTCGGCCAGCACCACATCAGCCCCGGCCTTGTCAAACGAGCGCAATGTGTCGAATAACGCTGCAGCTATGGTTTCCGGCTTTTCCCTGTCGCCGACCGTTATGACCATATATTCGCTGTACATGGCCTTGGTTTGCTCAGTGGCCATTATGCCCACTTTATAGCCCTTTTGCCCATATGCGTCAGCTTCCTTCTTTATCCTCTCAACAACCCTCTCAATTGGCCCGTCCACTATTATAACCCTGGCTTTGGGAGAATAATGTTTGTATTTCATGCCCGGCGACGGCACCGCCCCCTCGGCAAATACAGGCTTTAGTATGCCCGATGCAGTATCCACATTGCCTATGGCCTCCTCCAGCATTTCTAATGTTATGCCGCCCGGCCTGTATAGCACAGGATTATCCCCACTTAAATCTAAAACAGTGGACTCCACCCCCACCCTGCATGTGCCTCCGGCTATTATAGCCGCTATACGTCCCTGCATATCGGCTATAACGTGTTCGGGCTTTGTGGGGCTAGGATGGCCGGATATATTGGCGCTGGGTGCTGCTATAGGCACGCCCGCACTCCTTATAAGCGCTAAAGCTATGGGATGATCAGGCATACGCACGCCTACCGTATCCAAGCCGGCAGTAACTTCATAAGGTATTTTCTTATGTTTTTTCATAATGATAGTGAGTGGTCCCGGCCAGAACAGCTCCATAAGCAAACGCGCTTTAGACGGCACCTGTTCCGCCACTTCTTCCAGCATCGACATATCGGATATATGGACTATGAGCGGATTATCGGCCGGCCGGCCCTTTGCTTCGAATATACGATGTACTGCAGAGGCATCCAGGGCATTGGCGCCCAGGCCATACACCGTCTCGGTCGGAAATGCTACTACTTCGCCTTGTCTTATTAACACAGCAGCTTTCCTTATAGCATCTTCGTTTATATTTTCAGGATCAATGTTTATTACTGTCGTTTTCATAAGATGATTATACGCCATAGACGGGCAGTTTGCAATCTGGCTCATCCAATACGGAATAGGCAACAGCCCATGGTTAAAACACCATGGGCTGCATACTGTGGTTATGACTACAGCATCATTTCTAATATATTCAATACATCCTGCTTGCCAAGCTTTTTAAAATTACCGGTAGTCTGAGTATCTCCGGCCGTACATTTATCGGCCATCTCTTCCAGTCTGTCATTCGGTATATCCAGTTCTTTTAATGACGTTGGCAGACCAACGCTCTTATAGAATGCTTTAAGCCTGTCTATCCCTGCCAGCGCTGTGCGCTCGGGATCCTCGAAATCCATATCCACGTTCCACACGCGCACTGCGAACTGCACGAATTTATCCATGCCTTCTTTATATACATACTTCATCCATGCCGGAAATACTACGGCCAAGCCGGCGCCATGAGGTACGTCGTATATACCGCTAAGCTCGTGTTCTATGCCATGCGACGCCCAATCGCCAACGCGGCCGGTGCTCAGAAGGTCATTGTGCGCTATGGTACTGGCCCACATTATTTCAGCACGCGCATCGTAATTATCAGGCTGTTCGAGCACTATAGGCACATTTCTTATAACGGTCTTAAGCGTGCCTTCGCATAGCCTATCGGTCAAATCCACATTTGGCGTATGCGTAAAATATCTCTCCATGATATGCGCCATTATATCGGACGCTCCGCATACGGTCTGATAAGGCGGAAGCGTAAAGGTAAGCTCCGGATTCATTATAGCAAATTTGGGCCTTATGATTTCCACGTTAAGTCCCCTTTTATACCATCCGTCCTCATTTGTTAAAACAGAGCTCTTGCTAGCCTCGCTACCTGCCGCCGGTATGGTCAGCACAACGCCTACCGGCAGCGTTTCCTTAGGTTCGACTTTGCCGGCGTAAAAATCCCACACATCGCCGCTATATGGCACACCCACACCTATAGCCTTGGATGAATCTATAACGCTGCCGCCGCCCACAGCCAATATAAAGTCTATGCCATTATCCCGGCAGAGTTTTATGCCCTCGCGTACCAGGCTCACCCTCGGATTGGGCTGTACGCCGCCCAATTCCATAAAGTCAATGCCGGCTTCTTTCAGTGAAGCTACTATCTTATCATACAGGCCCGAGCGCTTTATGCTGCCGCCGCCGTAGTGAAATAATACCTTCTTGGCCCCGCATTTTTTTATCTCTTGACCCACCTGGTTCTCCGTACCCTTGCCGAAAATGATTTTGGTAGGGCTTAAAAATTCAAAATTATCCATATGTATACTCACCCTTTCTCTTTAATCCTTAAGTTTATTATACCACAATAAAGGCTTAGGCGCTATCCTCCCGAGTTTTACAGTTCAAAAGCACCAAAATCTCCTGAAAGCCTTGATATTACAGGAGATTTTGGGTAGATAAAAAAGAATAAAATTATAGTCACATAACAGTCGCTCTGTCGAAGCAATATTTGAGTTGTCTAAGTCCGCTGACAGTTGGCAGCCGGAGGTCGGCATAAATGCTACTGCTTTTGCGATATCTTGACCATAATCTTTATCACACCGTAAACGATAGTTATAACGGCGAACACGCCCACCATGCCCAGCGCAGCTACGCGCAATGCTTCAGTTACCATATTCACACACCCCTTCCGTCATGGTATCAGCGCCAGCACCATAGCGCCGGCTATGATGGATCCTATCTGACCGGCCACGTTGGCACCAACCGCCTGCATAAGTATAAAGTTACCCGGATCCTCTTTTTGTGCCATGCGTTGTATAATCCTTGCCGACATCGGGAAAGCCGATATGCCAGCTGCCCCGACCATCGGGTTTATTTTTTTCTTCAGGAACAAATTGAGTACCTTGGCAAATATAACACCACCTGCCGTATCGAATATGAAGGCCGCAAGCCCCAAACCTATTATCATAAGCGTCTCAGGCGTCAGGAATTTATCCGCCGTCATGGTAGAGCCTATGGTAATGCCAAGCAGTAGCGTGACCAGGTTGCTCAGTTCATTCTGAGCGGCCTTTGACAGCCTGTCCAATACGCCGCACTCCCTTATGAGATTCCCAAACATAAGCGAACCTACCAGACCCACGCTCATCGGCGCTATTATACCCGCTATAAGCGTGAGCGCTATAGGAAATATAATCTTTACTGTTTTGGATATCGGTACGGCAGAAGGCTCCATATGAATGCATCGTTCTTCCTTACTGGTCAGCGCTCTTATAACCGGCGGCTGTATAATGGGTACCAATGACATATAAGAATAGGCTGCCACTGTTATTGGCCCAACAAGCCTTTCCGCAAACTTGGTAGCGACATATATTGATGTAGGACCATCGGCTGCTCCTATTATTCCTATTGAAGCTGCTTCTTTTATGGGAAAGCCGAGAAGTGCTGCCACAACTATGGTGGCGAATACGCCGAATTGCGCCGCCGCTCCAAAAAACATCATAACCGGCTGCTCCAGCAACGGGCCGAAGTCTATCATAGCCCCCACAGCTATGAATATAAGTATCGGGAATAATTCCGTTTTTATGCCGGCATCGTACAAGATCGACAGAAATCCTTCCGGCCCGATGGCCGATGACAACGGTATATTGGCCAGTATGGCGCCAAAGCCTATCGGCAAAAGCAGCATAGGCTCATACTCGCGCCTTATAGCAAGGTATATAAGAAGACCGCCTACGAGTATCATTATGACGTTGCCCCACGTCATAGCCATTAACCCTTGTAACAGTTGTTCCATATAACCCTCCAAAAAAGATTTTTAGAATTATAGGGATCAAAAAAGACCCCTATCCTTGCGGATAAAGGTCTCATTTCTTCCTTCGCCGACCGGATATAGAGCTATATCGTGATGACGATCGGCAAAACCACTGTTGTGGTGAATTACTCCCCTTTATAATGCCAAACATTATTATATTGCAAAGTGTCAGGCAATGCAATAAGAAAGTGCTGCAGCCGCGATTCTGGTAACTTATTACTTCCTGGCTCTTACGTTTCGAAAGCACTAAAGTATAAATAAATTTTTAAAAAAAGAAGGAATTATAAAATAAATGTAGAATATATAAAGTGGAGTTATGAAACATTGAAAGCCGCATATACGAGAAAATTTAGATGTTATGTAACTTTGGGCGCACTTATATTATGGAGGTGAGAGTTGTTCATGGATAATGAAAATGAAATAGAAACTTGCCCATGGTGCGGCAAAAAAATGGAACGAGGAACTTTTAGAAGCCGAGGCGGAAATTATTTTTTACCGATGGGTGAAAAAGTCCCATTAACATATTTTAATTGCTCGATGGAAAAAAGAAATGCAATACCATTTCCACCATTTATAATGGGGCCCATTTCATATCCTATTGCTTTTGTTTGCCGTTCCTGTAGGAAAATTATTATCCCATATTAATTCGGTAAAATTCCTCTCCTGAATAAATGCAACATCTTTTTTTGTTGCATTTATTTTTTATCGGTTTTCTTTTCTACTTTTTTGAGAAGTGGTAAATATCAAAAAAGATATAGTGCAGCTCGTTACAGCGATCAACCTAATGTAAAACGTTGTCTCCTTCACGAACAAAAATATTGACATCCCAATTAGCCATATCAGCCACCCCACTATTTGTAAGCAAACATTGCTCTTCTTATTACTCATCTTCATCTACTCCTTTCGCATTGGTGCTGTCAAATCTTTTCCAATTGTTAAATATTTTTCTTATAATATATCAATTCACCGTTTTCAATAAAGCTAATCTCTTCAACGAAAACATCGCCTATATCATATGATTCTTCAACATTATTCGAGATCAGTACCAACTCATGCCGCTATTGCGCTTGTTCCTATTGCAAATACTATCGAAATCGCAAATGGACTAGTGACTTTTTCAATGTGCGCATATATATTTTCTCTTTGTAAAAAATTATATATCATAAAATAAATTTGTCAATAACAAATCATCGATAAATATTTGACAATCTCATCGCTATATTGTATTATTATAATATATGAATATAACGATATGGAGGATATCATAAATGAAGGTTATCATAGTAGGAGGAGTGGCCGGCGGTGCATCGGCTGCAGCCAGATTGAGGCGTCTTGATGAGAACGCTGAAATAATACTTTTTGAAAAAGGCGAATATATATCGTTCGCCAATTGCGGTTTGCCGTATTATATAGGCGGCGTAATAAAGGAAAAAGATAAGCTGCTGGTACAGACCCCTGAAGATATGTCCAGGCGCTTCAATATAGATGTGAGGACAAAAAGCGAGGTAATTAGCATAGTACCGAATAATAAAGAGGTGATAGTTAGGGATTTAACGAATAATAAAGAGTACAGCGAAACCTATGACAAGCTCGTCCTCTCGCCCGGTGCTGAACCCATAAAACCTAATATACCAGGTGCCGACGACAGCCGGGTGTTTACCTTGAGAAATATACCGGATACCTATACGATAAAGGACTACATAGATCAGCATAAACCTCGCCGAGCCGTGATAGTAGGCGGAGGCTTCATAGGTATCGAAGTAGCTGAAAATCTGCACGCCCGCGGTATAAACGTCACCATAGTGGAGCTGGCCGATCATATCATGGGGCAGATAGATTATGAGATGGCAGCCATAGTACACAATCACCTGCATAGCAAAAATGTCGAGCTTTATCTCAAAGACGGTGTGAACGCCATACACCCCACGAACGATTATCTGTCCGTCGTGTTAAACAGCGGCAAACGCATAGATACAGATATGGTGATAATGGGCATAGGTGTCAAACCTGATGTAAAGCTGGCCAAAGATGCCGGCCTGGCTATAGGGACGCGCGGCGGCATAAAAGTAGATCAATATATGCGCACCTCTGATCCTGATATATACGCCGTCGGTGATGCTGTAGAGGTCAAAGACTTTATAAACGGGCAGGACGTCGTGATACCGCTGGCGGGGCCGGCCAATAAACAAGGCCGTATAGCAGCCGACAACATAGCGGGCAGGTCTAGCGCATATGAGGGCACTCAAGGAACTTCCATAGCCAAGGTGTTCGATATGACAGTGGCAGCAACCGGCAACAATGAACGCCAACTAGAGCGCAACGGTATAAAATATCAGAAATCGATAATTCATCCCAACTCTCACGCAAGTTATTATCCGGATGCATTGCCTATATCTATAAAACTTATATTCTCACCTGACGATGGTAGGATATTAGGTGCACAGGCAGTGGGTTATGAAGGTGTGGATAAGCGCATTGATGTCATAGCCACAGCCATACGCGCGGGCATGACGGTATATGATTTGGAGAAGCTGGAACTGGCCTACGCACCCCCATATTCATCCGCCAAGGATCCTGTGAATATGGCCGGATATGTGGCAGCCAATATATTGAAGGGCGATTATGATGTATTTCACTGGAACGAGGTGGATGAACGCGATGACGATAAAACCGTGCTCATAGACGTGCGCACTCCTTTGGAATACAACATAGGCACAATAGCCGGCGCCATAAATATACCGATCGACGACCTGCGAGACAGATTAGATGAGATACCTAAAGATAAGGAAATATTGATATTTTGCCAGACAGGCCTGCGTGGGTACCTGGCCTGCAGGATATTGAAGCAGCATGGATTTGCTAATGTCAAAAACTTAAGCGGTGGATACGTGACATACGAGATAGCAACAGGACGTCAGAGCAACGAAGGCATATTCCACTATGACGATACTTTCAGCTCTAGCCACGTTGAGGCGTCCATCCCTTCGCAAGAGGAGAAACCGTCAGGCAACACCATAGAGGTCGATGCCTGCGGCTTACAATGCCCCGGCCCTATAATGCAAGTATATAATGCCGTGCAGGACATGAAACCCGGTGATATATTGCAAATAAAGGCCAGCGATCCGGGATTTGAAGGCGATATAAAGGTATGGTGTCAGCGCACAGGCCACAAACTGCTGGACATAGGATGGCAGGGACGCACGTTGGTAGCCCGCATTCAAAAAAGCGGCGTTCTCCCGGACGAGCGGCAGGTTGAATCTCAAAGCCATGATAAAGCCATGATAGTATTCAGTGGCGATCTGGATAAAGCCATAGCCTCATTCATCATCGCCAACGGCGCTGCAGCAATGGGGCGCAAGGTAACGATGTTCTTCACTTTCTGGGGGCTTAATATACTGCGCAAACCCGAAAAAGTGCCAATACACAAGGATTTTCTGAGCAAGATGTTCGGCGCCATGATGCCAAGAGGTTCCATGAAGCTGCCGTTATCGCGCATGAATATGTTTGGTATAGGACCTAAACTTATAAGGCATCTTATGAAAGAAAAAAACATCTTCTCTCTCGAGGAATTGATCCAACAGGCTATAAAGAACGGTGTTAGGATAGTGGCTTGCAATATGTCCATGGATATAATGGGCATAAAGAAGGAAGAACTTATAGACGGTGTGGAGATAGGGGGCGTGGCATCGTTTATCGGAGCAGCTGAGCAGTCCGATGCATCGCTGTTCATATAAATGATCGATATGGATAACTCGGAACGCTACGAAATATTGGCGCAAAAGCTGAAAACCATCGCCCATCCGCACAGGCTTTTCATAGTCAAAGGCCTTATGGAACACGAATGCAACGTATCTTATATACAGCAATGCCTTGGGTTGCCCCAGTCTACCGTATCGCAGCATCTGGCCAAGCTAAAAAGCGCCGGCATTATAGAAGGCCGGCGCAACGGCCTGGAAGTATGCTATAAAGTGGTGGACGATGATGTTAAAAACATTATAAATATATTGTTTAAGCCTTGATGATACATTCATCAAGGCTTAAAGCTTAAGCATGCCCTTGCATATGCCCGGCACAGAACCATCTATCACAGTAGCGCCCGCCACCTTGGCATAGAACAATCTTCATGCTGATATGCTTTTTCTAACATCTTTTGCAGCAGCAACTAAATTCTCGAGACTCGGAACAGTTTCCTCATATCTTCTTGTTTTAAGACCGCAGTCGGGATTAACCCAGAGCTTTTCCTTCGGTATTTTTTCAAGCATTTTAAACAACGCTTCCTTAATTTCAGATATGCTTGGAATCCTTGGCGAATGAATATCATAAACACCAGGGCCCACTTCCCTTTTAAAGCCGTATTCTTTTAATGTTTCAATAATGCTGAGATCAGACCGTGCCGCCTCAAAAGTGATAACGTCCGCATCCATATCATCGATATCTTTTATAATATCTGCAAATTCACTGTAACACATATGAGTATGAATTTGTGTTTCTGGCTTTACACCGCTGTGAACAAACCTAAAAGCGGGGATTGCCCAATTAAGGTATTCACTGTACCAATCACTTTTTCTAAGAGGCAATTTTTCTCTTAAAGCCGCTTCATCAATTTGAATAATTTTGATTCCGTTTGCTTCAAGATCAAGGACCTCATCTCTTATAGCAAGAGCAATCTGAAATGCACAATCCCTCAACGAAATATCTTCACGCGGAAATGACCAGTTTAAAATCGTTACAGGGCCTGTCAGCATGCCTTTTACATGTTTTGATGTAAGCGACTGTGCATATACAGCATAATCGATTGTAATCGGCTTAGAACGAGATATATCTCCCCAAATTATGGGTGGTTTTACGCATCTTGTACCATAAGATTGCACCCATGCTTTCTCGGTCAATAAAAACCCGTCAAGGTTTTCTCCAAAATATTCAACCATATCGTTACGCTCAAATTCGCCGTGGACTAACACATCAAGACCGATTTTCTCCTGCAGCGCAATACATTCAGCAATCTTTTTTTTGTTAAATGCAGTGTATTGCTCAAATGTAATGCTTCCATTTTTATATTTAGAACGGTTTGCCTTTACTTCTGGCGTTTGCGGAAATGAACCAATTGTTGTTGTCGGAAGCAGTGGTAACTTCAACTCTTTTTTCTGGATTTTTTCACGTTTTTCAAAATTAGGATGCCTTATAAAATCGTCATGAGAAAGAGATGAAACAACCGCCTGAACATTCGCATTCTCACAATTTCTCGATTCGTTGAATATCGTTTGATTTTCACTATATTCAGCAGCCGACGTAGGATTGCTGGTTGATAATATTTTTTTTAATTCAGATAGCTCCGTTAATTTTTCTTCAGCAAAAGCAAGGCGCTTTTTGTAATCATCGGAAATACCATTTTCATTTTTTAAGGTATATGGAACATGAAGAAGAGAGCATGATGTACTTAATACTATATTTTTGCAGTATCTACCTAATTCCGAAATCAAATCTACCGTATTGGAGTAATTATTTTTCCAAATGTTCTTTCCATTAACAATTCCTGCAAAAAGGATTTTATCATCCGGAAAGCCAAAACTTTTTACTATTTCCAGCGTCTTCTTCCCTTCGACAAAATCAAGACCGATTCCATCAAACGGCATTGCAATAACTTCACTATAACAATCCCTTATATCACCGAAATAAGTTTGCAAAAGCACTTTCGTATTATTCTTTTTTGAAAGAATATTCTCATAGAGTTTATTAAAAAGAATTATATCCTCTTCAGATAAATCCATAACAAGAGCTGGTTCATCAAATTGAATCCATTTAGCTCCCAAATCATTAAATTTACTTAAAATATCTGAATATGCACTGGCAATATCAGTTATAGAATCCTCAATTGTTTTTTTACCTGTAAATTTTACAAGTTTTAAAAATGTAAAAGCCCCAATGATAGCGCTTTTAGTTTCAATTCCCCAATTTTTTGCCTCCACATACTCATCGAATGGCTTAGTCCCTACAAGCAAAATTTCAGTTTCGTCATCAATTTCAGGCACCATATAATGGTAGTTTGTGTTAAACCATTTTTTCATGGACAAAGCTTTTACATCGCCTTTTTCACCCTGGTATCCCCTTGCCATAGCAAAGTACTCGTCAAAGACATCCAATTTAAGTTGCTTGTAACGATTTGGCACGATATTCAATAAAACAGCGGTATCCAGCAGATTATCGTAAAAAGAGAAATCATTTGAAGTTATAAAATCAATTTCATTGTTTTTTTGAATTTTCCAATGCTCTTCTCTAAGCTCAGATGCAATAGCTTGAAGCTCTTCTTTTGGCAGATCTTTCCTAAAATATCTTTCTACCGCAAATTTTAATTCTCTTAAAGCCCCTATTCTCGGGTATCCTATAACAGCAGTTTTCATAACAATCTTACCTCGTATAATAATATTTGTAGAGGCAAATAAATAAAATTCCCATTAGTACTGCCCTCTGCGAGCCTGCCTCCGAATGCTCGTAGAAACCGTCATTCAATACTCAATATATCAGATTTTCTCTTAATTGACAATGCAAAAATTTATGGTATATCAAATTTTTTCTGATACTCATTATTTTCCTCGCCCAAAATATCGTTGATTTTATTGACTTTTTCAGTCATCATGTTTGTATAACCAGGGCGCACATCGGCTTTCAGAACAACTTCGGTACGGATACCCTTGTCGGCAAGTACAAATGTTGCATCTTTAATAACTTTCATTACTTCATCCCACTCACCTTCGATCTCTGTGAACATGGAAGTCGTATGATACGGTAAGCCCGAATCACGAATCACTTTTATAACTTCAGCTACTTTAGGTGCAAGCTCATCACCTATACCGAAGGGTGCTATGGCAACAGCAATTAATGTATTCATGAATTAAACCTCCTCAATTTCAAGCGGATTATTAGCAATGTCTACTGCGCTTGCTTTGTACAGTTCATCGAGAAACTGAATTTGAAAACTGCCGGGACCATCCACCTTTTTTTCAGCGCGAGTTCCCGCTAAATTATAAACTGCAGTAGCAGTAAGTGCCGCAATAAATGGTGAAGATGCCGTTGCATAGACCGCGACGACTCCACCCAATGAACAGCCTGCCCCAGTAATTTCCCCCATAAAGTGCGCCCCTCCATGAGAAAAGGCTACGACAGAACCATCGGTTATTAAATCCGTTTTGCCTGATACGGCAACAGCCCCTCCTGTCCACTTTGCCAGCGCAACAGCCGCAGCTTTAGCGGCAGTTACAGAATTCGTCGAGTCAACACCGCGAACATTGGATAGAGCTGTACCTCCCTCTAATCCCCACAAGCCAGCCAATGCTAGGATTTCCGAAGCGTTCCCTCTAATTACAGTGGGTTTATACTTCTTAAACTCCCGCAACAGCTGAGTTCTAAGGGAACCGATACCCACGGCTACTGGATCAAGCACCCATGGTTTCCGCGCTTCATGCAAAATTTTTGCTACGCGAGGTAAGGTCTGTTCATAAAGTGGTATAAATGTTCCGACATTTATGTAAGTGGCCCCACTGGCTTTCGCCAAAAATTCACCCTCATCGGGCAAATAAACCATAGCAGCAGAACCCCCGACGGCAAGCTGAGCATTAGCTACAAAATTGATCGTTACAGTATTGGTAATTGACCCCACCATGGGATTTTCCCGTTTTACTGTTTCGACTGCCTGAATTATTTGGTCTTGAATCTCCTTTTTATTAATCATTTTATATTTTCCCTTTCGTTAACATTGCCCATATGTAATTTTAATAATATAATCTTAGTTTGTCAACGACTCATAATCTTACAATCAGTTAGGGGAAAATAGCATTGCAATCAAAAACATTTTGATATTTGCAATTATCATGCACAAATGCTAGAATATCATTTGTAGAGAGGAGCATACATCAGTGAGTATATTTGAGTCAATTATGCTGCTTTGCTTTGGAGCAGCATGGCCTTTTTCCATCTATAAATCGTATAAGTCCAGGTCTACTGCCGGAAAAAGCCTGGTATTTTCTTTGCTTTTGCTGATCGGATATATATCCGGTATACTGCATAAGATTTTCTACAGCTATGATAATGTTATAATACTTTATATAATCAACAGCATCATGGTAGCCATCGACATATTGTTATACATACGCAATAAAAGATATCAGGAGAATATGATAAAACATCAATAGAGAAAGGAGTGTTTTAATGGCCATACAGTGGGATCAGTCGTTATCCGTTGGCATCGATGAGATCGATAACCAGCATAAGGAACTTTTTAATAGGGTAAATGCCCTTCTTGATGCCTGTAATCAAGGCAAGGGTAAACAGGTCGTGGGCGAAATAATAGATTTTCTCGGCGATTATGTGGTGACACATTTTGGCGCCGAAGAAAAATACATGCAGCAGTATGATTATCCGGATTATAATGCTCATAAAGCTATGCATGACGGCTTTATCGGCAGCTTCGGCCAGCTCAAGAAGAAATTCGAAAGCGAAGGCCCCGGTATACAGCTAGTGCTGCAAACCAACCGTACGGTAGTCGACTGGCTTATAAAGCACATAGGCAATACCGACAAAGCACTGGGTACATTTTTAAAAACAAAAATGTAGTGTTTGATAAAAAGCCGCGGGTATGACTCCGCGGCTTTTTATCAATCCTCGCTTTCAAACTTGGCAAGAGAAACTATTCTCTGACCGTTTTCCACTTTCATTAATGTCACGCCCTGAGTATTGCGCCCTTGTAACGGTATGCCCTTGACTCCCAAGCGTATTATTATACCATCGGACGTTATCATCATTATCTCATCATCTTCATGCACCACTTTTATAGCTGCCAGCGGTCCGGTCTTATCGGTGATCTTCATGGTGATAATACCTTTGCCGCCGCGACTTTGGCTTCTGTATTCTTTAAGCGGCGTCCGCTTGCCGTAACCGTTCTCGCTTACCATAAGAAGATCTGCGGATTCATCGACCAGTTCCATATCTATCACTTTATCGCCAGAGTTGAGCGTTATAGCCTTAACACCGTGGGCAGTTCTGCCCATAGGCCGCACATCCTCTTCCGGGAAACGGATGGCCATCCCTTCTTTTGTGCTTATTATAACCTCATTATTGCCGTTGGTCAGTTCAACGCCTATCAGCTCATCGCCTTCGCCAAGGCCTATGGCCATGAGGCCGTTTTTATGGATATTATCGTATTCTTCTATAGAAGTCTTCTTTATATAACCTTCACGCGTGGCCATTATAAGGTATTTTTCGTCGTCTATGCGCCTTATGGGTATCACAGCACTTACCTTTTCACCCACCGATAAGTTCAAGAGGTTTATTATGGCTGTGCCTTTAGCCTGGCGGCCTGCTTCCGGCACATCATATGCGCGCATCATATACACCTTTCCTTTATTGGTAAAGAACAGCATATGACTATGCGTAGATGTAACGAATATGTGTTCCACAAAATCCTCATCCCTGGTCTGCATGCCCGTTATACCCTTGCCGCCGCGTCGCTGAGATTTATAAGTATCCAGTGGTAAACGCTTTATATATCCGAAATGGGTCAGGGTTATGGCCACATCTTCATCCTGTATTAAATCTTCTATTTCCATTTCATCGGCTTTACTGCTTATCTGTGTACGCCTGTCATCGCCGTATTTGTTGCGTATAGCTTTAAGTTCATCCTTTATTATCTTATATACCATGCCCTCATCGGTCAACACACGACGTAAATACTCTATGGTGCTCACAAGCTGGGTATATTCCTCTTCTATTTTATCCCTTTCCAAACCCGTCAACCGCCTGAGCCTCATATCCAATATGGCCTGGGCCTGCTTATCCGACAGATTAAACTGAAACATTAATGCTTCTTTGGCTATTTGGTCTGTCTTTGACGAACGTATAAGCGCTACTATAGCGTCTATATGATCCAACGCTATGCGCAGACCTTCCAGTATGTGAGCTCTAGCTTCGGCTTTTTCCAGATCGTATCGGCTGCGCCTTACTATGACGTCTTTTTGATGGTCTATATAGTAATAGAACATCTGCTTTATATTTAGCACTCTAGGCTGATTATCGACTAAAGCCAGCATTATAATACCGAATGTATCTTCCAGGCGCGTATGTTTATATAACAGATTCAATACGACATTTGGGTTTACATCGCGCTTTAAATCTATGGCGATGCGCATACCTTCTTTATCGGATTCGTCCCTTATATCGGCTATTCCGTCTATTCTTTTATCTTTTACCAGATTAGCTATCTGTATAACAAGATCAGACTTAGTGACCTGATAAGGTATCTCGCTTACTATTATACGCGATCTTCCGCCTGGTAAAGGTTCTATAGATGTCTTACCCCTTACCTTTATCCTGCCGCGGCCGGTATTATATGCTTGCTTTATTCCGTCTCTTCCCATTATAATGCCGCCGGTAGGAAAGTCCGGACCCTTGAGTGTTCTCATCAATTCATCTACGGATATATCAGGATCATCCATGATCTTTATAGCCGCATCTATGGTTTCTTTCAGATTATGCGGCGGTATATTAGTGGCCATTCCCACAGCTATACCAGCCGAGCCATTGACTAGAAGGTTGGGGAAACGCGAAGGCAACACCACCGGTTCTTTTAAGGTTTCATCAAAATTCGGTATAAAATCAACGGTTTCCTTATCTATATCGGTCAGCATCTCCATAGCCAGTCGCGACAGGCGCGCCTCGGTATAACGCATGGCCGCCGGAGGATCATTGTCTATTGATCCGAAATTACCATGCCCGTCTACCAATGGATATCTCATGCTGAAATCCTGTGCCATACGCACCATGCTGTCG
>NZ_JAIHAU010000064.1 GCF_020054945.1 Mahella sp.
AATGGTCGACAAGAGAGGTGAACGTCAAATAAAAGTAAATATATGGTTCTTCAGAAATAACCAGGCACAGATCATAAAATTTCATGCTTCACCCCTGTACAATATTAAGTTTATTTGACAATGCTATATCATGTATGTTATAATTTAATTAAATGTTTTAATTATGACAAGAGGTGTATTATTGTGCTTCAAATTGGCGATAAAGTTGTATATCCAATGCATGGCGCCGGTATAGTAGAAGCCATAGAGGAAAAAGAGATATTAGGAACTACGCAAAAATATTATATACTGAAGTTGCCGGTATGCGATGTGAAAATTATGATACCATTATCTAACGCTGATGATATCGGCATAAGGCATGTAATAGATAAGGATGAGAGCAAAAAAGTGCTGGCCGCGTTATCACAAGGCGATCAAGATGGCGACAATACAAATTGGAATCGACGCTATAGGGTTAACATGGATAAGATAAAGAGCGGGGATATATATGAAGTAGCGGACGTGGTCAGAAGTCTTATGATACGGGAAAGGCAAAAGGGCTTATCGACCGGCGAACGAAAGATGCTCAACAGCGCCAAACAGATATTGGTAAGTGAGTTGGCATTAGCTAATAGCACTGGGGCAGATGAAATAGAGAGGCTTATAGAAGAAAGAATATGGCAGAGCGTCTGATTAAAGGCGCTTATTTTTTATCCAAAAATCCTCAAATTTTCTTATCTTTATGATAAAAGTATGGTATAATGGAAATACTATAAGAGGAGGTGAATATTAAATGCTCATAACAGTGCTTAGAATAGTTTTTGGAATTATAGGTGCTATAATAGGGGCAGGTATATCATTATTAATATCGGATTTTTTGACGTTTGGTTTATCGCTATGGCAAAGCATCGCATTATATGCTGTTTGCTCTATTGGAGGTGGCGTCATATCGTTTTTGCTGTCCAACAGGTTTATACACTGGATGTCATCGCTTACCAACTGGATGGAATGGGAACTCCAGAAGGTGCCTATGGTCGATGTTTTGCTTGGTGTAATAGGTCTCATAATAAGCAGTGTAGTGGCCGGATTGTTGATCAAACCAGTTATGCTTATCCCTGTTAAATGGTTGGCCACAGCTTTAGTTATATTAATCTATGTATTGTTGTGCTATATAGGTGTGACTCTAGCTGTGAAGCGCAAAGACGACATAATCGGTCTAGTTAATATGTTTAAGAAAAGTGCGTCAAAGGATAAACAAGGCTCAACCAATGCGGTCAATGTTATGCCTAAAATATTGGATACCAGTGTTATAATAGACGGCAGGATATTCGATATATGTCGTACCGGCTTTGTAGAGGGACCTCTTATAATACCTACTTTTGTACTTAAGGAACTGCGCCATATAGCCGATTCGTCCGATGCGTTGAAACGTAATAGAGGCCGGCGTGGACTGGATATATTGAACAGGATACAAAAAGAACTGGATATTGATGTACAGATAGTAGATGTAGATTTTGAAGATGCCGATGAAGTGGATATAAAACTGCTCAGATTGTGTAAATTGTATAATGGCAAGGTTATTACAAATGATTATAACCTCAACAAAGTAGCCGATTTTCAAGGCATTCAGGTATTAAATATAAACGAACTGGCAAATGCTGTAAAGCCCATGGTGCTGCCCGGAGAAGAGATGCTGGTTCAAGTGGTTAAAGATGGTAAAGAGTCTGGACAGGGCGTCGCTTATCTGGACGATGGCACCATGATAGTGGTAGATGGCGGCAAAAAGCACGTAGGCCATACCATAGGCGTTATGGTAACCAGCGTGCTTCAAACAGCGGCAGGACGTATGATATTCGCTAAGCCAAAGCAAATGGATAAGGCCGGATGATTAAAAGCGATAGGTGTTATTATCATGTGACTTTTTTAGCGAATACAACATCCATAATGCGGCCACTATTATAAGTACAAGGCCCATCTGCCACCATGCCGATGTGGCACTGCTGCTATTTGCGGTTACAAGCGGAGGGATAGCCTCCGCTTGTTTTGCAGTTATGCTTTGCGGAGCTATCAGATTGGCTGAAGCTATCTTCTGTTCACCTATCATATAATCGACACTGCCCAGCACTTCACCTTTGTTTATCGGCGCAGTTACGGAAGATGGAAGATGTACGGACGGTTGAACGGTTTCATTGGTCTTAGGTACCATAATCTCTATGTCCCGATCCAATACGGCCGCTATACTTTCGGATGTTGAGCCGTTTGTGATGTCTACCGTACCGAGCGGTGTTCCTTTAGTGGCTATTATCTTTCGAGCAAAAGCATTAAAGCCGTAGTCCATAAGGGCTGCGGCGTCTTTCCAAGCGACTGGTTTGCTTGGTTCACCCATCAATACGGCTATGAGTTCCGTACCGTTGCGTTGTGCTGATGCTACCAATGTATGGCGCGCCTGGTTGGTATATCCCGTTTTTATGCCGGTAGCCCCTTCGTAGTAATATTTGCTGTTCGGCTGTACGAAAGAGTTTATGTTATCCCAGCGACGCTGATCTCCTCTCAAAGTTTTTGGTATGTCAAGATACAATGTGGTTGATACTATATCGCGAAATTTAGATATAGTCATGGCATGACGTGCTATCATGGCCATATCGTAAGCAGTGGTATAATGTTCATCGTTATGAAAACCGTGTGGATTGGCGAAATGGCTGTTTTTTGCTCCCCATTCCTTAGCCTTTTGGTTCATCAAGTTTACAAATTCATTCGTAGTGCCTGATATATGCTTGCCTATAGCTACTGCGGCATCATTGCCGGATACAAGCATAAGGCCGTATAGAAGCTGTTCTAAAGTGAATTGTTCACCTTTGTCCATGACAATAGCGCTGCTACCGTCTGGTATACCCAAAGAAGCCTCTTCATCTATGGTTACTACGTCACTGAGATTTCCTTGTTCCAAAGCAATGGCGGCGGTCAATATCTTGGTTATGCTTGCAGGATACGCCTTTTGGTCCGGATTTATACCATATAGCACATTGCCGGTCTTAGCGTCTATGAGTATGAGATTTTTGGCTGATACGGCAGGCGGCGACAAAACCACTGTGTTATCAGCGGGTGTATCACTTGATGTTGGCTCGGCATATGCGACCGGAGTATACGCCATAAGTGCAAGTATGTATAATATAAGTATGGGTATGGCAAGCAGCTTTCTCTTCATCAACGTTCCTCCGTTAGCGTTATTAATATATAATAGTATAACAGAAATCACACGATTTTGGGATAGAAATTTTTACTTATCAAATGAAACAATCGCATGATCAGGATAAAATGTATCGAAAAAAAGTATAATAAATATACTATTTTGCGTAGGCAGGGAGGAACAACATGGCAACGGTGCATCAACTATACGATAAACGCCTCTATAAATTAAAAAAGGCCGAGGAAGTGGCCGCGCATATGATTGGCAAAAAGATAACCGATGTACGTTCTATGGGCAAAGAGGAATTTGCTATAGAGTTGGATGATAGCAGCAACGTTATATTCGAAAGGGATGGTAAAGGGAATATAGAATGCCATTGGCAGCGTATTTTTAGAGAGGAAAGCGATGATGGATACAATAAATGATCAGAAACAATTAGAAGGTAAGACCATTGTAGGTGTAAAAATATTAAGTAAAGACGGAGTCGTGCTTTTTTTTGATGATGAAAGCCGAGCACATATAGATATGGGAAACGGTGAGATCAAGTATATGTGCAAAGGCAGGGAGGAAGCGCGTCCATGAAGATTCTTATGCTTGCATGGGAGTACCCGCCGCGCAGCGTGGGCGGTATATCGAGCCATGTTTATGATTTATCCCATCATATGGCTAAGATGGGACATACGGTCTATGTGATGACTTGTAATGATAATACCCTTAAAGAGTTTGAAGAGGATGATGGTGTATATGTATATCGTGTTTGCCCTTATAATATAGCCACCAATAACTTCATAGATTGGGTGTTTCATCTGAATATGGCAGCGCTGGAACGCGCTGCGCAGCTTTTAAATGATGGGCTGGATATCGATATAATACATGTGCACGATTGGCTTATGGCATTCTGTGGCAGAGCGCTTAAACATATATATGCTAAGCCGTTGATAGCTACCATTCATGCCAGCGAATATGGGCGCAACAACGGCTTGCACAGCGATATGCAACGCTATATAAGCGACGTGGAGTGGTGGCTGACCTATGAGGCATGGCGCGTCATATGTTGCAGCAATTATATGAAAGACGAGCTCAGATTCGTATTCCAACTGCCGGAGGATAAGATACGTATATTGCCCAATGGCGTGGACATAGAACAATTATCTGCAGACGGCGATATAAGCGATTTTCGTTTGAGATATGCGGCGCCTGGCCAGCGCATAATATGCTTCGTAGGACGGTTGGTACGAGAGAAGGGCGTAGACACGCTCATAGCAGCGGCTCCGGCAGTGCTGTCCAAGCATCCTGATGTAAAGTTTGTTATAGCCGGCAACGGACCTTATGAAGATGTGCTGAGACGGATGACGTGGGACAGGGGCCTGTATGAGAAAGTCCAATTTGCAGGTTATGTAGATAAGCAGACGCGCAATAAATTATATAAAGCGTCTGATATAGCTGTTTTTCCGAGTTTATATGAGCCTTTTGGCATAGTGGCGCTGGAGGCTATGGCTGCCCGCGTGCCGGTAGTGGTATCCGATGTCGGAGGATTATCCGAGATAGTAGTAGACGGCATAGACGGTTATAAAGTGCCGCCGGGCAATGCCCAAGCTTTGGCAGACGGTATATTAAGCCTGTTGGATAACCCATCTATGGCATCGAGAATGTGCCAAAAAGCTTTTTATAAAGTTCAGCAGGCGTATAATTGGGATATGATAGCTTCTGCTACCATAAAAGTGTATACAGAGGTATTGCACGGGAATGAACTTGCGGATCATCGTAATGGCCGCTCGGCTAAAACGCCTATTTCTTCTTTACAGAGAGGGTATATATAGTGTGATAAAATAATATATTATTTTCATTTTCTTGCGATTATAAAATATAAGCGTGACTATTCAGCTCGAAAAATGTAAATTTTTTATTTCCTCCATATAACATTCCATTGTTTCTATGTTATAATTTGAGTGAATTATACCGCTTCATTTTGTGCGAAAGGGAGAGAATATGTCTAAGAATAAACAAAAGAAGAAGGGCTGTCTTAGTAAAGCGCTGCTTGTATTGGGGATCATAGTGCTGTTTATCGTCGGTGGGGTTATAGGGTATGGCTATATGATGTTGAGCGGCGTCGAACAAACAAAACTCGATGATGAAGATCTCGGCATCACGGAATATAAGCCGCCTGCACCTTCTGACGATAATGTGATTCAGCCGGCACCTGAATACGATGTAACCAACGTAGCATTATTTGGTATAGACAGCAGGGATCCAGATCAGACAGGTCGATCGGATACCATGATGATAGCTTCTGTCGACAAGAAAAATAAAGAGGTAAAGTTGACGTCGCTTATGCGCGATATGTACGTAGATATACCAGGTCACGGAGGTGACAGGATGAATCATGCTTATGCTTATGGGGGTCCGGCGTTAGCCATAAAAACTATAAATACCAATTTTAAGATGGATATAAGCGATTATGTGACTGTGGATTTCTTTGACCTCCCCAAGATAATCGATGAACTCGGCGGCGTGGATATAGATGTTAAATCCAGTGAAATCGAGCTTTTGAATTCATATTTGAATGGGATAAATAAATTAAACGGCGGCAAGCCGTCGCCCAATTTAACAAAACCCGGGATGCAGAGACTGGATGGACGCCAGGCCCTTGCATATTCGCGCATACGCTATGTAGGCAACGGCGATTATGAGCGTACCGAAAGGCAAAGGCGTGTCATGGAGGCTTTATTCCAGCGGGTAAAAGATGCCGGCCCGATTCAATTGCCGGGTATGGTAGCCAGTATATTGCAGTATTGCGAAACCAGTTTATCAAATGCCGAGATTTTGGAACTGGGCCTGACTGTTTTAAGCTTTGGCGATGTGCCCATGCAACAATATCGATTGCCGGTTGACGGTACGTTTAAGAGCCAAAATATCCGAGGCATGGCAGTATTGGTGCCGGATATAGAGGAGAATACGCAACTCTTGCATGAGTTCATATATGAAAAATAACAAAAAAGCAGAATCAATGATGCTCATCTCTTTTGATTATAAAACTGATGCTAAATGGGTAAATTAACTGAGCGGAGTTGATGTTATGTCCGATGAGGATAAAGACGCCATAAAAAAATTGGATGAGCGATTGACCGAATTTATAAAACAGATGGAATCTATGAAAGTAGCAGAATATATGGAATATCTGAACGACCGACGGAAAATCTTTTGGTCAAATTTTATGGCTGGTCTCTGGCGCGGCTTGGGTATGGCCATAGGTTTTACCATTTTGGCGGCTGTAATATTATATATATTGCAAAAACTGGTTGTATTGAATCTGCCTTATATAGGCCAGTTTATATCCGATATAGTTAGAATAGTACAACAGAACATGGAGGGACCGCAATGATATGAGAAACAGAGGGTTACAGCACTTTAAGAGCCTATTGCTTAAGGAGCGCAGCAAGGCTATGGATACATTGGAGCTTATGGATAAGAATAACTTTAATACTTCTTTGCGTGATAGTATAGAGGAATTGTCCACATACGATAATCACCCGGCCGATATAGCCACCGAAACCTTTCAGATGGAGGAGTCCATGGCATTAAAGCAGAACCAGCGTTTTGTGATACAGCGTATAGATGATGCGTTGAAGCGCATAAATGATGGCACTTACGGAGTATGTCAGCGATGTGGTAAAGCTATAGACGGCTCCAGGCTTGAGATTTTGCCGTATGCCGAATTATGCATAAGTTGCCAGCAAAATGATCAGCCGGATATAGAGGAACTGCATCATGATCGGCCGGTGGAAGAGCAACTGCTGGGTTCATACTACGGTTACGGTGTAGCCGACAGAGATGATCGTATAGGCTTTGACGGAGAGGATTCATGGCAGGCGGTGGCTAGATATAATCAAGTACCAAATGACCCCAGTTATAGCACGGGCGATCAGCAAGGTATATTTGATGAAAACGATGAAGGAATAGTACAGCAGGTAGATAAAACAATAAATGAGGATTATGAAGAACAATTATCCGAGGAGGGTAACGATATTCCAGATAGATGAGCAATGTGGTATAATTATTAAAATGCTGTAGAGGGGGTATACCTTTGTTTCAATTGTTAATAGCTGCCATTATAGTGGCGGCCGATCAAATAACCAAGTACTTGATGGCGTCTATATTGCCTCAGCGGCCGGGGCATACCATTCCGTTAATAGACGGTGTACTTCATTTCACATACGCTGAAAATAAAGGCGCTGCTTTCAGTATATTGCAGAACCAGCGTTGGCTGTTTATTTCACTGACCGTCCTGGTATGCGCTTTTATAATATATGCGATATTTGCGCGTCCGGATATGCCTTTAATGCTTAAAATAAGCCTGGGGCTTATACTGGGTGGTGCGGTAGGCAATCTCATAGACCGTATACGGTTGGGTTATGTCGTGGATTTCATAGATTTTCGTATTATAAATTATCCTATATTCAATGTGGCCGATTCCGCAGTAGTTATAGGCACTATATTGTTCGGATATTATATAATTTTCGTGAGCGATGCTAAAAAGTCAATGGTGTAAAACGGTTATGGATGAATATACGCTTTATGTGAGTGCGGATGAGGTTGATCGACGCCTGGATACATTTCTGGCCGAAAGATTCGAACAATGGACACGATCGCATATACAAAACCTTATAAAAAACGGCAATATAACAGTAAACGGCCAGCATATAAAGAACGGTTATAAACTGAAGGATGGCGATGTCATAAAAATAGATATTCCCGAGTTGCGGCCGATCGATATACAGCCTGAAGATATACCTTTGAATATACTCTATGAGGATGAAGATATAATAGTCATAAATAAGCCTCAGGGCATGGTGGTCCATCCGGCT
>NZ_JAIHAU010000006.1 GCF_020054945.1 Mahella sp.
TTGAGTACGCCTACGCAATATTTCAAGGCGTTCTCCGGCTTTATATCACTTGCATCGCTTTATATTACTCATTTCAGCTATATATTACGAATTGAAGTTCTGTTGATTCGGAATATGGTCAGGCTTGGTAACTGCTCATCTTATGGCTCATATGTTTCGGGCGCGGTGAAAAATATTGTTTGAAGGATTGCCAAATATCAAGACATAGGTTATAATAAAACGATGTAATATATTATTAGCTTTACAGGAGGGTTGTTTAACATGCTTCAAACGTATCAGCCGAAAAAGAGGCATAAACAAAGGGTGCACGGCTTTATGGCCAGAATGAGCACCAAAAATGGTCGGAAGGTTTTGAAACGCCGCAGACAAAAGGGCAGAAAGGTATTATCTGCCTGAGTGTATAGCATGCCAGGATGGAATAAGGATAACAGGCTAAGGCATAATAGGGAGTACAGGGTCGTTTATAGAGTTGGAAAGAGCGTGGCCAATAAGGATATAGTATTATACTTTGCCAGAAATAGGCAGAGCAATGTAAGAGCCGGCTTTTCTGTCAGCAAAAAGATAGGTAAAAGTGTTGTGCGCAATAGGGTGAGGCGCTTGATCAAAGAGGTTTTCAGACTGCATATAAATGATATAAAACCGGGCTATGACCTGATATTTATAGCCCGCACCGGAAATAAAAGTCTAAAATATGACGATATGGAACGCGCTGTGCTGGATGTATTGAAAAGGGCCGGATTGTATATCGATAAAAAGAATAGGGTTGATGAAATATGAAGTATATATTGATGTTTACCATAAGGTTTTATCAGAGGTATATATCGCCGCTGAAACGTCCCAGCTGTAGGTTTTATCCTACGTGCTCCCAATATGCCTATGAAGCCATATCCAAATACGGGGCGTTGAAGGGTGGATTTATGGCTATAAAACGCATATTGTCTTGTAATCCATTTAATCCCGGCGGTTATGACCCTGTGAAATGAGAAAAATAGAGGAGAAAATTAGATGACTGCTGCTTTAGCATCGGTTCTCGAATGGATAAACGGAATGGTGGGGAGTTATGCTTATGCTATCATTATATTCACTATATTGATACGCACTGTGCTAGCGCCGCTCGATATAATGCAAAGACGTTCCACGGACAAGATGAATGCCATTCAGCCGAAAATAAAAGAATTGGAAAAGAAATACGGAAAAGATAAGCAAAAGCTCCAGCAAAAAACGATGGAGCTGTATCAGAAGGAAAAAATAAACCCATTGGGCGGTTGCCTACCTGCTATAGTACAAATGGTACTTCTTATTATGTTATTCGCTGTTATAAGGGAATTAGTAGGTACGCCTGATAATCCGGGCGCTCTGGTGGGGCAGAGTTTCTTATGGATCAAGGATATAAGCCTGCCCGATGCTTTTTGGGTGACCACCAAGGCGGGTGAGATAAACGGTTATTTCATATTGCCGGCGTTATCGGGTATTACTCAATATCTGTATATGAAGCTTTCCATGCTACCGCAGGCGTCGTCATCGGCGCAACAGCAGAATCCCATGGGTTGCAGCCAGGAAACCATGAGCATATTTTTACCGTTGTTTTCAGTATATATAACGTCTACCTATGCTTCGGCTTTTGCTTTATACTGGGTTGCAAGCAATATATTCCAGGTGGTGGAGTTTTTGATTATAAGGCCTAAAAACACAAGTGCAGTACCGGAGACGGTAAAGGAGGGTTAATATAGAATGCGTTTCGTAGAAGCCACTGGCCGTACCGAGGAGGAAGCTATTCAATCGGCTTTGGACGAGCTGAACGTATCAAGGGATGATGTGGATATCGAGGTATTGGAACCGGCCAGCAAGGGCATATTAGGGTTATGGGGTTCTAAGCCGGCTAAGGTTAAGGTTACGGTAAAAGATAAAAAAGCCGATAAAGCAAAGGAATTTTTGGAAGGCGTTATAGAACGCATGAAAGTCGATGCCAGCATTGTGGTGGAACAGCGCGATGACGGCGATGTTATAATGAATATTGAAGGCGTAAGGATAGGTCGTTTGATAGGGCATAGGGGAGAAACGCTGGATGCCTTGCAATATTTGGCTAACTTGGCATGTAACCGCGATGGCGAGGAGCAGGGCAAGATAATATTGGATGCGGAGAATTATAGAAAAAAGAGAGAGCAAGCGCTTGTCGACCTTGCATTTAAGATGGCGGATAAGGTAAAGCGCACGCACCGTAGGGTTGTATTGGAACCTATGAGCGCATATGAAAGGCGCATATTGCATACGGCGCTGCAGGACGATCCGGATGTGACGACGTATAGCGAGGGTATGGAACCGCGGCGCAAGGTCGTTATAACATTGAAATAGAAGCTTTTTTGCTTAAATGCTCGGTATGATAGATACTGAGCATTTATTATATATGTGTAAATGTGATGGAGGCGATAAATATAATATTTTCGGAGACCACTATAGCGGCCATATCCACGCCAATAGGCGAGGGTGGTATAGGCATAGTACGCTTAAGCGGGCCAAAAGCTATCGATATAGCTGATAGTATATTTATAAATATAAAGGGCCGGAAGATAAAAGATGCACCGAATCGGAGCATATTGTACGGTCATATAAAAGATCCGGTTAGCGGCCACGATATAGATGAGGTACTGGTCAGCGTTATGCGCGGGCCACATTCGTATACCGGCGAGGACGTGGTAGAGATAAGCGGTCACGGCGGCATGCTGCCTTTGCGAAGGGTGCTGGAGGCCGCTGTAAGGGAAGGGGCTGTTTTAGCTCAACCCGGTGAATTTACAAAACGCGCTTTTTTGAACGGACGAATCGATCTGGCGCAGGCTGAATCGGTCATGGATATAATATCGGCTAAAACCGACGTGGCCCTGACTAGTTCCGTTATGCAGCTCGAGGGCAAGCTGTCGGAGAGTATAGAAAAGATAAGGGCTGCGCTTTTGGATGTGCTGACGCATATAGAAGCGCTTATAGATTATCCCGAAGAGGATGTCGATGAATTGAGCGCGGCGGATATGCGCAATAAGCTCGAAGGCGGGTATGACGACATAGAAAAGCTACTGGCTACGGCCGATACGGGCCGCATAATCCGCGAAGGTTTGAAGACTGCTATAATAGGCAGGCCTAATGTCGGCAAATCTTCGCTCCTGAATGCGCTGCTCAAGGCGGACAGGGCCATAGTTACCGATATACCTGGTACTACGCGCGACTTAATAGAGGACTATGTCAATGTGAACGGAATAGCGCTCAATATCATAGATACAGCCGGTATAAGAGAAGCGGCCGATGAGATAGAACGCATAGGCATTGAGAGAACGCGCGAGGCTGTTTACAGGGCCGACCTTGTTATATTTACGCTGGACGGATCGCAGCCCTTGCATCAAGACGATAGGACTATAGCGTCGCTTATATCCTCTAAACAAGCCATAGTCGTATTGAACAAATCAGACCTTGGAATGATGGTAACAGAGGCTGAGGTGAACGCTGTTTTACCCGATGTACCGGTGATAGAAATGTCGCTTAAAGAAGGACATGGTCTCGAGGATTTGGAAAATGCGATAACAGATATGGTGTATCATGGCAAAGTTATAGCGTCGGATGAGGCTATGGTGACCAATGTAAGGCATAAAGAGGCTTTGATGTCGGCTGCCGAGGCACTGCAGAGATGCTTGGCTTCCATAGACGACGGTATGCCTATGGACCTTGTATCCGTCGACTTAAAAGATGCTATAGAGGCTCTGGGCCTCATAAGCGGAAAGACGGTGGAGGATGAAGTGGTAGACAGGATTTTTGAACGCTTTTGTGTGGGGAAGTAGATATTTACATGGAATTTGAATTAAACACATACGATGTGATAGTGGTCGGCGCAGGCCATGCGGGATGTGAGGCGGCCCTTGCATCGGCGCGAATGGGCTGCAGGACGCTGGTATTAGCCATAAATTTGGATAGTATAGCCATGATGGCATGTAATCCGTCTATAGGCGGCACATCCAAAGGGCATCTGGTACGCGAGATAGATGCTTTGGGCGGGCAGATGGGTATAACCACGGATAAAACAACCATACAGGTGCGTATGCTTAATACGTCAAAAGGTCCGGCGGTGTATTCGCTGAGGGCTCAGATCGATAAGAAGGCTTATCAGGCTGTTATGAAGCAAACGCTGGAGCAACAGGATAATCTTGATGTAAAACAGGCCGAGGTGGTGCGCCTTTTGGTTGAGGAGGGCGCCGTACGTGGTGTCGTGACGCATACAGGTGCGATATATCGCGCCAAAGCTGTAATATTGACCACCGGCGTATATTTGAACGGTCGTGTGATAATAGGCGAGGTAAGCTATAGCAGCGGCCCCAACGGTATGTTTCCGGCCACGCATCTGTCGCAGGACCTTTTACTTTTAGGTATAAGGCTGCAGCGCTTTAAGACGGGTACGCCGGCCAGGGTAGCCGGCCGCAGCATAGATTTTTCAAAGATGGCGTTGCAGTTGGGCGATGAACCGCCCGTACCGTTCTCATTTATGGATGATAAACTGGATGTCAGGCAGGTGCCGTGCCATCTGACATACACCAACGAGCGGACGCATGAAATAATAAGGAGAAATCTGCATCGATCGCCGCTTTTTTCGGGCGATATAAAAGGTGTGGGGCCGCGATATTGCCCTTCCATTGAGGATAAGGTGGTGCGCTTTGCCGACAAACCCAGCCATCAGATATTCATAGAGCCGGAGGGATTGAATACCGATGAGATGTATGTCCAAGGAATGTCCAGCAGCCTGCCCGAGGATGTGCAGATCGAGATGTTGCGCTCGATAGCCGGTTTGGAGCATGTTGAGGTAATGCGGCCGGCTTATGCCATAGAGTATGATTGCATAGACCCGACACAGCTCAAACTGTCGCTTGAGCTGAAGCATATACGCGGCCTGTTTACAGCCGGTCAGATAAACGGCAGCTCGGGCTATGAGGAGGCCGCGGCCCAGGGCATTATGGCCGGCATAAATGCCGCGCGCATGATACAGGGCAGACCGCCCGTTATATTGGACCGCTCACAGGCCTATATAGGCGTCCTTATAGACGACCTGGTCACCAAGGGTACTGCCGAGCCGTATCGCATGATGACATCGCGCGCCGAGTACCGCCTTTTGCTCCGCCAGGATAATGCCGATATGAGGTTGACGCCTGTAGGATATGATATAGGATTGGTCGGCGCTGACCGCTACGGGCGGTATTTGCTTAAGAAGGATCAGGTGCAAAGTGAGTTGGAGCGCTTGAAAAGTACCATTATAGCGCCCGATGCGGAGGTAAACGAGCTTTTGGATAAGCTGTCCAGCCAACCTGTAAAGACCGGCATAACCCTCTACGATCTGATCAAGCGGCCCGAGATAAGCTATGCTATGCTGGCACCTATCGATAAGGGCAGACCGCCGGATCTGTTACCGCAGGCTATAGAACAGGTGGAGATTAATATCAAGTATGAGGGCTATATCGCCAGACAAAGGATGCAGATAGAGCGGTTTAAGAAGATGGAGGACCATAAACTGCCCGACGATATAGATTACGCCACCATAAAAGGCCTGCGCATAGAAGCGCGCCAGAAGTTGGACAGGATAAGGCCGCAGTCGATCGGGCAGGCATCGCGCATATCGGGCGTGTCGCCCGCCGATATATCAGTGCTGCTTATATATTTGAAGCAGCACGGGCTGTAGAGGGATATCAATGGAAGATGTGAGGGCTTTTTTGAGGGACGAGGCTTTAAGATGCGGTATATCGCTGGATGATGAGGCTGTGGATAGATTCATGGCGTATAAGGATATGCTGATCGAATGGAATGAGCGCATTAACCTTACTTCCATAACCGATGATATGGGTATAATAATAAAACATTTCATAGACAGCCTGCTGTGCTGCGGCACCGGGGTTATACGACCGGATGCCCGCCTTATGGATATAGGTACGGGGGCGGGTTTTCCCGGCCTGGCTCTGAAGATAGCCTTTCCGTCGCTTAAGGTATGCCTTATGGATTCGGTGCAAAAGAAATTGAATTTTCTAGACTATGTCATAAAGGCGCTTTCGCTTGCAGATGTCGAGCTCATATGGGGGAGGGCAGAGGATTATGCCGGCAAGAAAGGGTATAGGGAGGCTTTTGACGTAGTGACGGCCAGGGCGTTGGCCTCTCTGCCGGTGTTGGCCGAGTATTGCCTGCCATTTGCCAAATTAGGCGGATACGTGCTGTGCATGAAAGGGCCGGATGTGGATGATGAGCTGGCCAAGGCGGGTAAGGCCGTGAGCCTTATGGGAGGAAGGCTGGGCGACGTGCTGCGCGCCGAGCTGCCCATGTCTGGCGGTGAAAGGCGTATAGTGGTGCTCAATAAAGTCACTCGTACGCCCACCGCTTATCCGCGCCGCGCCGGTATACCGTCCAAAAAACCGATAATGTAGGCCTTGATTTCCTTGGAAATATCCTTTGTGAGGCGAAATAGATGTTTATAAAATTAATAGCGCTAAATTCCAGTTTTACCCATACTGCGGTGGCCCTATATCAGCTCGAAGCGGCCGCGACTGGCATAGGTAATATAAAAATACAAGAATTTACAATAAATGATGGAATAGATTATGTTCTTGGAGAAATATATTCAAGCAGGCCGGATGTAGTTGGATTTTCATGCTATATATGGAATATAGATATGATATGGCGGCTATGCTCGGCGCTTAAGAAAGTATTACCGGATGTTACGATAATACTGGGCGGTCCTGAGGTATCATATGATGCCAGGGAACTGCTCGAGCGGCATAATGAGGTCGATTATATAGTATGCGGCGAAGGAGAAGGGGTCTTTGCAGAACTGCTAAAGCGGTTGAAAGATGGCAGGAGGTTAGCCGATGGGATAGAAGGCGTATACTATCGCAATGGCGATGTTATTTGCGGTGCTGGTTTTGCCGTAGTGGCTCATATGGATGATATACCTGGCATGGCCGATGCCGTGGACCATATAGACGCCGCAAACAGGATAGTGTATTATGAAACCTCGAGGGGTTGCCCTTTCAAGTGCTCATATTGCCTGTCCTCCACCATCGATGGCATAAGGTATGTGCCTATGGCTCGCGTCAAAGATGATCTTATACGTATAATGCGGTCAGGCGCAAAGCAGGTCAAGTTTCTGGATCGTACCTTTAATGCTCATAAACGCCGCGCCATGGATATATGGCGCTTTATAGCCGATTATGATAAAAGACCGGAAGGCATGAGGTTTCATTTTGAGATATGCGCCGATATAATGGACGACGATATGCTGGCATTTCTTTCATCCATACCCAATGGATTGTTTCAGTTTGAGATAGGCATACAGTCAGCAAATGATTTATCCCTTGAGGCCGTCGGGCGCCGCGTTGATTTGGATCACCTGGCGCATGTCGTCGGTATGCTGGCGCGGTGCGGCAACATACACCTGCATTTGGATCTCATAGCCGGACTGCCAAAAGAGGATCTTCAATCATTTGGCCGTTCCTTTGATTATGCATATGAATTGAGACCGGATGTCTTGCAGCTTGGTTTCCTGAAGCTACTCAAAGGTTCCGGGCTGCGTAATACGGCTGAACGATTCGGTTATGCATACGACGACTATCCACCATATGAGGTGCTGTCCAATGACAGCATAAGTTTCGATGAGCTTTGCAAGCTGCACTGGGTAGAAGATGTGTTGAATAAATACTACAATAGCGGCAGGCTGGTACACACGTTGAACTATATCATAAAAAACTTTCATCGTAGCGCTTTTGATTTTTACTGCCTGCTGGGCTGTTATTGGCATGATAGAGGCTATTACGGATACAAGCATAGGGATGAGGCATTGTACAGTATAATGGCGGATTTTGCCCGCTGTTCCGGTTATGAGCCTATTGGGCTCATACATGAGCTGATTCGCCTTGATTATCTCTTTAAGCATCCGGCTATGTCGCATCCCACGTGGACGACGCCTTCGCGCGATGAACGAGCAAAAGCCGTGCAGAGGGCCATTCTCGATAATGAATGCATCGTGCGGAAATATATGCCGCATTTTGTGGATGTTGATCCCAAGCTTATAAGAAAGTATGCATATGTGGAGCATTTTGAATACGATATACCATCCATCATTTCCTCCGGTTATACCGCTCAACCTGTGTCAAAGCCGGTATGGCTGCTCATAGATACCGTTGCCGGCAAAGTCTTTGATGTTTCACGTGAAACAACCGCTGGGGAATAAAATTATATATTGATGAGCAAAATACCTTGATGTATATAGCATATAAGGAGACGTTTCTTTGTGATACAGGTTAAGGGATATGATATACCGCAGATAAGCCAAGGCTTGGCATGTGTGGAGGATGAACTGTCGCATGCGATAGAGGAAGGCGACGATAAAATTCGAGGTATGCTCAGCGGCCTTTTTGATGGTGGTAAAAGAATAAGGCCGAGGCTGGTCCTGTTATCGGGCATGTGCTTCGGCGAGATGAATGAGAAAATGATACATGCAGCGGTTGCGGCTGAGCTTATTCATACGGCATCGCTGGTCCACGATGATATCATCGATATGTCGGATTACAGACGGAATAATCCGACTATAAACAGTATTTTCGGCAATCATGTCGCCGTATTGGCCGGTGATGTTCTTTTTGCTAAGGCGTTTGAGATTCTGTCAGAGCATGGACTTATAAACAGCATGCTTTATTTCGTAAATGCCATACAGAATATGTGCTCGGGAGAAATAGTACAATCTTGCAGAAGATTCGATATAAGCGTTACCGAACAGGATTATATGGACTACATAGACAAAAAGACGGCATCTCTAATATGCGCATCTTGTATGGCCGGCGCGCAAAGTGCAGGAGCCGGCAGTCGTGAAATAAATCTGATAGGATCGTTTGGCTATAAGATAGGTCGGGCATTTCAAATTACGGATGATATTCTCGATGTCACAGGGGATAAAAAGACGCTCGGCAAATCGGTCGGACAGGATGTAAGCGAGGGCGATATAAGCTTGCCTTTTATTTATATGTTGGCCAAAAGCGATAACAGCGGCAGGTATGCGGATGCGGTGAATAAAAGAGCATTGGATGCCGATCTAAAGCAGGGCATGATAAACGATGCTATATGCTCGGGTGCGGTGGATATGGCGCAAAGCAAAGCCAGGCAGTACGTAGATGAGGCCGTTGAATTGCTTTATCAGCTACCGCATAGTATCTATAGGCAGGCGCTCATAGCATTGGCGCTAGATATCATCGGCAGACAGTTCTGACGTGCAATGGGCCTAACCGGATGCAAGATAACTTCGTTCGATGAGCAAGGTGCCTCTGGATGCTACTGTAGCCGATGCTGATGGGATCGCGGCTTTGGTGGAACAGCAGGGAAGCGTCAAGTCATGCCACAAACGCAGATCTTCGCTTACCGGTCGATAAAGACATGCATACAGCGGTGCTCAGAGCCTGCCCATGCGCCTTATCAGCTTGCATATGCGGTATAAGAGCTGTGCATAATTTTCAGAAGCATTTATGATTCCTTGAGTGTATTTTATGTGCTCATTTGCTATGGCTTTAGGATCGGAAAGGTACATAGCCAGAAGGCCATCCACCACCATTCTATGGAATGATGCCTCCTTTAAGCGTGCGATGGCGTTCAGCGATGCCGCATAGAAGCCTTTTATGTGTTTTTCGCAATCCTGATCATCGTTATAGTAGCTGACGAAATTGAGATCCCCGTTTCCAGCGTCGTCGTATAGGTCGATATAATAGTCGAGCAGTATATGTAAACCGCATATCCATGGGAAATATGCGTCGTATATGTCTTGAACGGTTTCGGCGCGGAGGTTTGCATCGAAAGCGCATGCCACCAGCACGAATATGCCTAGCGTTGAACCGCTTGCGGCGGCGAATTCCCACCAGTTGAGATTGGGATAGCCGGAGTCGATATGCATGGCTGACCAGCGGATCAATTTATCTTCCCTGATATCATGCGCCAGATGCTTATAGATCTGCAGGTTGGAATAAATTCCGGCCAAATACAATATCTTATCTTTGATTACCTTATATGCCGGTATAAGGTTTACAACATTTTTGCATTCATTTACAAGATATCGAAGATAGCCTCCATCCTGGCTGTACGGATAACAGCTGTAATAGTCGCCGAACCGCTCATCGGGCAGAAGTGCATCGGTCATTGCCAGATGTAAATTTCTAAATGCTGTTTCATCGAATACGCCGCTTCTGTCGCATAGATTGTCCAGATAATCGCTTATAGTTTGATAAGCAACTATAAAGTTTACCATTTTATCGACGTCGGTATGTGGATAGAGTGCATAAATACTTCCGCCCTGACAATGGAATTTTTTTGTGGCTATGCTGTCCAGAGCTTGTTTGGATAATGTCTTATCGGGCATATGCCGGGCTATGCCTGCATATGTTTCCAGTTGTTTATCAACCAGGGGAAATACGTTAAATATAAAATCATATATTTTGCGGGACTTATATAAAAATTCTGCCGGGGCCAATATTCCATCACTCCTGTCAAAGTTGTCTCTTATCGATTTAGTCTCTGCGGTTTGGCGAAGTTTATACCGGGACACGGCCCCGTTTCCCGAATTCAGCATGAAAGTCAGCCTAACAGAAGAAGCGAATGGCGAATAGGCGTCATTGTTTGGGCGCGTTGATCGACTTATCGCATAATTCGATTACCATATCATCGGTTATCTGTTCAAAATCTTTATAAAATTGTCCTACCGCGTAGAAGGTGTCGGGCTCATGAAGGCATATCACATTATAATGCCTTCTTAATTCCTTCAGGGTTTCACGCGGGGCCACCGGTACGGCTATTATTATGGATGAAGGTTGCTTGCTTTGTATGCTGTGGAGCGCCGCTTTTAATGTCATGCCGGTAGCTATACCATCATCGGCTAATATAACGGTTCTATCTTTTAGATCGGGATAAGGGCGGTTGCGACGGTAAAACTGCATTCGCCTTTGGCTTTCTTCCAATTGGCGTCTGGTTTCCGCATCCAGATAATCCGGATGAACGTGCATGATATGTATTACCGTTTCATCATAAAAAACCGTGCCATCGGGGGCCACAGATCCTATGGCTATCTCCGGGTCCATTGGGGAGGGAATCTTGTGAGGGGCTATTATGTCTAATGGGCAATGCAGGGCTGCAGATATTTGATATGCTACGATAACCCCTCCTCTGGGTATACCTATTACTATAGGGTTCTTGACAGATAACCTCAATAGTTCTTGGGCCAATAGCTGCCCGGCCTGCTCTCTATTATCAAACATCATAATCGATCCGGCGTAAAACGCCGGCCTACCTCCTCTCTTTTGACGATTTTCCCTTTGAAATGAGCATTTTCGCCAAAATGTTTCACGTGAAACATTTTTACTTGTTTAACACATCCAATATTCTATAAAGATCTTCCGTATCGTAATATTCGATCTCTATACGGCCCTTTCGCTTTCCCGATATTATATTTACCTTGGTACCTAACATACGTGATAGTGAGTCTGCATATTCCTGAAATGGCGTGTGGGGGTTTTTATTGCGCTTATCCGATCCATCATGCCCTTTATTTTGATGCTTTATGAGTTCTTCAAGCTCGCGCACCGTAAGCCCTTTTTCTACCGTTGACTTGGCCAAGCTTTGTTGCAACTCCTCAGACTCGACCGATAGCAGAGCGCGGGCATGACCTGCCGATAAAAGGCCTTCCATTATCATGCCTTGCACACTTTGCGGTAGATTGAGCAAGCGTATGGTATTCGCTATAGCTGAACGACTTTTGCCGACACGCGCTGCCAATTCCTCCTGGGTCAGATCGAAGTCATCTATTAATGTCTTCAGGGCCATGGCTTCTTCTAAAGGATTAAGATCCTCCCTTTGAAGGTTTTCTATAAGCGCTATCTCAAGAATTTCTCTGGTATCGAATTCCTTTACTATAGCAGGAATAGTTTTTAAGCCGGCCATTCGGGCAGCACGCCAGCGCCGCTCGCCTGTTACGATCATATACCGGTCGTCGACAGGTTTGACGGTTATCGGCTGTATTACGCCGTACTGCTTTATGGATTGAGCCAATTCGTTCAACGCATTTTCATCGAAAAACTTGCGCGGCTGTAATCCGTTAGGATCTATATCGGATATACGCAGCTCCTGTATTTCATGCTCGCCCGTTTCATTTACGGATTCGGGTATCAAAGCTTGAAGACCTTTTCCCAATGCGCGTTTAGGCATACTTATATCGCCTCCTCATCTTCAGTGGCTTCTATGACCTCTTCGGCCAAATCGGTGTAAGCTTCGGCTCCGACACATTTAGGGTCATACAGGATGATAGGCAGGCCATAGCTCGGCGCTTCACCCAACCGTACATTGCGCGGTATAATGGTTCTATACACCTTGCTGCGGAAATATTTTTTTACCTCATCCACAACCTGTATGGATAAATTAGTCCTGGCATCGAACATGGTGAGCACCACACCTTCTACCTCTAGCGAAGGGTTTAGATGCTTTTGGACCAGTTTTACGGTATTCATAAGCTGACTCAAGCCCTCCAGGGCATAGTATTCGCATTGTATGGGAACCAGTACTTTGTCGGCCGCCGTCAGGGCATTTATGGTGAGCAATCCGAGGGACGGCGGGCAGTCCACCAGAATGAAATCGTATTGCTCCTTGATCGGTTGCATGGCAAACTTCAGGCGCTGCTCCCTGGACAACACCGATACCAATTCGATTTCTGCGCCGGCTAATTGTATATTCGACGGTATTATGGACAAGTTTTCAACATTGGTCGGGACTATGGTTTCTGTTATATCCATATCGTTTATCAAGACATCGTATATTGATTTTTCCACCTTCGCCTTGTCCACGCCAAGCCCGCTGGTAGTATTGCCTTGTGGATCAATATCTATGGTCAGCACCTTTTTACCTGCCACGGCCAGACAGGCGCTGAGGTTGACGTTAGTGGTAGTCTTCCCTACGCCGCCTTTTTGGTTAGCGATAGCTATTATTTTAGACATATCTTCCATCTCCAATTAAATATCACATTATAATTATACATTATTTAAGCTATTAATGAAAGATATATTATTGATCAGAGAAGCAAAAATACTTCGATACGGTCAACCAAAGCAAACTCACAACTTATTGAAGATATACTTGACTTTAGATGGGGTTTGACGTATTATGGAAATATGGATAAGAGCTTTGCTTTTTCTAAAGTAGGGAAGGAAATGATCCCATTGGAAGAAGTATAAGCAAATACCTGGCTGTCGGCAATTGGTTATATGAAAGAACAATCTATTAATAGGGGGATGAGTTTTGATATGTCTACTAGCCAAAATATTATAAAGAAGTATATGCGCCGCCTTTTTGTTTTCCTTTTCACTGTATTTTTGGGTTCAACGTTACTGGCATGCAATACAATTTCTACGCCGCCAAACAGTACGTCAAATTCACAGGAAAACCCAACGCCGAAAATGAATGAACAAGTAAGCGAATTTTTACGGGAACATAATTTAACTTTAGCGGATAAGCCTGGATGGATTCCCAGCGAAATATTGGATTATAGTGATCGTACGGATGAAAGGTTCAACAATAAATTGAATGATAATATAAAGGGTTATATTGTCTCCATAGACGATGATAAAATCGGTATAAATGAAGTTACCTGGATTTCTAATACCGATGAAGATAGTGGTTTTAAAATAGAAGATCCATCGCCGGAGGTAATACAGTATCCGCTGGCACAAGATGTTGAGGTTTGGGTTCTCACTGAAATGGTGCATATTCAAGTTCCATTTCAGGATTTAAAACCGTATATTGAGAAATATGAGTATACATTGTGGAATATTGGTGTTAAAGAAGGCAAAGTAATAACTTTAATAGAACAGTACGTACCATAAGCCAACTACTCGGCATGTAGAGGCGCCGGCTTGGGGCAGCGCGAGGCGGCAGTCTTATGTCCCCAAGCCCGGTTGATTAGCCTTAGCTCCTCGGGACATTTTAGGCGAACGGGCTATGTTATACCGGAATGGTTTCGTTAACCGAATAGGTATTTGGAGTATTCCGCTTGTAGAGGGAAATCTTCGTCCATAGCAGACTCAGTCTGCGGCATCAACAAAACGATGTCATCGGATATCTTCTCTATAGATGCCGCAGGCCAACTCGGATAACCGCCGTTCGAGCCGAATAGCTGCAAGGTCAATGCTTGGCTATGCAAATGGTTATTTCCACTACATCGTCCTTTTCTTGCTGATCATAAGTCACATTAAGGCCGCTATCGCTTATGTTGCCTATAAGTTGCTTTAAACTATTTATGAATAGCCGTATATCCTTATAAGCCCTTATCATCCGGCCTTTGTGCAGACTCACATTTTGAGATTGCGGCTGACACAGCTTGTCCACAATTCTATCCACAAGCTCCTCGGTTTTTTTAACATTCAGCCCTTTATCGATTACCTGCTTTAATGCATCTATTTGTAAATCCGATCCCGGGAGCCGCAATAATGCCCTTGCATGGCGCTCGGTAAGGTTGTTTTCCACAATCATTCGTTTGACCTCGACGGGCAGCTTGAGCAAACGCAGTTTATTGGCGATTGTTGATTGATTCTTACCGATACGTGCGGCCAATTCCTCCTGAGTCATATTATGATCTTTGAGCAGGCTGTAATAGCCCTCGGCTTCCTCGATGAAATTCAGGTTCTCTCTTTGGAGATTCTCTATCATAGCCAACATGGCAGAGTCTTCTTCCAAAGCATCCAGCACTATAGCCGGTATCTCCGTGAGGTTTATCATTTTACAAGCCCTTAGCCTTCTTTCTCCCGCTATAAGCTCATAAGAAGAATTACCCATACGGCGCACCGTTATAGGTTGAAGCAAACCATATTGCTTTATGGATTGGGCCAACTCATCCAGAGAAGCCATATCGAACTCTTTGCGCGGCTGATACGGATTAGGCCTTATAGCGTCTATAGGTATCTTTAATATAAGCGAATTGTCGTATGCGTTGTCGCCGTTCTTTGGTTTATCCCTTGTAACCCCTTTTAATGATAACATGATAAACACCTCCATATTATATATTCTACATAAGATTGAAAAATCCTTCTTTTGGAGCAAATTTTTTTATTTTGAGCTTTTATTGGCGATTAGGCTAATATATGACCATGTATATACAAATATCGCATGATATCGCACGATATCGCGCATTTTCGATATAATTCGCATAAAATCGAGCGTTATTCCACCCAAAATCGGCGAAATTTCGATGGGGTTGTTCCCACTAATTTTTTGAAGTTCCTTATATAATTGTTGACATTAGTGAAGCCTACAGCCAGAGCTATCTCATTTATGCTCATATCCGTATCTCTCAATAATCTTTTGCTTGTGTCAATTCTGTATCTGATCAGGTATTCGTGAGGGCTGGCGGAGGTATGGGCCTTAAATATCCTGGAAAAATGGAATGGGCTTAAATGCACGGCCGATGCTATATCCGGCAGGTCTATCGGCTGATCGTAGCGGTTTCGTATATAATCTATGGCATTGTTTATTATTTCGGTATAATGTTGATATTGTCCCACATAAAACTTCTGTGAGCGGATAGCAAGGCAGGTCATTATACGCATTATGAGCATGGATAACTTTATATCTGCTTGAAAATCAGTGCCGCTTATTATATTGTGTATATCGTTCATAACGTCGGTGATCTCCGAGGTATCATCTAAATGAACTATATTTAATCCGGAACCGTTTATTATATCAAAATAAGGACGGCATCCGGAGCCGGCAAAATGCATCCATTGGAATTCCCAATAATCTTCTGGGCCGGTACCGTAATATTGGGACTCGCGGCAGTCTATAAAGAAAATATCGTTTTTGTGTAATGTGTGCCTTTGCCCGCGATATTCCAAAAATCCGCACCCATCTACAGTATTTATCAGAAGAAAATCTTCTTGGCCTTCTCTTCTGGTAAAATAGCCGGCTTTGGCCTTGAAATAGCCCCATACGTTCAGGTAGAACGGTAACTGGAGAAAGGCCGCGGAAGGCGTATATGGTATTGACTCGGAATCAGCGCTGAAATTCAATTTAAAATCTATCATGTATTTCACCTCGACAGCAAAAAAAGTATATTTTCCGACAATAATAGATGATGACGCAGAATACTAAAGTATTCTATAATATCATTATATTATAAATCGGTATGAAAGGATAGGGGATTTTTTATGAATGCCAGGGAAAGATGGTATAATACGTATCATTACAAGAGCGTGGACAGGGTGCCGGATTATGAATTCGGCTACTGGGATGAAACTTACGATATATGGCATGAGCAAGGACTACCGGAATATATCGACAATGAGGCTAAAGCTAACGAATTCTTTGGGTTTGACTATAAGGAAGAAGCACCGATTAATGTGGATCTTTGCCCCCATTTCGAATACACCGTATTGGAGGAAACTGAAACGCATTTGATTATACGCGATGTAGACGGTGTAAAGTGCGAGGTCAAAAAGGATGGCACATCGTCAATACCGCATTTTTTGGAGTTTCCGATAAAAAGCCGCCAGGACTGGAATGAATTCAAAAAGCGCTTGGATCCGTCATCTCCGGACAGATATCCGTCAAATTGGGAAGAACTGAAACAAAAATGGGCTGACCGGGATTATCCGCTCGGCATACATTTCGGCAGTTTATTCGGACGGCTCAGGGATTGGATGGGCCTCGAGAATATAGCTGTCATGATGTACGATGATCCGGTACTTATCGAGGATATGATGGAACACCTTACCGAATTATCATTGAGCGTGATGGAGAAAGCACTAAATGAGGTGCAATTTGATTTTGCTTCCGGATGGGAGGACATGGCATATAATCACGGGCCCATGATATCTCCGGCTATGATAAAGAAATATATGGTGCCGAGATACAAACGCATAACTGATGTGCTGCACAAGCACGGCATAGATGTGATATATGTGGATTGCGATGGCAACATCAACGAGATGGTACCGCTTTTTCTAGAAGGCGGCATAAATTGCATGTTCCCGATAGAGGTTAATAGCGGAACCGATCCGGTAGAATTAAGGCGCAAATACGGTAAGGATATATTGCTGCTGGGCGGCGTCAATAAAATAGAACTGAGTAAAGGTAAAAAAGAGATAGAAAACGAAATAAAGCGTATAGCTCCGGTAGTGGAAGAGGGAGGCTATATACCGCATGTGGATCATAGATGCCCTCCAACAGTGTCATATGAAAATTATTTATACTATTTGGAGCTCAAGCGTAAGGCATTTTGCAGCTAATATAATTAAGTCCGGCGCATTTCACATGTACCGGACTTATGCTATATCAACGCGCCTATCACACCGGTTATGATGTTGTGCTGATAGAAAAATCGGGCAAAGGCCGAGGATTCAATAGCGTCCAATAAAAAGCCCACCGGCATGACTATCACAGCAATATCCAATAAGGCGAATATTACCATTATTATTAATATGCCGCGGAGAGCGCCCAGACCAAGACCGGCCACACCATCCAACTGTTTCAATACGGGCAGATCGGTTATATGACGTGCTACTGATATAGCTATGCCTATAATTATTCGCAGACCTATCAATATTATGATGAAACTTATTATATTCAGTATTATATTTCCGAACATCACATCGAAATATTTACCCAGTTCATTGCTTCCCAATTGATTGAATACTTCAGTATTGGCATTATCCGCTAATAAATCGCCCACAAAAGATGGTAACCCGTGTTGTTCCATGATATCCTTTATAACATCGGGGTTGACCGATACGGGGGAGGCATGTTTCAAGGCAGCAGTGGGGATTTTAGATGATCCTTCGGCGTAATATATGATAGTATCCAATAAGTGAAACCTGTTGTCTAGATATTGAGACAACCTGGGATAGAATATCAATGCGCCGAGCCACGATATAAAAAATCCTGCTATATTAAGTACGGCTACTACAAATCCCTGGTACATACCGGCTAAAGCGCTTATGCCTATGACCAGCAATATGGCCAAATCTATGTAATTCATCATATCCTCCTTTCATATTTATGGGGGCGCTGCTATGCGTCCCATTTGCTGCGTAAAGGGCTTGCGACACCCGGTGTCGCCGAGTCTCTCCTCGCCAATGTCAGCGGCCGGCGCGTCCGCACAGCACCGCCTCTACGCAGCCACAGCGGTTAGACAGGAGAAACAATAGTTTGTTTTGCACTATAATGATATTATTAATTGGCGCTGCGGTCAATAGGTTATTTTTGTATTTGCAGCAATTTATAACATAAATGAATTTTTAATCTGTTATCTGGGCAAACTTAAAGCATCTCAAAGGCATATGAAAGAACGAGGAGAAGACCGGATGTTTTTGGACAGCACCGAATTATCGATAGATACCAGTAAGCCACACGCTACGGTGGAATTTACTGATTCATTTGGATATATGTTTAACAGCTTATACGATAAAAAAGATAGGGATATAATAATATTGTGTATCGGCACCGATCGTTCTACAGGGGATTGCCTGGGACCGCTTATAGGGTATAAGCTGCAGATGCTCAGGTACAGAAATATACATGTGCACGGTACGCTGCATAGCCCCGTACACGCCAAAAATCTGAGCGAAACATTGAATATGATCCAAAGCGCATACATAAAACCGTTTATTATAGCCATAGATGCGTGTCTGGGCAAAATGGAACGCATAGGATATATAAACTTAGGCGCGGGCCAGCTCAAGCCAGGTGCCGGTGTAAATAAAGAGCTGCCGCCTGTGGGCGATATGTATATAGCCGGCATAGTCAATATAGCCGGCTATATGGAGTATATGATGCTTCAAAATACGCGCCTGAGCATGGTTATGAAAATGGCTGATATAGTAACCAATGGCATACAGTATACATTATGGAAACATGGGTATTAGCAATCAGCGCTGTTCCATGGCCAGGTTAAGAACCTCCTGCTCCTCATCGGACAGGGCGTATGGCGATTGGCCGGCCTTTACAGGTTTGGCAAAGGTGGTGGAGGCATTTCTCCCAAAAAGGCCCGTAAGTATATAGCCATCATTCAGCCCATCTAATAAGGCTATAGAAAAGCTTTGATCGCTGCCCATCTCATCAAAGGGATTATAGCGTATCACGGCCACTTTTTGGACACATCGCAGTATGCGCCTATCAAGCTGCTGGCCATGCTGTTTTAATTCTTCTACAGTTTCCATGGCCCCTTCTATCCTGGCAAGATATTCTTCCAGAAGAGCCTCCAAATTTTTGTTATCGCTTCCGCGCATGAGGCGGCGATATTTCCTGAGCAATTTGCCAGTTCGGCTGATGTTGATTACTAAAATTATAAGGGTTATAAGCATCAATAAAGACAATATAAGCAATATAACGCTGCTATGTAGTTCGACAAAATCCAAAATATAATTCACTGCTGCAATCCTCTCCTATTAAACTCTACACTTATGAATTATACACCAATGATATACCTTTAGAAAAGTGGCAAATGAAACATAATCCGGGAAGGATCAGGACAGCGTGAATATCCGCAAATAGCTCGTTAAAAATTCCTATTGCGCACTTTGCAAGATTGATGTATAATTGATTCATAATTGAATATCGATGAGGCAACGATGCCTTGATTTGTGAGCGAAGGCGCTCTTGAAAAGACGGATGTTATCTGTGCTTATTCAAGGGCGCCTTTATTGCATTTAAATATTTTTAAGAGAGGGTAAGAAATGAAGAGGTTTGCAAAACAGCTATGGCGCTGGATTTATTTAACGGGTGCATTTATGATGATGCCGGCGATGGCGTTGGCCGCTGAAAGCGATGTAGGAATGAATGCCGGTGATACGGCTTTTGTGCTGATATCGGCGGCGCTGGTGATGTTTATGACACCAGGTTTGGCCTTATTTTACGGGGGAATGGTACGCCGCAAAAATGTCCTGAATATGATAATGCAGAGCTTTATCATAATTGCTATCATATCTATACAATGGATATTTGGCGGTTACAGTCTTGTATTTGGCCCCGATCACGCTCATATAATAGGAGACCTGTCGTGGTTCGGCTTAAATGGCGTAGGGCTTGAGCCTAATCCGGATTACGCCGCTACCATACCACATCAGGCATTTATGATATATCAGCTTATGTTCGCTATAATAACGCCGGCACTTATAACAGGCGCTTTTGCCGAGCGCATGCGTTTTCCTGCATTTATCGCATTTACGGTGCTATGGTCGTTTTTGGTATACGATCCTTTAGCCCATTGGGTATGGGGTGTCGATGGCTGGCTTCGCAACCTGGGGGCATTGGACTTTGCGGGAGGCAATGTGGTCCATATAAGTTCGGGCGTTTCGGGGTTAGTGCTGGCGCTTTTATTAGGCAAGAGGCAAAAGAATACATCTGCCCCCTTTCTGCCACACAACATGCCTATGATCGTGTTGGGGGCCGGCATATTATGGTTCGGATGGTTCGGCTTTAACGCGGGCAGCGCCCTTGGGGCCAACGGCATAGCTGTAAACGCTTTTGTTACCACCAATACGTCGGCGGCGGCCGCGGCACTGTCGTGGGTTGCCATAGAATGGATGCGCAATGGCAAGCCGACTGTATTCGGCGTGGTAAGCGGAGCAGTGGCGGGACTGGTATCCATAACGCCGGCAGCCGGGTTCGTCAGTGCAGGTTCGGCCACAATTATAGGTTTGATAGGCGGAGCCATGTGTTACTTTGCCGTAAGCGTCGTAAAGACCAAACTGGGGTACGATGATGCGTTGGACGCTTTCGGCATACATGGCATAGGCGGTATGTGGGGTGCCATAGCTACAGGATTATTTGCGTCCAAAACGGTCAATCCGGCGGGCGGCAACGGCTTGCTGTTCGGCAATCCGGCTCAATTGGGTATACAGCTTACAAGCGTTGCAGTTACTGTTATGATGGCTGTGGCGATGACATTTATCATTGCCAAACTCGTGGCCGCTTTCACGCCGCTTAGAACATCCGAAGATGAAGAGGACGTCGGTATGGATATAAGCCAGCATGGTGAAGATGCCTATCCGGAGGCTATGGCGGCGGCGTATATGCGTTATGCGTCAAAGAAAGAACCGCTGGAAGTCGTGCCGCAGCGCGAGGTGAATCAGCGGGCCTAAGATATGCGCGTTTATTATTCTACGCCGCGGTAATAATGTCCTCTGGTCATGTTGCTGCTGCACAGGCCTTTGAGCCCATCGTCATCGCTGTCTAGCGCCTTTTTATAAAGGGATACGATGCGTTCGATGCCTTCACCGTCATAGCCGCTGAGATCGAGACGTAGGCTGTAAGGATGAAGCGGCAGCAGATCTTTTATTTTATCGGCCATGCATAATTCATAGGCGTTGAGTATTTCTATATAGCAACCGGATTTGTTGAGATATGTGCGAACGGGTAAAGATTTGCCCTTCCTGTCGCGTAGGCTGTAGCTATGCTTTATGCACTGTTTGGAACAAGTCCGCCCATGGCTCAAATGCGCGGCTATCGCACCTATCGGGCAGCCCTCGGCTACCATCAAAGGCAGGCGACCGTGAATTATGAGCTCCATCGGTATAGGGCTGCCCGATGAGAGAACGCGTATCTGATCCAGCGTCAGCTCGAGCGACGGCGTAAAGCGCCTTATGCCCATGCAGGCGTAAGCGGCCGCGGCGCTGCTGTTGAATATGTTAAGGGGAAAATCGCCGTATATAGACTCTATACCGGCATCTTTGGCGCATCTTATCTGGCCTGTATCCGATACCAGCACGCCATTGTAGAGATTCCTTGCCGATGCCAGAGAGTCTTTTATATTGTCCAGATCCCGATCGCGGGCTATGCGGGGCATAGCCCATATTACCGGTATGCCGGCGTCGTGGCATAGCAATACCCACGGCATAGCGCGTTGGCCTACAGCTTGCATGGCGTTCAGGCGCAAGTATATACCGTCGGCGCCGGCCTTTATAGCCGTTCCGATATGCTCGGGTTTATCCAGCATTACGTATATAAGCGGTCTTGCCGGAACGTTTACGCCTGCGGTTTCAATATGGCCGGAAGGGATTGCGGCAGTCTTTCTGTGCGTTTGATCTATTATCTCTTCAGCCAGTTGCTCAAGGGTCTGCCTTCGCATATCATTTACGGCTGATATTGGCAACCAGGCATTGGGCGAAAGCTTGACTTCTATGCTGTTAAATCTGAAAGGCATATCGCCCACCCTGTTTATCTGCGCTGTAATGTGCTCTTTTTGCAACGGCGCATGCTCGGCCTGTTGTACGGTTCCGGCACCCGTACATTTTACATAATGGCCGTTGCTATCCCATACCTCCATCGTAGGGAACCGGCCCTCCGCTATAGCGATGCGGGCGTTTACATCGATGCGGCGCTGTGTGGTTTTTAGCCATGCCTTCAGTTTTTTATCCAACTCGGCATCCGATGTCTTGTAAACATTTGCTCCCGGTCTAACCGGTTTATCGGTGCGTATAAACACTTCCTGACCGGTATCGGCCTCCCTTATGGCTTGACCATTGCGCGTCATATAAGTCACTATTTGTCCGTGGCTGTAAGCGCCGTCCCTTATCTCTATGCCATCGCCCAGCGATAAAGGCGCTTGCAATCCAAGGCCGATCATGTGGCGGTGTGGATTATAGGACTTGGCCATACCCAGCGGCACCCCCCAATTGTCGGGTTTTTCGGGGGATATCATGTCGATACCGCTTTTGCCGTAAATATATCCTTTGGAAAATCCGCCGCGATTAAAGACCTGCATAAGCTGCATCATATCCTCCGGGTCTATCAAAGGCCGGGTATCCGCTGCCAGCCTGTCCAGCGCTTTGCGATATTTGCTCGTGACCACCGCCACATACTCCGGGCTTTTCATGCGGCCTTCTATCTTTAATGCTGTTACGCCGGCATCAGCCAAAGCGGACAGATCCTCTATAAGGCATAGGTCCTTCATGCTCAAAAGATATTGAGGCGGATAGGACATCCCATTTTCATCCTGCAGGCTGTATAACATGCGACAAGGCTGGGCACATCGGCCGCGGTTGCCGCTGCGGCCGCCCATGAAACTGCTCATCAGGCACTGGCCGGAATAAGCATAGCACATGGCACCGTGTACAAAGGCCTCTATTTCTAAGCCGCTGGTCTGCGCCATATGCGATATTTCCTCCAGCGATAATTCACGTGCCGGTACCACCCTTTTAAATCCAAAATCCTTAAGCATAGTAGCGCCATATGCATTGTGTATGGTCATCTGTGTGCTGGCGTGCAATGGCATATCAGGCAAATATTTCTTGACAAGCGACGCTATGCCCATGTCCTGTACTATCAAACCATCGGCTCCAGATTCGTAGAGCATTTCAAGATATGATAGCAGCATATTGAATTCATCATCGCGTACCAATGTGTTTACGGTTATATATACTTTAACGCCTCTGAGGTGGGCGTAGTTCAAAGCATATTTCAAGCTTTGGTCGTCGAAATTGCCGGCGTACTGGCGTGCGCTGAAAGCGCTGCCGCCCATGTAGACAGCGTTGGCACCGGCTTTTACAGCTGCCTCGAAAGCGTCCATGTCGCCGGCCGGAGCCAGGAGTTCCATCGTATTAGCCATTTTCGTAAATTACAGCATCCTCTTCCATAACGATTTGATAGGCTGATATGCCTACCTATCCTATAATTATATTACCTTTGGGTGAAAGAAACAATCTCGCTTATATCCGTTATATGGCATGGAATGAAGCAGTGCCAATAGCGTAAAAAGATGCTATAATATATACAGCATTGACATTAAACTTAAAATAAGCGAGGGCATATGGATATACCGATAATAGAGAATTTCGGACTATCGTGTCCAGATTTTATGCAGTGAGGGCAGAATGTCCAGTATAAAGCGGCATGGATGGTCATGGGCAATACCGGCAGATGCTGAGGAACCTAAAGATGCACGTGAATTAAGAAAAAGAAAGTATGAGGGGAGATAACAAATTGGAACTTGCAATTAATAGTCCTACTATATGTGCAAAACCTTTCGTAAAGTGGGCTGGAGGGAAAGGACAATTGCTCGACACTTTTAAACAGTATTATCCTTCAACGCTCCTTGAAGGTCGTATAAAACGTTATATAGAACCTTTCGTAGGAGGTGGAGCAGTTTTGTTTGAAATTTTGCAAAAGTATAAAATTGAAGAAGCTTTTATTTTTGATATAAATCAGGATTTAATTAACGCTTACATAGTGATTAAATATGATGTAGACATTCTAGTGGAATATCTTTTTAGTTTAGAGTGCAAATATTTAGATTTAAATGAAAAAGCCCGAAAAGAGATGTATTATGAAATAAGAGATACATACAATTCACGAATATTCAAAAGCGATCAGCCAGATATTGAACGGGCTGCACAATTTATTTTTCTGAATCGTACCTGCTTTAACGGACTTTACCGTGTTAATCGTGCAGGGCTTTTCAATGTACCACATGGAGATTATAAAAATCCAACTATCTGTGATGGGGAAAATTTGTATGCTGCAAGTTCTTTGCTTCAGAGGGTACATATTTTTACCGGTGACTATAGGGAGAGTATTAAATATGCTGACAGGTATAGCTTCGTTTATTTTGATCCGCCGTACCGACCAATTAATGTTACATCTAGCTTTACATCCTATAGCAAGTTTGATTTTACAGATGAGGATCAGGTAAAGCTTGCACATTTTTTTGCAGAAATGAATGATACAGGTGCTTTGATTATGTTAAGTAATTCCGATCCTAAGAATGAAAACCATGACGATAACTTTTTTGATGAACTATATGGGAATTTTTATATACATAGGATAAAAGCAAAGCGGGCAATCAATTCAAACGGTGGACGAAGGGGATTAGTAAGCGAGATTCTTGTTACGAACTATAAAGTAAAATAATAGGAGGATGGCATGAAATACTCAGATATTTTTAAAAATCGACTTGGATGTGCGAATACAGATGAGGTGTTTAAATACTTGCTTGACCATATGAAAGAGACAATTAAAAGTTGGGATTTTTTTGTTGCATGGGAAAAGGTGATGAATAAGGTGGGGAGTATCGAAGTTATATTAAATATTCTGAATTACCTTATTGGAAAGAAAAACGTAAAGGAAGAATTTAAAATACTGGTAGATAGGTATCCTGAAATAGTCGAGGTTCTACCTATTTTACTTGCTTTAAGAGAGAAAAGCGTTAAAGTCCTCGAGCCATTTGAAGACAATGTTTTCAATTATAAAGAATACACGTTTCATAAAAAGAAGGAATATAGCCCTGATGAAATAGAATTGCTGGCCGAATTTGCTGAAAAGACTGGCCTTCTTGCAATGTTTGAAAAAAAGAACATAAAAAGTATTGTTGATTATGTAATTGGCGTTGAAGTAGGCCTTGACACTAATGCAAGGAAAAACCGAAGCGGAACGGCCATGGAGATGATAACCGAGTTGTTTATTAAAAAAATATGTACCGAAAACAATTACCGGTATATATCACAAGCTACGTCGCACAAAATTGAGGCAGTTCTAGGATATAAAGTATCTGTAGATAAATCGGAACGTTCATTTGATTTTGCGATAGATAATGGGTCCAAGCTATATCTCGTTGAAGCAAATTATTATAGCGGAGGCGGTTCAAAACTAAAGTCTGTAGCTGGAGAGTTCACAACACTGTTTAACTTTCTAAAGAAAGAAACGCCGGAACACGGTTTTATTTGGATTACGGATGGTATAGGGTGGAAGACTGCAGAAAAACCTCTCAGAGAGGCATTTGATAAAGTAGATTATATACTTAATCTTAACATGGTACAAAGTGGTATTCTTGAGAATATTATATCGCAGGGGGTGTGAGGGTTATGTCAAAAAAAGTTAAGTGCTCGTATTGTGGCCAAAAATATACCAGGACACAATATCCTGAACATCTTGAAAAGAGTCACAATGATGGGTATATTATGCTTATTGATAGAATAAAGAATGACTATCAAGATGGGTACAGTGTAAAAGATATAGCAGCTAATAATTACATTACAGAAGCATTTGTTAAAAGAGTGGCAAAGCAATCAACGCTGCTCGTTAAAGAGAATACGGAAAGCTATTCTGCCCAAAAATCGAATATCAAATCATGGGAACCAGATAACTTCGATCTTGAGACAACCACTGTATGGAGCTTTCCTAACAGGGGTGACTGGGCTACGCACAGCGGTAAATACAGAGGCAATTGGTCGCCTTTTATTCCAAGAAATGTTATTTTACGCTATTCTAATGAAAGCGAAACTGTGCTCGACCAATTCGTGGGAAGCGGGACAACACTTGTTGAAGCAAAGCTTTTGAAGAGAAAAGGAATTGGTGTTGATATAAACCCGAAAGCGGTAAATTTGACGCGGGATAACATAAGCTTTGAAAGAGAAGGCTGTGGAGAGGTAGAAGTACATGTTGGAGATGCCAGGCATCTTGAATTTATCAACGATGAAAGCATAGATCTTATATGCACTCATCCGCCTTATAGTAATATTATTAAGTATAGCGAAGACATACAGGGAGATCTTTCCCATTGTGATATCAATGACTTTCTTATAGAAATGGGGAAGGTAGCAAAAGAGAGCTACAGGGTGCTGAAAAAAGATAAATTCTGTGCGATTCTTATTGGGGATACTCGGAGAAAGGGTCACATGATTCCCATTGGTTTCAATGTAATGGAGACGTTTTTACGCGCAGGCTTTAAGTTAAAGGAAATTGTAATAAAGGAACAACATAATTGCAGTTCAACCAGTTACTGGATAAACAAGAGTATAAAGTATAATTTTTTATTAATAGCACATGAGTATTTATTCATATTTAATAAATGAGTATAAAAAGAAGGCTTTACAGGTCATTCAATGCCTGAAACAAATGATGCAAAAAGATGCTATAATATATACAGCATTGACATTAAAACTTAAAATAAGCGAGGGCATATGGATATACCGGTAAAGGTTGATAGTGTATATGAAATGGTTATAGAGGATATGGGCAGCGATGGCGAAGGCATAGGCCATGTGACGGGCTTTACTGTTTTTGTCCCGGGAGCCATTATAGGCGACAGAATATCGGCCAGAATAGATAAAGTGAGCAAGCGATATGCCGTAGGCCATCTGGTATCTATTATCGAGCCATCCGACTACCGCATACAGCCGCCGTGCCCGGTGGCGAACCGTTGCGGGGGATGCCACATACAGACCATGGCCTACGATGCCCAATTGGCTTATAAAACGCGGCGTGTGAAGGATGCGCTGCAGCGCATAGGCGGTTTGGACGATGTGCCGGTATTGGATACCATAGGCATGGAAAGCCCGTGGCGTTATAGAAACAAAGCGCAATTGCCTGTGGGCGTTTCTTCCGGCAGGCCGGTTATGGGCTTTTTTGCTGCAGATACGCACGATATAGTTGATATAAATGCTTGTCCTATACAGCACCCGGCGGTTGACGGCGTGATAAAAACGGTCAAAGACTATATTAGCAGGTATAATGTGCCAATATACGACGAAATGACGGGTAAAGGTCTGCTGCGCCACATAATGGTGCGCGTTGGCTTTAACAGCGGGCAGGTAATGGTAGTGCCGGTTATAAACGGCGATTCGATACCATATGCTGAGCAGTTTGTGGATATGCTACAGCAAAACGTAAACGGCCTCACATCAGTGGCACTTAACATAAATCGTCAGCGTACCAATGTCATATTGGGCAGCCAATGCAAAGTGATATATGGTAGCGATCATATAACAGATACATTGTGTGGCCTCGTATTTAAGATATCGCCTCTGTCGTTCTTCCAGGTAAACCCCAGGCAAACCGAGGTATTGTACACAAAAGCCGTCGAATATGCCGCCTTGGATGGCACGCAGACTGTGCTCGACGCCTATTGCGGCATAGGCACCATATCGCTTTTGGCGGCTAAAAGGACGAGAAAGGTGTACGGTATAGAAGAGGTGCCGCAAGCTATAGAGGATGCAAGGGATAATGCGCACGTGAACGGTATAGATAACGCCGAGTTTATATGCGGTAAGGCCGAGGAAGTTATAGCCGGTTTTATAGAAGAAGGCGTACATATCGACGTTATAATAATGGATCCGCCGCGCAAGGGCTGCGATGAGGCTTTCCTCGAAGCGGCTGTGCGCCTGGCTCCGGACTGCATGGTGTACGTCTCATGCAACCCGGCTACCCTGGCCCGCGACATGCGCTTTTTATGCGAGCACGGCTATAAAGCCACGGCAGTCCAGCCTGTTGATATGTTCCCGCACACAGTACACGTTGAGTGCGTGATTCTGATGCAGCGTAGTGGTTTGGAAGACGAAAAATAGGGTTTGACCACTACATGTAGTGGTTTAGAGGTAAAAAATGAGCAAAAAAGGGGGTTAAAAATGCATGATTTTAGCCCCCTTTTTCAGCGAAAAATACTGATGCAGAAGGTGATTTTTCAGATATAGCTCTCAAAATGATGCAAAGTCATTTTATGACAAAAGGAATTATAAAATAAAATAACTGTAGAAAAACATTTATTGCCGGAGAATTAAAGTGCGTTATTGCACCCAGATTCTCCGGCTTTTTTGTTTTCAGAAAGGACACGATATGCTTGTAAAATACAAACGAAATAGAAAATTTGCCTGTTACGATTCTAAAAGTCTTACGAGTACCGGCAGACCTGAGCCACCCCCTCGTCTTGTTGGTCCCTTTAAAAGCTGTGGAGATTGCCCTTATGCATCCCACGGCTTTATATGTTATAACCGTGAAGGAGATTGTCTAAGAACCGATATGCAAAAAATCAATCAAAGGAGGAAAAAATTATGCGAGCAATGATTCAATGTATACATGAAAACAAATATCAAAACCTTACCTTTCCCAGTAAGGAAAAAGAACTCAATATTTTATGCGACAGTCTTGGTGTTGTCAATACCGCAAAAACAGAGGTTGAAATCGGTACTGTCCATAACGATGAAAGATTGTCAACCCTGCTCTCCCATCAAACAGTAAATCTTGACGAACTGAATTTCCTGATGAAACGGTTAGACAGCTTCAATCAAAATGAGCTTGCGACTTTTTTCGCAGCTGCCTATGCCGAAAAAGCTGAAACAATGACGGAGCTTATTAACCTCAGCTTTAACACTCATTGTTACAGCCTTGTAGCCGATTTTAGCGATTTAAATGCTGTAGGCAAGCAGATGTACCTAACAGAACAAATCGGTGTCAGTACAGAAGATTTTGAGAGCCTTGACGGACAAAAATACTTTGAAAAAATGATTGCAGAAAACCCTAATCCTATGATAACACCGTATGGAGTGGTATATAGAAACAGCAATGAAATTGTACAGACCTATGACGGCAGAAACTTTCCGTACTACCAATATGAGAATACTCCCATTACATTGCTGTTGAGTGCTCAGAATCGCTGTGAATATCTGTATCTGCCAATCAAGCAGAGCGAACTGAATAAGGCTTTAGAACGATTAGGCGCAGAGAGTCTGGTGGAAATCCACTGGCAGGTGGAGGAACACAATATCCCTGATAACCTTGCAGATATGGTAGTTAAGAATCAGTCAGACATGTATGCTCTCAACCAATTTGCCGAAATTTTTAAGGAGATGGGACAGCGTGAGGTTATATCTTTATCTGAACTTGCAGCCTTTGTAAAAATCACTAAAGCAGAGGAACTTAAAACGCTGGCAGGCTGTATGTATGAGTTTGAAAGTTTTCCCGATATCCACACTCCGGAGCAATACGGCAGATATATGATTTGCGAAAGCGGCCGCTTTGAATATGACGAAAATTTGGAGAACTATATCGACTTTAAATCCTATGGGCAGGACAAAATCAGCCGTGAAACCGGGGCATTTACTTCTAAAGGTTATCTGCTTTACCACGGATATGACCTGGAAATGCAGGGAATTTTGAATAAAAATATCGGGCTTAAAATTAAAGAGCTGCACGAACCGCAGGAGCTTAAACTGTATATGCCTCTTAGGGCTGTTACCTATCAGGATGAAAATGACTATGGGGATCTTTATCAGGTAGATTATGAAATAGATGTGTATTCTGAAGAACTAAGTTCCTATGAAGATGAAATAAGAACTGCTATTATAAATCATCGTTTGGATGATGAAAAGCGTGGCATGATGGATTACTATGATGAGCCCGATACGGTGAATGCAAAAGTACAAAAGTATCTGTTTGATGTAGAAGTAATTGATGGAGAACTGATGGGAGTTGCAGTTCTTACTCTTAATGCACCCTTAAATCAAGGAGAGCTTATAAAAATTAAGGAAGCCATCGAGGGTCAATGCTCTGACGGCTTTGGAGAAGGCCTCGAGCAGCGTGAAATTAAGTGTAACGGCAAGGAGGTATATGTAAGTCTTTGGAACTCTCATGATTGGAGCCTGAAAACCGCTGAAGAAATGGGAATTACAGAACAAAAATATGAAATGAAGTTTGGAGGTATGTGAAATGAATGGATTTCCTACAAGACAACAGGTTGAAAGAATTAAAGAAAAATTTCCACCAGGTACTAAAATCCGTATGGAATCTATGTCCGATCCCTATGCACCAATTCCGCCTGGTATTGAAGGGATAGTAGATTTTGTGGATGATATCGGTACACTGCACTGCAGCTTCGAAAATGGGCGCAGCCTTGGTGTTATTGTTGGCGAGGATAGCTTTTCAGTTATTGAACCGGAAGAAGAACAAGGCATGGGTTTAACGATGAAATAGGAAAAACGGCAAGATGCAAAACACCCTGCCGCTTCCCTATTTTTCAAGTCCCTTTATCAAATCATAAACAAAAATTCTTTTATCCTCCGGCTGTTTGCGTAGGATTGTAAGTATTTCCGCCTCCTGCTCACTTAGTTCAGAAGCCCGAAGCGTGGATTTTATGTCGGTTCTGCCAAGAATATAGTCCACCGAAGTATCAAGGGTATCAGCGAGCTTCACAAGCATTTCCGCAGGCGGTACCGCTTTTCCGATCTCGTAGCCGCTGATGGTTTCCTGCGACACATTAAGCTCCATTGCAAGGCGAAGCTGTGTCAGGTTTTTAGCTTCCCTTAGCTGTTTTAAACGTTCTATAAATATCACTCCTTCCAAATATGGATATTATCAATATAAAGTATATCCCTATAAGTTGACTGTGACAGTCATGTTGCTTATACTGTGTATGGAGTATATCAATATGAAAAATGAGCAATATGACTGGAGGATGAAATGTGAACCGGAGACTTATCAGAGAAAAAACAGTATGCTTTACCGGGCATCGAAGTGAAAAGCTTCCAAAAGGAGATACCTTGAAACATTTGAGAATAAAGCTGTCAGAGGAAATTGAAAAAGCAATACAAGATGGCTACAACACCTTTTTGTTTGGAGGTGCCTATGGGTGGGACCTTATGGCAGCGGAGGAAGTGATTAAAAAGAAAAAAGTGATTGACCTTAACAATCCACGGTATATTCGGCTGATTGCCGTAATCCCCTTTGAAGAACAGGCAGTGAGGTACTCGCTTTCAGATCATGAACTATATTATGAAATCATGCCTAAATGCGATGATGTCATTATCTTAAATACCAATTACAACAGCCGATGTTATGCTCATCGAAATCAGTATATGGTAGAACGCAGCAATAGGATTATATGTTACTGGAACGGGCAAGCCAGAAGCGGCACAGCACAGACTGTCCGCATGGCAGAAAGAGAAAACCTTGAAATTATAAACCTATATGAATAATGACCAAAAGGCATTACTAAATTTCAACTCAGTAATGTTTTTTACTTTAAATTAAGAAAGCTCATCTATCAGTAAGTAAATAAAAACGAAACGACACCGGTATAACATCCGGTGTTTTTCATATATCAATCAAAAAAACAAGGCCGTTTTCCCCAAAGAAAGCGGTCTTGCTTTTTTTACTCTATCTTGTTTTTCTTTCGGGCAAGCGGTCGGAAAGGAGGCAAGAATGGACAAAGACCAGCTTGCAGAATATCTCAAAGCCCATCATCTCGGTAAGGAAAATGCAATCCTAAGCCGAGAGCTGGAGAAGTTATTTTGTGTAAATGGCAAGGAACTCCGAGACATTATCAATATCCTGCGCCGTGAAGCAACCCCCATTGCCAGCGACCAAAGCGGCTATTACTATGCAAAAACTGAAAGCGAACTGCGAGCCACCATCCGTCATATGAGGCGCAGGATTGCCGGTATCAGTGCCGCTATTCGTGGATTGAACCGCTCTCTTTCAAATTTTGACAAGGCACAGACCCGCCTGCCCTTTATGGAGGGGGGTGAGGACTCTGAATAGCTTCATGTCCTGGATAGGCGGGAAAAAGTCACTTCGTGAATTGATTGTAAGTCTTTTTCCCCTATACTACGAACGCTATATCGAAGTGTTCGGCGGTGCGGGTTGGATACTATTTCATAAAAATCCCGGTAATGATTTTGAGGTATACAACGACTTTAATAGCCTGCTGGTCAACCTTTATCGCTGTGTAAGGGAAAAACCAAATGAGCTGATGGATGCACTGCGGTATTGCCTCAACTCCAGAGAAGATTTTGACTATATAAAAAACTGTCTTGCCCGTGACAGCCCTGTCTCCGATGTACAAAAAGCGGCATGGTTCTATCAGCAAATTCGCTATAGCTACGCTTCTGGGCTAACCAGTTTCGGCAGCCAGCCCCACGATATTTGGAGCAATTTTCCGCTGATAGAGCAGGCACATCGCAGGCTTGCGAAGGTGGTGATTGAAAACAAGGACTTTGAAAAGCTCATCAGGCAGTATGATCGCCCAGTGAGTTTTTTCTACTGTGACCCGCCGTATTTTGAAACTGAAGGCTATTACAAAAATGTCGGGGAGGACGGATTTACAGAAAAAGACCACATTCGTTTAAGGGATTCTCTGATGAAAGCCCAAGGTAAATTCCTGCTTTCCTACAATGATTGTGAATTTATCAGAGAACTCTACAATGCACCGGGTATTCAAATTGATGCTTATACCCGCATCAATAATATCAAACAGCGTTATGACGGGGGTTCCCAGTTTCCTGAAATTCTCATAGCTAATTACGATATGCAGGAGCGAGGCTTAAGCATCCCGGCACAGATGAATCTGTTCGATATAAGAGCGCCCCGTTTTACATCGGATGAGGAATAAGACAGTTTCAATCTAAGGGCAATAATTTAATGGAGGAATATATCTATGAAGAAAAATCAAAGCGAGAAAATAGCAGAAAAAGATATCCTTGACGAAATGCTGAAGGGAACATCCCTTGCTGATGCTGAGGTACTTGATGTCGTAACTGGTGAAAATGTCTGTGTGATTTTAGACGGCAAAATGACAGTGCTGGAACTTACAAAGGTAATAAATAGCCTAAGCACACTTGCTTCCGACCTTACAGTGATACTGGCACAGGCCTGTGGTTTTTGCAATAACTGCGGAGATTTACAACCATGTGAAGATTCAGATAACAAAAGTGATTGTGAAGCTACGAGCTGTCATAATACCCCGGAAAGCTGGGTAGCTCAGTGCGAGCTTTGCCAGAGCTTACTGGATGGAAGCGGAGATGTTCGTATTCCAGACTATATCCTGGAGGAAGCTGGTATCCCGACAGATGCTAAATTAGAAGCTTATGCCGATGAGGATAGCGGCGAAATTACTGTTGCAGAAGCAGATATCCAAGAAGATATTACTGATGTGCCTTCCGGCATAGTTTCAATTCTTGCCTCATCCGGTATCTGCCTTGCAAAGCTTGATGAACTGATCATGCTCGATGAAATTGTCTACGGGCAAGGAAAAATTTTCAATAGTTAATGATGCAGAAATCTGAAACTAAGGCTTTAGCTTTCCGGAAGCAAGTTTATATTAAAGGCAGGTGATGAAAATGCAAGGTATAAAAGAGAAAGGCGGTGTCGTTTTTTATTATGGCAATCCTGCCGGATACGTCAATAAAGAAAATGCCATTATGGACTCTATCTTTCAAAATGAAGAACTGGAAAGTTGGCTGCAAAAGAAAGGATTAGTTCCACAGTGGACAGATGGTGTCATGGAACGGCTTCTTGTCGGGGAACAGATTGCAGGCAGTATAGAGGCCGCTGTATCTCTGAAAAATGTTCGTATCTGGCAGCTTAAGCCTGATACGGATGTGTATATGAAATTTATCGGCTTGGATGAAATGATAAGCCAATTTGGAGACCCTTCTCCGGAGCATTACGGCATCGTGTACGATGGACAGCTTGAAACAAACGACCTTGAAGCTATTTACACCCGCTGCAATATAAATCATCCTCCCGGATATAGGGGGCATTCGCTGTCTATGTCCGATGTGGTGGAACTATATGACGAGGAAGGCAGTGAATATCATTACTGCGACCGTTTCGGATTTAAGCAGATTGCTTTTGAAGAAGATGGTCAAATCAAGGGCATGGCAGAGTCCATGTCACAATCATTTTAGGAGGAATAAGCTATGCCAAAAACAGCAGCACAAGCAGCCACTAAGCAGGAGCTGCCGCAAGAAAACCCGATGCAGTTTAATGTGCGCATTTATCCTGTGAAAACAGACGGTACACTGAAAGCCAATGCATCGGTCAATATCAACGGATTTTTTGCCGTATCTAAAGTCCGCATTTTAGAGGGTACAAAAGGCCTGTTTGTATCCATGCCCCAATATAAAGGGCAAACCGGAGAATACAAAGACATCTGCTTTCCCTGCACGAAGGAGGCAAAGCAAGCCTTTGATAAAGCAGTGCTTTCTGCCTATGAGCAGACGATGGCACAAAAGCAGTCCAAGGAACAGGTGCAAGAAGCTCCAAAACAAGAACAAAGCCAGCAGATGGCCGGAATGTAAGGGGGATGTCAATGAGTACAAAGATAAAAAGACCTACCAGCTTTTTGCTGATACTCTGTGTAGTGCTTTCGCTATTTGCAGGAAGTGCCTATGCAGCCCATCGGTACTTTGAAGATGCCAAAGGGCATTGGGCAGAGGAAGCTATAAATATCCTTGCGGAAAAAGGTGTAATTGCAGGCTATCCCGATGGTCTGGTACACCCCGACAATATTATTACAAGGGCAGAATTTGCAACTTTGATAGCAAGGACAATGGAACTGCCAAAGTCCACAGACAAGGATATCACAATCCACTTTACTGACATTCCAGGGCATTGGTCCGAATCGGATGTAGAGGCTCTTGTCATTGCAGGCATTATTCAAAAAGGTGATTTTAGCAATAAGTTTTTGCCTGATGAACCTATCACCCGAATGGAAATGATCCGTATGCTGGTGAGGGCTATGGGCAAGGAAAATCATGATCCCTCCTGTCCCTGTATGCTTGGATTCTTAGATGAGAGCCAGCTTAACGAGGAACAAAAGGCATACATCTGTACCGGCAAGTATTACCACATTATAGATGGATATCCGGACGGCACAGTTCGCCCCGATAAGAACGCAACTCGTGGTGAAGCCTTTGAGATGCTGGTGGATACAGAAAAGGCTAAGGAACAGATTAAAAATGAAGAACCGGAAAAACCGTCTGTTACAGAACCAGAGGAAAAATCTTCAGGCAGCGGCGGCTCTTCCTATGTACCGACACCTCAGTTTTCCTTTCTTTTGCCGGAAACTGCCTACACAACCGATGAAATTGAAGTAAAGCCAAATAGCCGCTATGTCAGTAGCATCTTGTGGACAGTTCAAAGAGATGGTGTCCCTATGGAGCTAACAGATGTTATCAAAGGTGAGCTGACGGCAGATGGCGGAAAAGTGCAGTTTTTACAAGCCGGTAATTTCACCCTTACTGCAACTGTTAAAAACAGTCGTGGTGTTACGGCAAGTCATGAGCAGGCTATTGAAATTTATCCGGTGGTTTCAGCAGGTTTCAAATTGCCTGAGACAGCACACACCGATACAGCTGTTGCCGTAGAGCTTTCAACTGAAAACCTTGGAATTAATGAAGTGGTTTGGTCACTGGAAAAAGACGGCACAGCTATAGATATCACGGAAGGTATCTTAGGGGAGCTAAACTCCCAAGGCGGCACAGTGATGTTCAAAGAAAAAGGTAATTATGTATTGAACGCTGCTATCACTGACGGACTTGGCAAAACAGTTAATGCCTCCGATACCATCAATGTCTACCCTGTTTCAGAAGTAAAGCTTGAATTGCCTGCTGTTTCCCATACAGACAAAACCATTGCTATGCAGACAGAAACCAAGGAAGCAGACGGCTTAACCATAGCCTACACTCTGAGTCGAAACGGTGAACCTGCCAATATCAGTACATTTATAGAAGGGAATCTCACTAAAGGCAGTGTTCGCTTCAAGGAAAAAGGCGTGTATACCCTGACAGCCTCTGTCACCGATATAACGGGCAGGGTGTTTGCCGATACGGCTACGATCACGGTATATCCTGTTGGCTCAGCCGGGTTTTATTTGCCCGAAATCTTCCATACGGATAAAAGCGTTACGGTGGAGGCAGTCTTTAATGAAATCGGCAGTGATATCGCCGCTTGGTCATTAACTCGTGACGGAAAAGAAATTGCTCTATCTGATGCGGCCATAGGTGCACTCAGTAATACGGGAGGTAGTCTGCAATTTAAGGAAAAGGGCAGCTACTTTTTAAAGGCAGAGTTTACCGATGAAGGTGGCAGAAGTTATAGCTATGAACAAAGCTTCAATGTATATCCTGTGCCAACTGTAAGCTTTAGTCTGCCAAGGTACGCACACACCGATACTGATATTGTAGTCAATACCAATTCCGCTAATCTGGATGGTCTTGCCATTGAATGGCTGGTGGATAACACCTATGGTTTTCAGGATTGGAACACCTTTATAGACGGCTGTCTTGCTAATAACGGCGGTACTATCAGGTTCAAACGAGCCGGTATCTATGAGTTAGTGGCAAGGCTCACCGATGAAACAGGCAGGGTATTCTTATTTGAACCGGGCGGCAAGTGTGAAGTCTTACCCGTACTGACAATCGGATTTGAACTTCCGGGGCTTGCCTATACCGATACGGTCATTGATCTGCGCACCTTCGGAAACAACAATGTGCTTCCGGTGGAATGGACAGTAGAAAAAGACGGTAAGAGCATTTCATTAAGTGAAACATTCAGCGGCAATCTTAATGCCCAAGGCGGCAAAATCAACTTTAAGTCTCATGGAGAATATGTCCTTACTGCTACCATGACCGATTATCTCGGCCGCAGCTTTTCTAACAGCCAAAGGGTAAATATATTGCCGGTGATGAAGTACACATTTGCAATCCCTAAAACAATCCATTATGGAACAAATTTCACTGTAGCCGTTAAAGATGTCCAGCATATTGACGGTTATACCGCAGTCTGGAAGCTGCAAAAGGATAGTGAAGATAGCATATTCCAAGGTACACTCGATAACAACGGCGGCAGTATTTCTATCCACGATGTAGGCGATTTTATGCTGACCGCAACTATTACCGACAGTGCCGGACGAACCATCAGTCATTCCGAAAGTATTACCGTTACAAACACCCCTCCCGATGCGCCAACGGTTACGGCAACTCCTTCCCGAACTGTACAGGACGGAAAATTCTTTGTGGATATCAAAGCTGATGCCACTGATCCTGATGGGGATGCGGTGACATTGGAATACGATGGAGTATCAGCCGATGGCTACTATATCCCAGGTACCCACACAATTCGTGTCAGGGCAAAGGACATTGCAGGAGCGTATTCTCCTTGGGCAGAAAAAAGCTTTACCATCACAAGTTCAGCCCCTACGGTAACACTGACGGCAACCCCTACCAGAACCGCTAAAGACGGTAAGTTTTTCGTAGATATCACTGCCAAGGCAAGCGATGCTGACGGCGATTCAACCACCTTGGAATGGGAAAACAAAACCGCAGATGATTACTACGCTGTGGGCACCCATACAATCCGTGTCCGTGCCAAAGACAGCACAGAACTATATTCGGAATGGGTATCTAAGACATTCACCATTGCAAACTCTGCACCCCTAACCCCGGTTATCACAAGAACACCAAACGGCAACAGTGTAGCACCGGGAACCCCTGTCACCATCACAGCTGCAAGCTCAGACCCGGATGGCGATGCAGTAACTCTTGTCTGGGAAAACAGAAATGCCAAAACACAAGTTTATCCCCTGGGAAGAAATCTGGTACGAGTAAAAGCGGTTGATACAGCAGGGGCTGAGTCGCCATGGGCAGCCATTGTGTTCTTTGTAGCCGATTCCAACGGCGGCGGAGGCATGACACTTACCGGTCCTGATTCAGTCATATTAGAAAATGGACTTGAAGGTGCTACTATAACCGAATACACATTCACAGTTCCGCCGGTTTCCGGTCACAGCGGCTCTGACTTCGGAAGAGTGAGGGGCTTAAATAAGCTTACAGGACAGTGGGATCAACTGGACTACGGCACTACTTCAAACGGCATTACATTCAGCCGTACTCTCGGTGCAGGTGTATATACTCAGCTGGAGTTTTATTATTATACGAATCACAACTGCATGTATAACAAGAGTAATATTACCTACTCTGTAACTTACCATTTTGAGTAAGCAAAACTATCAACAAAAAATTGAAATATAAAGGAGAATATCACTATGAAAAGACTCATTAGTAATATGAAAAAAAGGATCGCCCATACAGCAAATTATGTGAACACCGGCATCCAGTCCCTGCCTGCAAAATTGCAGATTTTTAAAATGAGAAGCCAAGCAGTGTTTGTCAGTAATCGTGCGGAAGGCTATATTGACACAGCAGTTAAGATTCTGATTGCCGTTGTGCTTGGGGCTCTGCTCCTTGCAGGACTTTATGCCTTGCTGGAGGGTACTGTGCTTCCGACCTTGGTTCAGCGAATCAAAGAAATGTTTAACTATGCAGGCTAACGGCATCCTTCAGGGGGTGCTTTTTTGTAGCCTCCTTATAGCAGCTGCCGGATGGGATTTACAGAAAAGAATGATTCCCGACAGCATCTGTATCCTAATATTTTTGACGGGGCTGATTAACTTCAGCCCCGTCAACTTTTTAGGGGCACTGCTTTCCATCCCATTTTTTATTGCTGCATGGATTGATGAAAAGCATATGGGCGGAGGCGATGTTAAATTCATTGCCGCTGCCTGCTCAGTTTTGGGCATAGATGCTTCCATCTGGGCATTTGCCTTGGCTTTACCGCTACCCATAGGAATATGCATATGGAAAATAGCATCGAATCATCTTCACCGTAAAAAGAAACTATGGAATGTCCATATGGAAATGCCCTTGCTGCCTATATTAGTCGTAGGCTTCCTGCCGGCATACATTTTAAGATTTGGTGGATTTATTTAATATCCATAATTAAATATCAAGGAGGAACAGTTCATGAATTTACTGAAAAACCGCACCGTGCTGGGCGTAATCTGTATTTTACTGTCTTTGATCATCTGTTTCGGTGTGACACCGCTGTTTAATAAAACAGTCAGTCAGAAAACTGAAATTGTTAGGGTGACAAAGGAGATTAAAGCCGGTGATGAGATAACCAAGGATATGGTGCAGATTGCCGAAGTCGGCGGATTTGGCCTGCCCGAGAATGTTATCAGGCAAAAAGATACCGTGATAGGGAAATACGCAAAAGCGGATCTTTCTATCGGTGACTATATTCTAAATACCAAGCTGTCCGATATACCGGCTGCTGAAAATGCTTATCTTTATAATTTAGATGGGAGTAAGCAGGCCATGTCTGTTACCATTAAAAACTTTGCAAACGGCCTGTCAGGTAAACTGCAAAGCGGAGATATAGTGTCTGTTATTGCTCCTGATTACAAGAAACAGGGCTTAACCGTTATCCCTGCGGAACTTAAATATGTAGAAATTATCAGCGTAACTGCTCCCAGCGGCTATGATGCCAATACAGGAGAAATAAAGCCCAATGATGATGAAAGGGAGCTACCTTCTACGGTAACCTTGCTTGTATCTTCTGAACAAAGCAAGGTGCTGGCAGAACTTGAGGCAGACGGAAAACTTCACCTCTCTCTTGTGTACCGTGGTACACCAGCAAACACTGCCAAGTTTATTGAAGTACAGGATGAAATTAACGAGGCCTTGTATCCCATAGAGAAGAACAATGATACAGAGGAACAGGAAAAAGCAGATTTGGAATCAAAGCCTGAACAGCCTGTTGAGAATGAGGTGACTGAATAAATGAACTTTAAAAAGAAAGGCATCTTTTCCCGCTCTGTACGGAGTGAGGAACCGGCTACTGAAGAAGAATTGCAAGGGGGTATCCTTGCTGTTTGGGGCAGTCCGGGCAGCGGCAAAACCGTGACTGCCGTAAAAATTGCAAAATATCTTGCAGATAAAAAGAAAAATGTGGTGCTACTGCTATGCGATATGACTGCTCCGATGCTGCCTTGTATCTGTCCGCCCTCTGAGATTGAAAGCGAGCATTCTCTTGGCAGTGTTCTTGCCGCTACCCATGTGACAGAGCCTTTAATAAAGCACAATCTTGTGACATTAAAAAAGAACAGCTATCTCACAATTTTAGGAATGAAAAAGGGCGAAAATGAATATACCTACCCGCCTTATTCAGAGGTGCAGGCAAAAGAGCTTCTTTGTGAACTTCGCAAGGTGGCTTCTTTTATTGTTGTGGATTGCAGCAGTTATATTGCAAGCGACATCCTCTCTGCATTGGCACTGATGGAATCCGATAGCGTCCTGCGCCTTGCCAATGCGGATTTAAAGTCCATCAGCTATCTGTCCAGCCAGCTAACGCTCCTTCGTGACAGCAAATGGGATGCGGATAAGCAATATAAGGTGTCTGCGAATGTGAAGCCCCAGCAGGCACAGGATCAGACAGTGCATGCACTGGGGTCTGCCGCCTTTATCCTTAATCATTCACAGGAATTGGAACAGCAATATCTTGCCGGGAATCTCCTTGTAGACTTATCCCTCAAGGATAGCCGCCAGTTTAGAAAAGAAATTGAAAAAATCGTCAAGGAGGTGTTTTGATGTCAGCTAAAAATAAAAATGTCGTTGCTACCAAAGAAGAACAAAGACAATCTGAAAATGGCCTCATTGATTTAAAAGGCATATCCCGAGCTCATGCACTATTTTTTGCACCGGAAAGCGAGGGCAAGGATTTTTCTACGGTATTAAGCGATGTACAGGAATATATTTCGGAAAATTATAGCACTCTTATTACAGGTAACCGCTCCGATGCCAAGGTACAGATGAAACGATATATAACCAAATATCTGCAGAATAACCGTATATCTGTAAACGGCATAAGCGGTGATGCCCTTGCTGATGCACTCTATACTGAAATGGCGGAGTTTGGTTTTTTAACTAAATATATCTTCGGCACAGGCATTGAAGAAATCGACATCAATAGCTGGAGGGACATCGAAGTGCAATATAGCGACGGCCGCACCGTGAAGCTTACAGAAAGCTTTGACAGCCCCGAACATGCAGTCAATGTTATTCGCCGCATGCTTCATATCAGCGGTATGGTGCTGGACAACGCAAGTCCTATTGTACTGGGGCATCTATCTAAAAATATTCGTATTGCAGTATTAAAAAGCCCTATCGTAGACGAAGATGTGGGTGTAGCGGCATCCATTCGTATTGTAAATCCACAGTCAATGCAAAAAGAAGATTTTGTAAATAGCGGCACCGCTACTGAACCCATGCTGGACTTTTTATCCCTATGTGTCCGCTATGGTATTTCCGTGTGTGTGGCAGGGGCTACCTCCAGTGGCAAAACCACTGTTGCCGGGTGGATACTTACAACCATTCCGGACAACAAACGTATCTACACCATTGAAAATGGCTCCCGTGAGCTTGCCTTGGTGAGGGAAAAGGATGGTAAAGTGACAAATTCAGTCATTCATACCCTTACCCGTGATTCCGATAATGAGCGCCAGCGTGTGGATCAAATTGCTCTTTTAGATATGGCTCTTCGTTTTAACCCTGATATTGTGGTAGTCGGTGAGATGCGCGGGGCTGAAGCTAATGCCGCTCAAGAAGCAGCAAGGACAGGTGTAGCTGTGCTTACCACCATCCACTCCAACTCCTGTGAGGCAACCTATCGCCGTATGGTATCCCTATGTAAGCGTGCCGTAGATATGAGCGATGCCACTCTTATGGATTATGTGACAGAAGCATATCCAATCGTAGTATTTTGCAAGCAGCTGGAAAATAAGCAGCGCCGAATGATGGAAATACAGGAATGTGAAATCCTGCCTGACGGAACAAGGCATTTTCGTTCGCTGTTTCAGTATGTTATAGAGGAAAACCGTATGGAGGAAGGTAATTTCATCATTGAAGGACACCATAGGCAGGTGAATACTATTTCAGAGAGTCTAGCTAAAAGGCTTCTGGAAAATGGTATGCCCCAGCCAATCATCATTGCTTTAAGGGAGGGGGTAAAAACTGCATGATAACCATTTTGCTTGTTGCCTGTATCGGAATGATTGCAGGTTTTTTTATTTTGCTAAACCTATCACCTATGGAGTTCACGAACACCATATTTGCAAAACTTACTGATAAGCCCAGATCCCTTCGTGATGAGATCAATGAAAGTACCCGCCGTAAAAAGAAATCCTATCTTCGCCGGGAGATTGCTGAAGTACAGAGCATTCTCAAAGTAACCGGGAGAACGGCAAAGTTTCCTATGATTTGCGGGGCTGCCTTGCTGTTCTTTTGCATTGGTGCATCTATCGCTATCATGATGGGGAATATCTTTTTAGTCCCTGTTATGGCTGTAGGATGTATGTTTTTGCCCCTTTGGTGGGTAAAGCTTACGGCTGGCCATTTCAAAAAGGATATTGCAGCAGAGCTTGAAACAGCCCTTAGTATTATTACTACTGCCTATCTTAGAAATGAGGATATCCTAACGGCGGTGGAGGAAAATATTCCTTATCTTAATCAGCCGGTACTAAATGTTTTTCGCGGATTTGTATCAAGTGTTAAGCTAATAAATCCTGATGTGACAGCCGTTCTACTCGATCTAAAGGAACAAATAGATAACGCCGTGTTTCAGGAATGGTGCGATGCAATCATTGCCTGCCAGCATGATAGGAGTCTGAAAACAACTCTAACACCCATTGTGACTAAGCTCAGCGATATGCGTGTAGTAAACGGTGAGCTGGAGAATATGGTGTTTGAACCTCGAAAGGAATTTATCATCATGCAGCTTTTGGTAGTGGGAAACATTCCCCTCTTATATTTCTTGAACAAAGACTGGTATCATACCTTGATGCATACTCCGCTGGGTCAGGTTATTTTAACTATATGTGCCGCAGTGATTTTCATTTCTACGGCATTTGTTATTAAGCTGACTCAGCCTATTGAATACAGGAGGTAACCGATGACAATCTATATACTTTTATTCGGAGTCCTCCTTGGATTAGGACTCTTTTTTATTGCCGCTGATCTGCTAAAACTTCCTACCCTTGCCACGGAGAAGGCAATGCTATTGGCAGGAAAACAGGCAAAATCCAAGCCCAAAACCATTGACACTGCATTACATTCAGCAGCAGTAAAGCTGTCAGCATATATCCCAATGGACGAGTATAAAAAAAGCCGCATGGCCAATGTGTTGTCTGCTGCAGGTTTTTCAGAAACACCGGAACTCTTTACAGCAATGGCCATTGTTAAATCTACTGCCGTTGCCTTGGTGGTTATACCCTGCCTTGTGGTGCTGCCCCTTTTAGCACCTATCGTATTGTTTCTTGCCGTTCTTATCTATTTTAAGGAGATTCGCAAGGCAGATGAGGCTCTGTCTGTAAAGAGAAACAGGATTGAGCAGGAGCTTCCAAGGTTTGTGGCGACCATCACCCAGGAGCTGAAAGCAAGCCGGGATGTACTGTCCATGTTGGAAAGCTTTAAGAGAAATGCAGGAGAGGACTTTGCCGCTGAGCTGGATATTCTTACTGCCGATATGCGTTCATCTTCTTATGAAGCTGCTCTCACACGCTTTGAAGCAAGGTTTAATTCTCCCATGCTCTCAGACATTACCCGTGGTCTTATCGGCGTACTGCGAGGGGATGACAGTGCCATGTATTTTCAAATGCTCTCTCATGATATGAAACAGCTGGAGCTGCAAAGGTTAAAAGCACAGGCCATGAAGATACCGCCTAAAATCCGTATATTTTCCTTTGCCATGCTCATGTGCTTTCTGATGACATATATGGCAATTATTATCTATGAAATTATCCATTCCCTTGGCGGGATGTTTTAGGAGGGCGGTGTCATGCTGAAAAGAACTAAACACATTCTAAAAAGCAGGCGAGCCGAGGGTTACATTGATATCTGCATTCTGGTAATCTCCGCCATGCTGGTTATAGCACTTGCTGTGAAAGTTTTTCCTGTCTATATCCAAAAACAGCAGATAGATACCTTCGCTGTAGAGCTGATTCGGGAAGCAGAAATTGCAGGCCGTGTAGGTACTGAAACCACCCGCCGGGAACAGATGCTATCTGAAAAGACAGGGCTTAATCCTACGGTAACATGGTCAAAGACAGGCAAAATCCAGCTGAATGAGGAATTCACAGTAACAGTCACCTATCAAGCTAATATCGGATTGTTTTCAGGCTTTGGTTCGTTTCCCATTACCCTGCGCTCAGATGCTGCAGGAAAATCAGAAGTCTATTGGAAGTAGGTGGTGACATGGAAAAATTTAAAAGGATTATAAAAGATAAAAGAGCAGCATCCTTTCCCCTTATCATAGCCATCACCTTATCTCTGGTTTTGATTTTCAGTGGTATTTCGGAATATTTCCGTCTGATGATTGTAGCACAAGGTGTTCGGGATGCCGTGCAGGCCGCTGTTATTTCGACAGTTAATGATAATTACGATGATGTATATCATGGTGTCCGTGAAGGATATTCGGGAGCTTATCAGCCAATTGCATCTGACTTTGAAGAAAGTCTTGATTATGGCGATATATATAATAGACTGGATAATATCCTTGGGCTCAGACAAAGTAGCGGATATCATGAAAAGCGTACCTCGGAAGATAAATTGGAATTTCGTATATGGGGACTCTCTGTAAATATTAAAAATGCACCCTTTGCGACAGGGGATCAAAGCTTGGCACGGTTTCAAGCTGACAGCACCATTATGCTGGAAGTGCCGGTATCCTTTGGTGGAAAGCTACTGCCGCCTATGCAAATCAAATTGAAAAACAGCGCCGGTTATACCCCAAGGTTTTAAGTACAGAATCTATGTTAATGGAGTATTCAAAAGCTTTTTATAATATTGATAGACTTTTGAACTATCATGTGGTAGGGTGTGGCTTAACAAAATAGATTAAACTATAGACAAGGAGAATGCCTTTATGAAAAATATAAATAACAAAGTGAAGAAATGGCTGATTATTTCAGGCGGGCTGGTGCTAAGTATGGTACTTTTCGTAGCAATCATGAGCCAGTTTAAGGTACCGTCTATAAATGACTTGGATCTGCCTGACCAAAATAGCGACACGCAGAAGGTAGCAGTAGAAAGCCCTGATATAACAGAAAAAGAAGATGATATTAAAGTGCCGCCTATTGAAATCGAAATGGAAACCAATAATGCCAACGGAGTAGATAAAGGTACTGAGCAGACCATTCAGCCTGATCCTGTAAAGCCTAAATATACCGATGAACAGCTTAAAAATCCAGACCAAAAGCCCAACGGCGAAAAGGTCACGGAACAGGATAAACCAGTTGAGCATAACAAGGTAGAAAAACCAAGCACACCACCTAAGAGTGATAATCAGCCTCAAGGCGGGGATGTTAATAGTAAAGGTGAAACCTACCTTCCGGGGTTCGGGTGGATTAAAAACAGCGGAGAGAATCAAGGAATCGCAGGTGAAAGCGATGGAGATATTAATAAGCAAGTGGGGATTATGGGTGAGTAAATAAATATAGCAATAAAATGCACTGCATAGGCGGTGCATTTTTTATTGCGGAAAGGAGTTTGAATGAAGAAAATATTAATGGCAATTTGCCTGTGTTTTGCTTTGATATGCTGTTCTTCTCAGCCAGCTTTTGCAGTTGGAGATGGGAATATTGATGGCGGCGGAGGCGGAATGGGTGACGGCACAAGCACCAACTCATGGACACCGGGGAATGATGGTGTAAGAGTGACTGTGGTAAGAGCCAGCGATCATGCAGTAGTGACAATTCCAATTGATCTTACTAACAAAATTCCCCCTTCAACTATAGTTCATTTTGGCAAGGTTAGTAAGTTAAGTTATAGCAGTGGGCAAAGTCTATCTCCACAACAAGGAACATTTCAATATATAAATCCTTCTCAAGCAATGCCGCGTATAGTAAGCACTAGCGGCAGTAACAATATTGATGCTATAAAAAGGTTTTTTTGCTCGGAATATACGGTGAAATTAATTTCAAATCATACAGGTATGGACTATGATGTGCTGATTAATGGTGATTACAAGCTACTCCTCGAGCCCTTTGCCTTCTACAAATTTGAGGGTGTGATGATTGCTACCACGGCTACCGAAGCAGCCCTATATGATGAACAGGTAAGCGGCTTGCTTAGAAAACAGATGACATCATTGTCCCATAAAAACTTGCCTCTCTCTATGTTTCTAGAGGTTTCGGATCTTGGCTATCCGGCATGGAGTGGCAGCAAAACCACTACCGCCTCAAATGCGGATATTAAATCCAGCCTCGGTCTTGGTATTGTTCGTTTTCAGGAAGAACCAGAACCTCCTGTGGTTTCTGCCTATGATTATGAGTATAGGGTAAATACCGAGGTAATTACATCAGTAAGGGTAAGCGGAGGCCAGTCCGATCCCGATAATTCAACTCGGGTAGACTTCACCATAAACGGCACAACCTATAATGTAGGCAATGTCTATTATCCAAGTGGAGATAGTCAGCTTGCTTGGGTAAAATGGAGAACCCCGGCGACTGAGCAGGACATGGTAATTCATGTATCTGTAAGAGGTCCAGGCGGAACAGATAAGAGCATCATAAACTGCAAGATTATAGACATGGATAAGAATCCTCCGCCTAACCCTATCGCTGATGATAGAAACGATAGTTTTCAGAAAAACATTGTTCCACTGCGAGCAGAAAAAATAAGAGCTGACTGGACAGTTTGGAGTCCATGGTGGAGAGCATATTGGGTGTGGCACGGAGATGACGAGGATGGATATTGGTGTGATCATGGATGGTGGGGGTTTGATTTAAACAGATATTATGCTTCTTTTTCTGCGAGTATGACCATCCTTTGCGACAGCAAAAATCCCACAGCTAATGGTCGCACAATGAAATCAGGCTATGGAATTAACCAAGAGGTATCAGCATCAGTTAGCAGCAATCAGTCTACTGCTATAACAAATCCGCAGAATGCTGTAAGCTATTTTCCTGAGTTTAACTATGGTTCTTATTGGAGACTGCTGGAGCGAATGCAAAGTGGCAGCACTGCTCGCTTTGAGTTTCAAAAAAACAATTATTCAACTTACAAGAACCGAACACACTTCAGTCCGATTTGGATGCCGGATGGAAGCTATGAAGTTAATACCTGGGCGCTTGATAGCTGGACTCCTGTCGGAATGTTTTCAGCAAATTTGACTGATAGTCTGGTTATCAGGGGATCACTTTGGGATGATTGGCATGTCGCTCCGCTAAAGCCCTAAAAGAAGGAAAGACAACAATAGAAATCCCTGTGGGCGGGAAATGATTATTCTCATCCGCAGGGATTTTGTGTTGAAAATATGTAAAGAAAGAAAGGCGGTCTATATGACAAAAAATAAAAAAAGAGTCTTGATACTGACTTGTGCCTTTGCGCTCTCAATGCTTTTCTGTACAACGGCTTTTGCAGCCGGTACCGGGGATGTGGCGGGAGCAATTGAGGGCACATGGCGAGATGCTTCAGGGCAGATAAAAACGGTAGTAAACAATGTGGTATTCCCAGCAATCGATCTTATTTTGGCTGTGTTTTTCTTTGCCAAACTTGGGATGGCGTATTTTGATTATCGCAAACATGGTCAATTTGAGTGGAGTGCCCCGGCAATATTATTTGCCTGTCTGGTGTTTACCTTAACGGCACCGCTCTATATTTGGACGATTTTGGGGATGTAATCGGAAAGCAGGACGGCTCCTGCCTTACAGAGTCGTCCTGCTACTAAGGTCCCCATTATGCTCATTTTGCGTAGATCAATGTTATAATTCCATCTGCCCTTGTTACATTGAATTGAGCATCTTCTACAAATGTTACATTTTGTTCCTCTTTGGATGTGAAGTCTATGTTATAACCTAAATTACTACCATATCCAAGGATACTTGCCACCACTTTATCACCCTTGACGAAAAGCAAATGTACCATTCCTTCATTAATGTTGTTTTCCTTAATATCAGCACTCTTAAATCTAACAATTTTTTCAATTTCTTCTTTGCTTTGATACGGATCAAAGGTATAGAGGAAGTCCCACTCAAAAGGAACGACATCATTTAACTGAACCGTCTCACTATCAATAGATTGGACTGAGTTTTTTAATTTCTGATTATTGATAAACATAATAGGATTGCCAATTAGTAAGTACCCTAATACTCCAATTAAAGCAATGCAAGCTATAATAATGATTGATACTTTTGTTTTCTTCTTCATAGTTACTCCCTATTATATAAATAATCAGTAATTCAATCCTTGTTAAAGTCATAATACCATATGTTGCTGTGAATTTCCATTGCCTTTACGCAAGGATAATCTGGACTATTCTTGGGTTATGATGGTGAAATAAAAAGTGGGCAACCAAGCCATAATCGGCGAGGTTGCCCACACTTTCGTAGTAATCAATATTGGCTTGAGCAATGCGAAAATCACTTAAATCAAATAAGTTCTCACAATCTCATTAATTTGATTTTATAGATTTCTCTATAAATTACTACAGTAATAATTATTTTGTTCCGTGATGAAACCACGTTTTCATAGTTTCAATGACTTTTATCAGCTCAGCTTCCTGTATCACATATGGAACCATTGCATATATATAGTTCAAAAATGGACG
>NZ_JAIHAU010000065.1 GCF_020054945.1 Mahella sp.
GGCTTATACAATATGGCTAAAAAGAATCGACAAAATTTTGTGAACAATATATATGGCTTAAAGCGGTATATACAGTTATAATAATAGCGTTGAATTATTATGCCAGCCCGTAATCGATGCGGGAAATAAAAAGGACGGAGGGGTCTTAATGGCAAGTGTTGTATTAAAGGACATAAGCAAGGTATATGCTGGCGGTGTAACCGCAGTGAGCCACTTCAATTTGGATATTGAAGATAAAGAGTTCGTCGTATTGGTAGGACCGTCTGGCTGTGGCAAGACTACAACTTTAAGAATGATAGCTGGCTTGGAGGAGATCACCGAGGGTGAACTGTATATCGGTGAGCGCTTGGTAAACGATGTGGCCCCTAAGGATCGCGATATAGCCATGGTGTTCCAGAACTATGCTTTGTATCCTCATATGACCGTATATGAGAATATGGCATTCGGCTTAAAGCTCAGGAAAACGCCAAAGACAGAGATAGATAGGCGTGTTAAAGAGGCCGCGAGGATACTGGATATCGAGCACCTGTTGAACCGCAAGCCGAAGGCTTTGTCCGGCGGACAGAGGCAGAGGGTGGCATTAGGCCGCGCTATAGTTCGTGAGCCGCGCGTGTTCTTGATGGACGAACCATTATCCAACCTTGATGCTAAATTGAGGGTTCAGATGAGAACCGAGCTGACTAAGCTACATCAAAGATTAGGCACGACGTTTGTATATGTTACGCACGATCAGACCGAGGCTATGACTATGGGCAGCAGGATAGTGGTTATGAGAGATGGCTTTATACAGCAGGTCGATTCTCCTCAGAATCTTTACGATTCTCCGGCTAATCTGTTTGTCGCAGGTTTCATAGGCAGTCCGGAAATGAACTTTATCGATGTTACGCTTATATCAGAAGGCGGTGCCGTATACGCTGCGTTTAGCGACCAAAAGATAAGGATACCCGAGGGCAAACTCAAGAAATTGGTCGATGATTCATATATAGGCAAAGAGGTAGTGCTGGGTATCAGACCGGAAGATTTGCACGATGAAGAGGTATTTATAGACAGCGTGCCCGATGCGGTAGTGACGGCCGCCGTCGATGTGGTGGAATTGTTGGGTGCCGAGACATTGCTTTATCTGACGGTAGCAGGCAATAATATGATAGCGCGCGTCGATCCTCGCAGCACTGCAAGAGCCGGTGATACAATAAAGATAGCATTAGACCCGAACAGAATACATTTATTTGATAAAGAAACCGAAAAAACCATATTGAATAGATAACGCTTTTTAGCACAAAATAAAAAAGCAGAAAATATCCCCAAGGATAATTTTTCTGCTTTTTTTATTTACAGGTTTATGATATAATACGCGTAAGGGTGATGTGATGTTAACCAATAAACAAATGCAGCAGCTTGTCGAGGATGCGGCTTTTAATCTTTCTATACCGATAAGCCTGATAGAAACCGGCGGCAATATCCTGGCGAGCAGCAGAAGAGACCAAATAAGGGCTATAGATAACATCGTGCAGACTGAAGGAGATGTTATAGCCAAGGCCGGGTTTATGGTAAGGGACGGCGTATCTTATTATGCTGTTTCTCTGTCAAACTATAAGCCGTTATATATACGTATGGACGGGCAGGGCGAGGCTGTGCGCCGGTATTGCTATTTGTTTAAGGCTTTGTTAGAACTGTATGATAAGATGCCCGAGCAGCATCTTACAAAGGAACAGTTCATACATAGGCTTTTGCTGGATCAGGTTCCTCCGGCTGATGTGCCTGTATATCTCGATGATTTTAGGGTGGAGCGCAAGCTCAAACGCTGCGTGTATCTGATAATGGCCTATGATAAAGAGGACGAGGTGTACAGTGTATTGTCCAAAGCCTTTCCTCGCTCGCATAAGGATATGATAATCCGTATGGATACCAAGAATATAGTACTTGTAAAAGCTGTTGAGGATGAAGAGGATGAGGCTTCGGCCGACGATGATCTTATACAGATGGGATCGGCCATATCCGAGAGCATGCTCAATGAGCTTTCTGTAAATGTAATAGTAGGCGTGGGCTCTATAAAAGATGATATCATGCAGATAAGGCAATCGTATATCGAGGCGCAAAAGGCCATAGATATAGGCAGAGCATTTGATAACGGCAAGAAAGGCCTATATGTTTATGATAAACTCTTCATAGAAAAGCTGCTGTTCAATATATCGCCCGAAAAATGCCAAGAGTTTTATGATAGGGTTTTTAAAGGGGAAGAATTTGACTTCTTAAACGAAGCTATGATTCAAACGGTGCAGAAACTCTTTGAAAATAGCCTGAATTTAAGCGAAACGTCCAGACAATTGTATATACATAGAAATACTCTGGTTTACAGGCTGGACAAGATCCAAAAATATACCGGTTTGGATCTGCGCAATTTCGATGACGCAGTGACATTCAAACTGGGGCTGATGATAGGAAGGTACTTGGGATATATTAAAAATTAAGGGGCTATTTTAGTTGATGATCCGATTGGTTAATGTTTCTAAGGTTTATGATAACGGTGTTACGGCATTATCGAATGTTAATATAAATATAAAAGCAGGGGATTTTGTGTTTTTGGTGGGTCCAAGCGGGGCTGGCAAAACTACTATAATAAAACTGCTGCTGAAAGAGATAGAGCCTACAAGCGGAGATATATTTGTAAACGATAAGAATGTTACTGTTTTAAAACGCAAGGAAATACCATATTTCCGCAGAAATATAGGTGTGGTATTCCAGGATTTCCGGTTGTTGCCCGACAGGAATGTGTACGATAATATAGCTTTTGCTATGCAAGTGGTGGGCACACCTTCAAAAGAGATAAGGCGCAGGGTGCCGCTTATGTTAAGCTTGGTCAATCTTAGCAGCAAAGCTTATGCTTATCCCAATGAGCTTTCGGGCGGCGAGCAGCAGCGGGTGGTATTGGCCCGCGCTATAGCCAATAATCCGCCTGTATTGATAGCTGATGAGCCGACCGGTAATCTGGATCCGGATACCGGATGGGACATAGTCAACCTTTTAAGCGAAATAAACCGCAGAGGTACAACGGTTATAATGGCCACACACGCCAAGGAAATAGTCGATGCGATGCGCAAGCGCGTTATAATCTTAAAGAAAGGAACGGTGATAAGCGATCAGGAAAAAGGGGTGTATTTAGATGATGTTAAGTAACATAGGCTATTATATTAAAGAGGGATTTAACGGTATTCTCAGGCATAAGGCTATGAGCATGGCCGCTATTATATCTATCATTATAGCCCTCTTCATGTTGGGCAGTATTATAGTATTTGGCTTAAATGTAAGCAATGTCATAGGCGATATGGAATCCAGTTTGGAAGTAATAGTATTTTTGAAGGATGATATGTCTGACCAAGCGATCGAGCGGTTGGATGGCGAACTTAGAAATATGGAAGGTATCGCAGATGTAAGATATATTTCTAAAGCCGATGCCTTTGGAAAGTGGAAAGAGCAGTTTGGAGATCAAAGCGATTATCTGGAAGGTTATACCGCTGAGGATAATCCGCTGCCAAGGTCGTACGAAGTAAGGCTTAAAGAGCCGTCTTATGCGGATGACGTGGTAAATGCTCTAAATGGAAGGGAGGGGATAGAAAAGGTTCAATATAATAGTGAGGTTGCTGATACGTTGAACAGATTGGTCACCGCAGTGCGTTGGATGGGCTTGATTATAGTAGGTATATTATTGGTAATCGCTGTAGTTATAATAATGAATACCGTCCGTTTGGCCGTATTCGCCAGGCGCAACGAGATAAATATTATGAAATACATAGGAGCGACCAATTGGTTTATACGTTGGCCATTTATCATCGAAGGCGCGGTTATAGGTCTGACAGGCTCTATACTTTCGTTAGCGCTTTTAAAAATGCTTTATGATTTTGCTGTGAGTAAACTGAGCAGCATATTGAACATGGTGAACTTTATACCAGTAAATGATGCTATGAATATAGCAATGCTTATCATAATGGTTACTGGCATTGTAGCCGGTATAATAGGCAGTGCCGTTTCGATAAGGCGTTATCTGAAAGTTTAAGAAGGAGAGATTTACAGGAGGATTTGAATGATGCAAAGGGTTATAGCTATCCTTATAGCGATGGTCTTAATCTTGGGGGTGACGGTGCCGGCTATGGCGGCCGGATTGGACGATAAAAAAGAAGAGCTGGAAGACGTAGAGCAGGATATGTTAAGCACGCAGGATGCTTTAGAAGATGTGAAATTAAAACAACAGGATGTGAGCGTCCAGTTGGAAAAGCTCGATAAACAGCTCGAACAAAAGCAGGCCGAATTGGACAAGGCTAATGCGGATCTGAATGAGACAGAAAAGCAGCTTGAGGAAACCGAAAAAGCATTGGAGCAGGCCATAAAAGAGGCTGAACACCAGCAACAATTGTTGGATAGCCGTGTGCGTGCCATGTATATGAATGATCAGTCCAGCATTCTGGAGATGATATTATCGGCACAAAGCGTTAGTGATCTCATAATGCGAGTGGAGATGGCCGTTAAAATAACTCAGAGCGATAACGACCTTTTGACGCAAATGCGTAAGCTGCAAGATGATATAGCCCAAAAAAAACAAGCCATCGAAGAACAAAAATTACATATAGAACAGCAGAAGCAGCTCATTGTTGAGGAAAAGAAAGATATAGAAAGCAAGCGCACCGAAAAAAACAAGCTTTTGGCTGATTTAGAGCAGCAGAAGGAATCATATGAAAAAGCGCTGAATGAGATGGAAGCCCAATCAAAGGAACTCGAGGGTGTTATAAGGAAGCTTCAGGCCGAGGAGGAGGCAAAACGTAAGGCTCAGACTCAGAAGAGTACTCCCAGCAGGGGCGGATCGATAGTGGCTACCGGTCGGTTTACATGGCCTGTTCCGGGTTATTCGAGAATATCATCACCGTTTGGCTATAGAGTACATCCCGTATTAGGCGTAGGTAAGTTACATACAGGTACTGACATAGCAGCACCAAGCGGTGTGAACGTTGTGGCTGCCGACGGAGGAGTGGTCATACAGTCCGGCTGGCTCGGTGCGTATGGGAAGGCTGTGATAATAGACCATGGCAACGGGATATCCACGCTTTATGGACATAATTCATCGCTGCTGGTGAGCGTTGGCCAGGAGGTATCGCAGGGACAGGTAATAGCCAGAGTCGGTGCGACCGGATTGGCAACCGGACCGCACAGTCATTTTGAAGTACGCATTAACGGCGTGCCGACTGATCCGATGCAGTATTTCAAGTAATAGATTTTATTTCCAGCTTGACATAATATTCAATACATTGTAGAATTAACGTAGCATAATACACATATGCTACGTTAATTCTACAATGGGCCTTATGCATTTTCAGGTTTGAAGATGGAATTGCTGTTGATTGTAAAAATGGAATACAGTATAATATTATAATAGGAAGATATTCTTCCGAAAAGAGAATCATAAAAACAGCGAGAGAGATTAGATTAATTTTTCGTGTATTTTATTGATGGATTAGGAGGTGTGCATTATAGAATCTAGCTTGTGGGATATCCTATATATAGTAGTAGGTTTGGCTATTGGGATATTAAGCGGCTATTACTACCGCAGAACGATAGCTGAAGCTAAAATCGGTAAAGCCGAAGAAAGGGCTGCGGATATAATAAATGAGGCTAAGAAAGAAGCCGAAGCAGCCAAGAAAGAAGCTTTACTTGAAGCTAAAGACGAGATCCACAAGCTGCGCAGTGAATTTGAAAGAGAGAGTCGTGAAAGAAGAAACGAGAATCAGCGTATGGAGCGCAGGTTGCTTCAAAGAGAAGATGCTCTTCAAAAAAAATCTGATGGTTTGGATCGACGTGAGGAAACCTTAAACAAGCGTCAAAAGGAATTGGATAAGTTAGAGGAAGAGATCCGACAACTGCATAAAAACGAATTAGCCGAATTAGAACGTGTGTCAGGGATGACGACCGAGCAGGCCAAAGAAGTGCTGTTAGCCAGCATAAGGGAAGATGTGGAGCACGATGCCGTAACACTTATAAGGGATATAGAAAACAGGGCCAAAGAAGAGGCCGAGAAAAGGGCAAGGATAATAGTAGCAGATGCTATACAGCGATGCGCTGCCGATTATGTACCGGAGGTTACGGTTTCAGTAGTCCCGCTGCCCAACGATGAGATGAAAGGTCGTATAATAGGCCGCGAAGGTAGAAATATACGTGCGCTGGAGACGGCTACCGGTATTGATCTCATAATCGATGATACGCCTGAAGCGGTTATATTATCAGGCTTTGATCCTATAAGGCGCGAAGTGGCGAGGATGGCTCTGGAAAAACTTATAGTAGATGGACGGATACATCCGGGACGCATAGAAGAAATGGTAGAGCGTTCCAGAAAGGAATTGGATGCAAAGATCAAAGAAGAAGGCGAACAAGCAGCATTTGAGGTAGGGGTGCATAATCTGCATCCTGAGATCATCAAATTGCTTGGCCGCTTAAAGTATAGGACCAGTTACGGTCAAAATGTGTTGAAGCATTCAATAGAAGTAGCTCTATTAGCAGGCGGCATGGCGGCTGAATTAGGAGCGGATGTTGCTATAGCGAAAAGGGCGGGTTTATTGCATGATATAGGCAAAGCTGTCGACCATGAGGTGGAAGGCCCTCATGTTCAGATAGGCATAGATATAGCCAAGAAGTATAGGGAAAGTCCGGCAATAATACACGCTATAGCAGCCCATCACGGTGATATAGAGGCTAACTCCATAGAAGCGGTGCTTGTGCAAGCCGCTGATGCTATTTCAGCGGCCAGACCCGGAGCTCGGCAAGAAACTATAGAAGCTTATTTGAAGCGCTTGGAAAAACTCGAAGAAATTGCAAATTCATTCGCAGGTGTGGATAAATCATATGCCATACAAGCAGGGCGCGAGGTGCGCATAATAGTAAAACCCGAAATGATAAACGATGCGGACGCCATGAGGATGGCCCGCGAGATAGTCAAACGTATAGAAAAAGAAGTAGAATATCCTGGACAAATAAAAGTTACAGTAATTCGCGAGAGCAGAGTTGTAGAATACGCAAAATAAGGG